>DATFVF010000279.1:0-12040 GCA_035260465.1 Pseudolabrys sp. | reverse complement strand
TTCATACCCACGAAAATGCGAGGAGTTTCTTTAACGAGGCTTCAACGCCCGTTGGCGGCAATTCCGTTAAGGATAAGGATTCCTTGCCAAATCAGCTTTGCCCTTGAACCGCCCGGTCCTTTCGTTACACATCGCGCGGGGCGCTTATTGGCGCATGAGACGGTGCGAAAACCGGGCTCCCAAGTCCGGGCTCATACGTTCGGGGGATGCAATGGAAGGCAAGGCCAGGTTTATTTTTCCGGTCATCATCAGCGCACTCATCGTCTTCGTTGTG
This sequence comes from Pseudolabrys sp., assembly GCA_035260465.1. GTDB lineage: Bacteria > Pseudomonadota > Alphaproteobacteria > Rhizobiales > Xanthobacteraceae > Pseudolabrys. The sequence continues at coordinate 11,766 of DATFVF010000279.1, read as the reverse complement.
AGCGGAGTCGTCACCTTCACAAACATCGGATTTCGCGCCGACTTTGTGCCGCGATGGCTCAAGGCCTTCTTCACCGGCTGGCCGGTCGCTGCGGTGCTCGCATTTATTGCGATTCCCCACGTTCGCCGGGCGACGGACGCGATCGTGCGGCTGATCGAGGGATAGGCCTATAGCTTCACTGCGAAGCCGGCTTGATACCGAGGGTGTCGCCGATCAGTTTCACAGTTGCCCGCTGATCATCGAGCGCCGTTGCGAATTCGGCCGGTGTGCCTGGGTTGACCAATTGCCCGGTCGCGCTCAACTTCGCCTCGATGTCCGGGTCGCTGACGATTTCGCGAATGTCAGCTGCGATACGGTCGCGAACCGCCGGCGGAAAATCGCGCGGGCCGAACAAGCCAACCAGCCCATCAAATTCGAGCGACTTGTACCCCGATTCCGACGCAGTCGGAATGTTATCCAGGGCCTTTGCGTGTTGCCGATTGGTCAAGGCGATCACCTTGACCTTACCGGCCTGCACGCGCGGCCGCATGATCGCATAGGCACCGACGAAGGCTTGGATGCGCCCTTCGGCCAGATCGTTGATGGCCTGAACCGCGTCTTTGTAGGGGACCTTGGCCATGTCCAGGTTTTCGGTTTTCAGCCAAGCGGCAAACAGCAAATCATTGGCGCCGGTGACGGATGCGTAATTCAACTTGCCGGGGTCCGCTTTAATTTTGGCGGCCAGTTCCTTTACCGAAGAAACATTGAGATCGGCCGGCACGCCGAGTGCGATAAGTGTGTTGGTCACGCGCGCGATAGGTGTGAGGTCTTTCGGATCGTATGGCAGCTTTTCGTGCAACAAAGAATGCGCCGTGAACGTGGAAGCCGGCGCAAACAGCAACACGTGGTCATCATGCGCATTGAGCACCGCGGTGATCGCGAGGAATGCATCGCCGCCAGGGCGATTTTCGACCACCACCGGCTGACCCCATTTCGCCGCAAGCTTGTCGGCCAGCAGCCGGGCTGTGATATCGACGCCCGATCCCGGTCCAAGCGGAATGATGAAGCGGACAGGTCGCTGCGGCCACGATGGGCCCGGCGTTTGCGCTTGTACAATTTGCGCAAGTTGCCCCGTGGCAAGCAGCGCGGCAGCGCAAAAGGCGAGTGCCAGTAAAGCTTGGCGCAAACGCAGCATTGAATCCTCCAAAACACAAGTTTCTACGCGAGAACGATGGAGCCCGTAGCTCCGATCGACCTCACATTGTGATTTTACGTTATCCGGTTTGGCTGCTTGCCGGTGGCCGGATGCCGACAACTTATTGCGGATTGTCGCCAATTTGTCATCGAAAATACCACCCAAACCAGTTTTGCGCTGCCGCATCTTTTTCCCCCAAGGTTTTTTTGCGAAGCGCGATCAATCGGTTGGTCTCGACATGTGCAGCAAGCATAGCCGTCCGCCTAAATTTCGCCAGATCGAGACGGACCAATATCGACGCCTTCGCGTTGTGTGCTAGCGTTTCATCACCTCAACAAGGGAGGCACCTGCCGTGGACCTTGCCTTGAAGCTGAATGTACTGGCGGTGTGCGCCGTATTTGCTTTCGTCGGCGCGATATTGCTCGGGGCATTTTGAGTTCAAGAGGCCGACGACGACGCCAAACGAAAAATTGCCGGTGTAAAACCGGCCGAGGGATATAGACACCGGAGAGCGAATTCTCCGGTGTTTTGTTTTCCGAAATTACGCCGCTACGATGCTGGGCGAAGCGTGCACATCGTAATTGAGAATTGGCGCCAGCCATCGCTCGCACTCGCCAACGCTCCAGTTTTTCCGTCGCGCATAATCTTCAACCTGATCGCGCTCGATTTTGCCGACACCGAAATACGCGCTCTGCGGATGGCTGAAATACAATCCGCACACAGCGGCCCCCGGCCACATCGCAAAGCTCTCGGTCAGCTTCACGCCGACGCGCTCGCTTTCCAGCAGCTTGAACAGTGTGCCTTTTTCAGTGTGATCGGGTTGCGCCGGATATCCGGGCGCCGGGCGGATGCCGTGATATTTCTCGGCGATCAGCTGCTCAGCAGTCATCGCTTCGTCCGGCGCATAACCCCAGAATTCTTTGCGCGCACGTTGATGTAAGCGCTCGGCAAAGGCCTCTGCCAGGCGATCGGCCAATGCCTTCACCATGATCGCTGAATAGTCGTCATTCGCGCGCTTGAAGCGTTCAGCGACCTCATCTTCGCCGATACCGGCTGTTACGGTGAAGGCGCCGATATAGTCCGCAAGGCCCCTGCTCCGTGGCGCAATGAAATCGCTCAGCGCTGTATTGGCGCGACCTTCGCGCTTGGAGAGCTGTTGCCGAAGCGTATGTAATACCGCAATCGGCTCGCCGCGAGATTCGTCGCCGTAAACGAGGATATCGTCACCCTCGGCATTGGCCGGCCAAAAGCCAAATACACCACTCGCCTTGAACCAATTCTCAGCCACAATCTTGTCCAGCATTGCGCGTGCGTCTTCGTACAAAGGACGCGCAGCCGGGCCATATTTTGCATCGTCAAGGATGGCGGGGAATTTCCCGGCAAGCTCCCAGGTTGAGAAGAAGGGCGTCCAGTCGATATAGTCGATCAATTGCTTAATCGAATAATCGCTCAGAACCTTGGTGCCGATGAAGCGCGGCTTCGGCGGCTGATAGGCGCCCGACCAGTCAAGCTTGAGGGCATTGGCACGCGCCGTCGCGAGCGGCAGTCGCGCCTTGTCTTCCTGTGCACGCGCGTGCGCGGCGGCAATGCGGGCGTATTCTCCGCGCAACTCGGCCACGTAGCCGGCGCGCGTATTGACCGACATCAGCGACTGCGCCACGCCGACCGCGCGACTTGCGTCGTTGACATAAACCGTCTGCCCACGCCGGTAATTCGGATGAATCTTGACTGCGGTGTGGACGCGGCTTGTGGTCGCGCCACCGATCAGCAAAGGCAGCTCGAAGCCCTGCCGCTCCATTTCGGCAGCGACATGGCACATTTCGTCGAGCGAGGGCGTAATCAATCCGGAAAGCCCGATGATGTCCGCATTGTGCGCCTTGGCGGTTTCCAGAATTTTGGCCGCCGGAACCATGACGCCGAGGTCAACGACTTCGTAGTTGTTGCACTGAAGCACAACGCCAACGATGTTCTTTCCGATATCGTGGACATCGCCTTTTACCGTCGCCATCACGATCTTGCCGTTAGAGCCGCCGTGCTGACGTCCGTCCTGTGACTGTTCCATGAAGGGCATCAGATACGCGACGGCTTGCTTCATCACGCGTGCCGATTTCACCACCTGCGGGAGAAACATTTTTCCCGAGCCAAAGAGATCGCCGACGATGTTCATGCCGGTCATCAACGGGCCTTCGATCACATCGAGCGGACGCTTCGCACGGATGCGCGCCTCTTCCACATCCGTTTCGATGAAATCGGTGATACCATGCACGAGCGCATGGGATAGCCGCTTCTCGACCGGCTGCTCGCGCCACGCCAGATCGACTTCCTTGGCCTCCTGCCCTGCACCGTGAAATTTTTTGGCGATGTCGAGCAGCCGTTCGGATGCATCGGCTCGGCGATTGAGCACCACGTCTTCGCATGCCTCACGCAATTCGGGTTCGAGATCGTCATAAACCGCAATCTGGCCGGCATTGACGATGCCCAGGTCCATTCCAGCCTTGATGGCGTGAAACAAGAACACCGAGTGCATGGCCTGCCGCACCCGCTCGTTGCCACGGAACGAAAACGACAGGTTCGAGACACCACCGGATACGTGCGCATGCGGAAGATTCTTGCGGATCCAGCGCGTCCCTTCGATAAAGTCGACGCCGTAGCCGTTGTGCTCTTCCATGCCGGTCGCAACGGCGAAGATATTCGGATCAAAGATAATATCCTCAGGCGGAAAGCCGACCTGATTGACCAGGATGTCGTAAGCGCGCTTGCAGATCGTTGTCTTGCGTTCAAGAGTATCGGCCTGGCCCTTCTCGTCGAACGCCATCACCACCACGGCCGCGCCATAGCGGCGAACCGTGCGGGCATGTTCGATGAATGCAGCCTCGCCTTCTTTCATCGATATCGAGTTCACGACGGCCTTGCCTTGCACGCACTTGAGACCGGCCTCGATGACCGAAAATTTCGACGAATCGACCATCACGGGTACGCGCGCGATGTCGGGCTCGGCAGCAATGAGATTGAGGAACGTCGTCATCGCCTGCTCCGAATCGAGCAAGCCTTCGTCCATGTTGACGTCGATCACCTGGGCGCCGTTTTCCACCTGTTCGCGCGCTATCGACAGCGCTGCCGGATAGTCGCCAGCGGTGATCAGTTTTCGGAATTTGGCCGAGCCCGTAACGTTCGTGCGCTCGCCCACATTCACGAATGGAATTTCAGGGGTAAGCGCGAAAGATTCGAGTCCCGACAACCGTAACTGGCGTGGTACGTCCGGAATGGGACGCGGCGTCTTGCCGGTGACAATTTTTGCAATCGCGGCGATATGTTCAGGCGTCGTTCCGCAGCAGCCACCCACAACATTGACCAGGCCGGCCTCGGCGAATTCGCCCAACAGCTCGGCCATGTACTCGGGGCTTTCATCGTAGTAGCCGAATTCATTCGGCAATCCGGCGTTCGGGTATGCGCAGACGAATGTATCGGCGAGCCTTCCCAGTTCGTCGATATGCGCCCGCATCTCACTCGCACCGAGCGCGCAGTTGAGCCCAATGGTCACCGGATTTGCGTGCTTGACCGAATTCCAGAACCCGCCCGGCGTTTGTCCCGATAGCAAGCGCCCGGAACGGTCGGTAATGGTGCCGGAAATCATTACCGGCACGTCGAGACCGCGCTCCGCGCAGATCTCCGCGATGGCGAAGATTGCCGCTTTGGCGTTGAGCGTGTCGAAGATCGTTTCGATGAGCAGCAAGTCGGCGCCACCGTCGATCAGACCGCGCACTTGCTCGGCATAGGCGATACGCAATTGGTCGAAAGTGATCGCGCGGAAGCCCGGATTGGCAACGTCCGGCGATATCGACGCGGTGCGATTGGTCGGCCCGAGAGCGCCGGCGACAAAGCGGCGGCGGCCATCTTCTTTTTGCGCGAGGACTGCCGCTTCTCGTGCAAGCGTCGCACCGGCCTGGTTCAGCTCGTAAGCGATGCCCTCCATGCCATAGTCGGCCTGGGCGATCGCTGTCGAGGAGAATGTATTGGTGGAAACGATGTCTGCACCGGCGCGAAAGTAAGCGAGATGGATGTCGCGGACGGCGTCCGGCCGGCTCAAATTGAGCAGGTCGTTGTTACCGCGCACCTCACGGTTCCAGGCGTCGAAGCGCGCGCCGCGGTACCCTTCTTCGTCGAGCTTGAGGCCCTGGATCATGGTGCCCATGGCACCATCGAGCACAAGGATGCGCTGCCTGAGCGCCTCAGCAAATTCTGATCGAACGCTACTGTTCGGCATGGTGACTCGCCACTTGCTTATGCATAAATGAAGCCATAACCCCTCATCCGCCCCCGCTTCGCTCGGGCACCCTCTCCCCTTGGGAGAGGGAAGCAGCGGGCCTTAAGCCCAGCAGGTGGCAAATTGCGAAGACGAGGTCGGCGCGATTCATGGTGTAAAAATGGAAGGTGGTGACGCCGCGGTCGACGAGGTCAAAAACCTGCTCGGCGGCGACGGCGGCGGCGATCAGTTTGCGCGTGGCGGTATCCTGATCGAGACCGTGAAACCGCTCCACTAGCCATGCCGGAATGGAAGCGCCGCAACGTTTGGCAAAGCCTGTCGTGGCCTTGAAGTTCTGCACGGGCAAAATGCCGGGCACGATGGGGATGTCGATCCCACGCGCGCGGACACGGTCGAGATAGCGGAAATAAAGGTCGTTCTCGAAGAAGAATTGCGTGATGGCGCGGGTCGCGCCGGCATCGACTTTTGCCTTGAGCATGTCGATGTCGGCCTCGACCGTGGGGCTGTCGGGGTGCTTTTCGGGATAGGCAGAAACCGAGATCTCAAAGTTGGAGGCGATGCGCTTGATGCCGGCGGTGAGATCGGCGGCGTTTTGATAGCCCCCGGGATGCGGCGCATATTTTGTACCGGCCCCACCCGCGGGGTCTCCGCGTAGCGCCACGATGTGGCGCACCCCGACGCCATGGTAGTTGCGCACGATCGCGTCAATTTCTTCGCGTGTCGCCGCGACGCACGTCAGATGCGCAGCCGGCGTCAGTGGTGTTTCGGCCAAAATACGTTTGACGGTCGCGTGGGTGCGCTCGCGGGTGGTGCCGCCCGCGCCGTATGTCACCGACACAAAGTTTGGCGCCAACGGCGCCAGCCGCTCAATCGATTCCCAGAGGATCTTGTCCATCTCCTCGCTATTCGGCGGGAAGAATTCAAATGAGACGTCGATGCGGGGCGCATCTCCGCGCGTGAAGCGGCTCAGGCGGACGGGACTATTCATCACGCCACCTCCCGCCGCTGTGGCGTCGCCATGAGCGCGCGTGTGTCCCGCGCGAGCCATAGCGACACCGCGATCTTGCCGTCGGAGCTCGGCTCCGGCGTAAGGGATTTATGCAGTACGGGCTCGAGGCCCGAGGCCGTCATCCATTGCGTGACTGTTTCGGGCGCAAATCCCAAACGGCGATGCGCGAATTGCTCACGCAGGAATTCCTGTTCGTGCGGGGCAAAGTCGACCACCAGCAGCCGCCCGCCCGGACGGAGCACACGCGACGCTTCGCGGATGGCGCGCGCGCCATCCTCGAGGAAGTGAAGCACCTGATGCACGATGACCACATCGAAGGAATCGTTGGCGAGTGGCAAATCGTATAAGTCGCCTTGCCGCACGCTGCAGTTCTTCAAGCCGGCGCGCTCCAGCCGGTCGCGCGCGAGCAATAACATGTCGAGCGAGAGATCGAGCCCGAGCCCTCTCTCTATCTCATGTCCAAACAGTTCGAGCATACGCCCGGTGCCGGTGCCGAGGTCGAGCAGCGAGCGAAATGGTTTATCGGAAAGCGCAGCACGGATGGCGTCTTCCACCGCTTCGTCAGTCACGTGCAGCTTGCGGATGCGGTCCCATTCGACGGCGTGTGAGCGGAAATAGGCTTGCGCGGCGGCGGCACGCGCCTGCCGCACCGACGCAAGGCGCGCCCGATCGCGTGCAATGATTTGGTCAGCGGGGTTGAGGCGGTCAATCAACGCGCGCGCAACTTCCGCGCCGCTGCCTTGCTCCGCCAGGCGAAAGAACGCCCAGGTGCCTTCGCGAAACCGCTCGACAAGCCCGGCCTCGGCCAGGAGCTTGAGATGGCGCGAAATGCGCGGCTGCGACTGACGCAAAATATCCGTGAGGTCAGAGACGGTCAGTTCAGCCTCAGCCAGAAGGGCCAGGACCCGTAGGCGGGTCTCTTCGCCCGCGGCTTTGAGCGCTGAATTGAGGGCGTCGAAGCTGAGCTTTCCGGTGCTGCTCATCAGACCCATACACTTACACCTATGCCCATATGGGCAATTTCCCACTATATAAGGATATCTTTATACGTTTAAACACATAGCAGCAAGGCCGGAAATAGACCATCGCAAAGACTGGTTAGCGCCTCCTAAGCGAACAGCCAGCGTCCGGTGGCGGTTCTTGCTAGTCTTCTCGCCGAACAACCGGCAAATGACCCGGTATGGGCGGGCTAAGGAAGGCGCATGAGCCCGAGCAAGGACTTCGGTATCTGGGACGGCGAAAAGACGGTCGAGTTGCCGCGGGAGCCCGACGCCGGCCTCTATTTCATTGGTCGTATCCACACGCCCTGGAAAGAGCGCAAGGACTGCCCCAAGAACGCTCGTGAATCCGAAGCCGTTTGCATCGTCGACGTCGATCCGCGCTGGCGCGATGGTCTCAAGGACGTCGAGACCTGCACCCACGTTGTGCTTCTCTACTGGATGGATAAATCGCCGCGGACGCTCGTGCTCCAGGTCCCGGGCCACTACGGCGTTCAACGCGGGACCTTCGCCCTGCGATCTCCCGCACGGCCTAACCCAATTGCCATGAGCGTGGTCAAGCTGTTGCGCGTCGACGGTAGCCGGCTGTCTGTGATTGGGCTCGATTGCCTGGACGGCACACCACTGCTCGATATCAAACCCTATTTCGCCTCAACCGACAGCGTCCCTGACGCAGTGGTTGGGTGGCACAGGCGAAAAGACTAGGGGCGCACCGAGCTCAATTTTCGCTAATTCGTTCCTACGCTTTAAGAGTTTTTACTCAAGCGACTTCACGGAACCTTTGAACCTTCTCGGTCATTCTCTCACCACAAGGGAGGGGAGAAACCAACGAGGGTGCCATGTCCAGGTTGTTCAGTGTTGCCGCGGCGATCGCCGCAACGGCGCTGTCGTGCAACGTTGCAAAAGCCGAATCGCTCTTTGCCTTCCTCACCCCGCCCACGCAAACCCAAATTGAACCGCAAGCTGTCGAGCCCGCCCCGGCCGACGAAAATGACGACGCTCAGGTCGTCGATCCACGCTTGCAACGCCAGATCGTCAATTACGCAAGCAACGAGCCGGCCGGCACTGTCGTCATCGATACGCCTCACACATTCCTCTATTACGTTCTCGGCAACGGCAAGGCGATACGCTACGGCATCGGCGTTGGCCGCGAAGGATTCACCTGGTCGGGCGTAAAATCGGTCGAACGCAAGGCTGAGTGGCCGGATTGGCATCCGCCGGCTGAGATGCTCTCGCGTCAGCCCTACCTGCCGCGCATGACTGCCGGCGGCCCGGGCAATCCGCTCGGTGCGCGCGCCATGTACATCGCCGGCACGCAATACCGAATTCACGGCACCAACGCGCCGAGCACAATCGGCAAACAAGTGTCGAGTGGCTGTATTCGCCTGACCAATAACGACGTGATCGACCTCTACAATCGCGTGAAGATCGGCGCCAGAGTCGTCGTGCTGCCACAGACTGCGATCGCGCGTGCCAAGATTGAGCAAGCTTCGTATGCTTACGCGCCGCTGCCACAAAGCCCAGCGCAGCGGACGTGGAGCAACATTCGCGCCTCCGGCCGCTACTAGATTTCCCGCAAACCTGGCCTGAATGACCCGGCATCGAGCCGGGTCATTTTTTTGCATTGGCACGCGGAGCGGCGGCGGGTACTGATCTCTCCGTCTGGATTGGGAGCAAATTCATGCGTATTGCAGCAATGGCGGCCGGTGCAGTCGGTGGGTATTTCGGTGCGCGCATGGCAGCGACCGGACACGACGTTTTCTTCATCGCGCGTGGCGCCCATCGCGACGCGATTGCCAAAAATGGCCTCAAGATTGAAAGCGTGCACGGCGATTTGAATCTGCCGAAGCCGAACGTCACCGACGACCCCGCGAAAGTGGGACCGGTCGATATCGTGCTGTTTGCGGTGAAGCTGTGGGATACAGAGACAGCAGCAGCGGCAGCGCGCCCTCTTCTCGGTCCGAACAGCCGACTCATTACATTTCAGAACGGGGTCGACAGCGTCGATCGCATTTCATCGGTGGTCGGCGCCGAGCATACGGTCGGCGGCGCCGCTTATATTGCAACGACCATCGCGTCGCCCGGCATTATCAAGCACACTAGCCAATTCGCCACGATCCGGTTCGGCCGCGCCGACAAGCGACCGGATGACACGCTCAACGCTTTTGTAGATGCGGGCAAAGCGGCCAAGCTCGACATTGCCCTGTCCGCCGACATCGACCGCGAGCTGTGGCAGAAATTTATCTTCCTGACCGCAATGGCGGGTTCGACGGCGGCGCTGCGCTCTCCGATCGGCCCCATTGCCGCCGATCCCGAATTGCGCGGCTTTTTTCGTGCGCTGATGGATGAGGCTTTTGCGGTCGGCAAAGCGAAAGGTGTCGCGCTGGATCCCGCCTACCTCGAAGAGCGCATGAATTTTCTCGCCAGCAAGGTCGAGCCCGGCATGAAAGCGTCGATGGCGCACGATCTCGAGCGCGGAAACCGCCTGGAGCTTGATTGGCTCGCTGGCAAAGTGCGTGCGCTCGGCCGCGAGTTTGGAATTCCGACACCGGCGAGCGATACGGTCTATACCGTGCTCAAGCTCCACCGCATGGGCAAAGGTCACTGAGGCCCGCGGCGCTTCGTGATGGCCAGGACTTGCCTCGGCCCAAGGCGACGCGCAAGCTTCGTGCTCGTCAGCTTTAGGAGGCCGACATGCACCGCTCAATTTTGGTTATTTCCGGCCTCTGTATGCTCTGGCTATCAACGCCCGTGCAAGCGACGAGCATGAAATCGACAGCACCGGAGAGGATGCTGCAGCAAAGTGACGCCAAGAAAATGCGCGTGTGCGACGACCGGGCGATGCGCGAAAAAATCCCGATGGAGCAGAAGTCCGCCTTCGTGAAAAAGTGCATGGCGGAGATGAAGTAGCTCTCAATTTGCGATACGCGCGTGAAATGTGAAATCCCTGCGCCGATCGCACACGGCGCAGGGAATTTGTCGGCCAATCAGCGATTCAACTTCAGCCGCTGAATGATCTTTTCGTGCACCGTGGGATCGTTCTGCGCGACCTGCAGGATTTTGGTATATTCCTCAACAGTAAGGCCCTGGTCGGTGACCGCCTTCGCCATCGCGGTTTGCGCCTCGTCAACGAGACGATCCTGTTCGGGTCTGGGCGCCTGCGCCAGCTTTTGCTCATAGTCCTGTTTGACGGTGGCCACGCCCTTCACCGCGGCCGCGGCGGCGTCAAGCTTCTGTTCGGAAATATCGGCGGACGGCGTGGATGGGCTGGGCGACGTTGTCGAGGGCGGCGAGGATGAGGGAGACTGATTCTGCGCGCTTGCCGTCAGCGGCGGCACAACCAGGGTGGCGGCGACAGCAAGGACAGAAAACGTCGTCGTAGATGATCGCATTCTCACCTCCTATGCATGCAGAAGATCTCCCCGCCCAACAAGCACAACAGCAAACAAAGCATACGATCAGAGGTTCCGGCCGCGAGCATGGTTTGGTTTGCCTGCAATCTGGCAACATTCGCGGCGCAAGCAACCTTCGCGCGCCTGCGACTCCGATACACCGCGCGCGCCGTGGTTCTTTGATTGCTCTAACCTACACTTAGCGCTTGCTAGTGCCCGGTGTTCGTTCCAAGCGTCACCAACAGATCGGTCGTTTCGGGCGCGTGTGGCTTAAGTTGCGTCGTTTTAGAGCCGGTCCATTCGGCGAGGTTCACCACGACACCGAGTTGGTCACCCTTGGCGCTTGGTTCAGCAGGCTCAACGATGTTGAGGCCGCTGCTGTCAAGGAAATAGGTGTGATCTCCGAACAGCGGTGTGAGCTGGGCGATCAGCGGATGATCCGCCGGAATTGCTTCGGCATTTATCTGGCCCATGGTCCGTTCGATTTGCGCAGTATTCAGCTTCATCGCACATTCCTCTCAATTGGAGGGTTGTCGTTTTCGCGACGCATGCCGCCGTTTGCTCTACTATCTGCGTTAGTTAGACCGATCGCCCGCGCAATCAAGGGCGTTGCAAAGTTTTTGGCATTGGCGTGCCTCGACATTGCCATCAGTGTGCCGCGACTCCGCCATACCAATTTGTGCGGCGTCGCGAAGGTTTGGTCTGCGTGATTCAGCGGCGTTCGGCCGCGTCACGCAGACAGCGACCGCAAGATCGAATTTATCGATGTGGGCGCGCTCCAGGCGCTCGCGCATTACCCGCCGCACGAATTGGCGCCGATACCATTGCCGAAAACGGCTTAACGGTCAGACGAAACGCGGTATCGGCCCGATTTGCGGCGTGGTGCGGCCGTCGAGATCGACAAATTTCTTGTCGACATAACACCAGCC
>DATFVF010000278.1:0-8373 GCA_035260465.1 Pseudolabrys sp. | reverse complement strand
CCGTGATCGGTGAGATAAAGGAAGCAGCACCCTCGCGATGGGCTGCGTCGATTGCTTCGAGCGCGCCTTGCGACAACTGCGCGCCTTCGTAAATCCAAATCGCCGCGCAAGTATCCCACAACAGGGGCTGCATCTATTTCGCCCCGCCATCAACGGAGGCACCCCACTCCGGATCGGCAGGCTGCGTGAGATCGGTGCCCGGCACGATGCGGATGAGACCCTTCATCGCACCGAGGGCCGGATGGTGACCCGGTGACTCTGACGACATCTTCGCGGGGCGCACGCGATGAAACACCAGCTTACGCGCGGCCATGTCCACTTGCTCGCTCTTGAAGCCGGCATCGAGCCAGACCTTCGTCAGCACGCTATTGAAATCGTTGTTGCTCCACCATGCGCGATAGCGAGCGGAGGCAGGCAACTTCGTGCCGGTGATCTTTTCAATCTCCGCAAACGTCATCGGTACATATTCGCGCGCCTGCTTTTTCAGGTATTCTCCCAATTGTGTATATTTCGACATGCCATTTTTGCCTTCAATAATCATTATTCTAAACTAATAGTTAGTACATATAGGTACTGTGTCAAGTACCTTTTAAAGGGTATTTTCCCAGACTGCGGCAGCGGCTCACGCCTTCTGCCGGTCATTGTCGATCGGGATCACCTGCCCCGAGATCGATTTCGCTGCGTCTGATGCAAGGAACACCGCGAGCTGCGCGATGTCCTTCGGGTCGATCATCGCCTTGATCGACTGGGCGGCAAAGGCCTCCGCCTTCACCTCCTCCATCGATTTGCCGCTGATCTGCGCGCGGCCGGCAAAGACCCGCACGATGCGGTCGCCCTCGACCGCGCCGGGCGCGATCGCGTTAACGCGGATGCCCCACTCGCCGAGCTCCATCGCCAGCGTCTTGGTCAACCCGATCACGCCCCATTTGGTCGCCGCATAAGGGCTGCGATTGGCAAAGCCGTACCGGCCCGCAATCGACGACATGTTGATGATGCAGCCGGCTTTCGATTGCTTCAGGTGCGGGATGGCAAGCCGCGAGACGTCGAACATGGCGGTGAGATTGACGGCGACCACCTTGTCCCAATCGTCCGGCGGATAGTCGGCGACCGCCAGCGTGAGGCCCGCAATGCCGGCATTGTTGATGAGCACATCGAGCCCGCCCAGCGCCGCAACCGCCTCCGGCACCATGCGCTCGATGTCCGTGCGGTTTGCCATGTCGCAGCGTCTGGCCACGAGGCCGGGGATTTCGTTGGCGATCGCAGCGAGCGCCTTGTCGTCGATATCGCAGACGAAGACCTTGGCGCCGATCGCTGCAAAGGCACGCGCAAATTCCCGGCCGATGCCGGCAGCGCCGGCCGTTATCAAAACACGCTGCGGCATCGTTTCCCCTTTTTTGCAGATTTTGGTGAGCTCACGCGCGTCTCAGTTTTACCATGAAATAGGCGGCCAACTGGCCCTCACACCCTGCTTCTCTTTGCGAAAGGTCCTCAATGCCGCGGACGATTTCCGGCGCCATCTCCATTGCGGCATGCCTCCTGCTGGCAACGGCCGCAGCAGCCGACCCCGCGCCGACAGCGCCCGTCCATAAAAAGCGGCATGTCGACCGTCACTGGCACGGCTACGGCTTCCTGCCCGGCTATCGCCCGCCGGAAGTGATCGCACGCGAACGGGCGGAGCATTATTACAGGGTGCACGGGCCGCAATATTACGGCCCAGCCTGGCCGGGCTTCTATCGCGGACGCTGGAACGGCGGCGGCTTCGGCCCTTGCTGGACGCAGACGCCGATCGGCCCGATGTGGAATTGCGGCCAGTAGTCGATTCGGCGGCCGCTGCGCGCCGGGCCGCGTTCACCCATTAAGCCGTCGAATCGGCTAATCTCACGGCAGTGATTCGGTGTTTGTTGATTTTGCGCCCCCGAGGCGGCTTAGCCCCGGGGCCGGTTTGTATTGAAATGATGTGCTCCGGAATAATGACGTGAATTGCGGTGCAGTGCCGTGAGTTGGCCACACCATCGAGGGGAGCTCTACGACATGGCGAAGAAGCGAAAGGCAGCAGCCAAAAAGGCATCGCGCAAGCCGGCGGCACGCAAGCGGCGGCGCGGCCGCAGCCCGGATACGACGATCAACACGCTGGTCATCCTGGTGGTGATCGTGGTGGTGCTGGCGGGGATGTATCTCTACGCGCAGAATCGCAAACAGGCTGCCTTGTTGCCAATGATCGGGCACGCCGTCGCGACCTTGATCACGCCCCAGCCCACACTGACTCCGCAGAAGTTATTGCCGGCCGCGGGAGCGGAGAAGCCGGACATCGCCATCGTGCTGAAAACCACGGCCACGGTAGACGCGAAGTAGCACGACAGATTAAGCACGCGTTGGGCTGACACTTACCGTTGCTCGGTTCCCGCGAGGGTAACGAGCCGCGCCAGCAGCGTCGCCGGATAAAGCTGCCCGATAATGGCCTCGATATTGGCGAGGCCGCGCGCGAAGGGGTGTACGGGGACAATATCGCCGTACCCGACTGACGTCAGGGTCACGAAGCTGAAATACCCAAAGTTGCTGGCGACGCCGAGATTGTCGGCCAAAGGCTTCAGACCGGTGAACGCATCGGGCACCATCAGCGCCACAAAGCAGTACATCGCCACGAACGTAAAGCCTATGACGAGGTAAAGCAGGATCGCGCCGACGATCCGGTGCAAGTTCACACGCCCCGGTGCGAACACCGCACGCGCGATGACAATATTCAACGTCACGCCGGCGATCATCCAGGCAATAGCGTCAAGGTAGAGATCGACGAATGAGGGTTGCCGCAATCTCATCGTCGTCGCCGCGACGACGAGTGCGATGGCAGTCAGCATCGCCGTGACGGCCACCGCACTGCCTGACACGATGAAGGTTCCTGCGACCAGCACCAGCGCTACGGCCATCGCAAAATGATGCGCGCCAAGCACGCCCACCGCTTGCAGCGGTGCCACCACGAACATGAGTATCGCAAGGAGGACGGCTAGTCCCGTCAAAGCGGGGTCGCTCAGCCGCTTCTGGAGGGCCTGGAAGCGATCGCGGTTTTTGATCATGATCGTTTCCGCGCCTACTCTTCTTTTTCCGTCGTGAAATACAACGGATAGCCTTTGCTGCGACCCATTTCGGTCGCTTCCTTCGCCTTGGTCTCAGCCACGTCCCGGGTATACACCGCGATCACGCAGGCGCCCTTCTGGTGGGCCGTCATCATGACCTTATACGCATGACTCTCGTTCATCCGAAAGACGGACTTGAGGACCAGCACGACGAATTCCCGCGGCGTGAAGTCGTCATTGAGCAGGATCACCTTCCATAGCGGCGGCCGCTGCGTTTTTGGCTTGGTCTTGGTCCGCGGTTTCTCAAGGGTCTTTTGGCCCATCGTGAGCCTCTCCACACCGCCGTCCCGGCAGCTGGGCCCGCATTCTATTCAACTTTGCCGGATTGGGGGACTGCCCGCCTGAGCTCGGCCTAGATGAAAACGGCCGCCGCTCAGACCGGGCCTTACAATTTCAGGATAGCCGGTCGTGGAACCTGCGCCGGACGGCCTAAGACTCTGTTTGTGAATCATCAAGCTTTGGCGGCGGCGGCTCGTAAGTAATATCGGTCTCGACGTTGCGCTTGGCCTGTCCCGCCAGGCGCAAATAAGCTCGCGCCAGCTGTTCGAACTCGTTTCTCACTTTTGGGTTGGTCTCGGCCTCGGCCAGGGCACGAAATTCCGCGGCTTTTAAAACGTAATCTTCCCCCGAGGCCATCACCGCCCCTCTATGTTTTCTGCTTATCCAGACCGTCCAATTGCTGAGCCTTTGAAATCGTTCCCGGAACTCGAAAATTGAGGCGGCGTGTCACCATCGTGTTGACGCGACTTTCTTCCCAAGTGGTACTCGGTGGTACTCAGACTTCAGGTTTTCCAGGAGCAACCCATGCTTTATCTCACCGCCAGGGCGGCTTTGTCCGGCGTCATCATCGCAACCGTTTCGGAGGTCGCGCGCCGCTCGCCGACGCTCGGCGCGCTCATCGTCTCGCTTCCGCTGGTGTCGATCCTCGGCATCCTTTGGCTGTGGCATGATACCACCGACGCCGAGCGCATCGCCGCGCACGCCCAATCCACCTTCTGGTATGTGCTCCCGACATTGCCGATGTTTCTGGTGATGCCGGCAATGCTGCGTCACGGAATCGGATTCTGGGCCACACTCGCAGCCTGTTGCGTGCTCACATTCGTGCTGTATCTCTGCACGATCTGGATGTTGGGAAAATTCGGCGTGACCTTGTGACGAGTCAGGCGCGAAAATTTTTGCAGTGCGAAGAAGATTCAGTTGTTTGACGGCCGTAGAAAATATTGAGTCGATGTTGATCGTTCTGCCGCAAAACATTCACGAGCGTGGTGCATGTTACGTCAGTGCTGCTGCTTTACACCCTGACGTTGCCTGCCCTAAGGTCAAGATGGACACCACAACGGGAAACAGGGGACGGGTCGTTATTTTGGAGAAGCCCTATGGAATTGTCCCCCGAGATTACAAGATACGCGCGCTCGCGTCCTGTGATTGAATGCGCGCAATGTGGCGATCGCATCTACATCCCCGAATGGTCGGAATGCCTTGACGGCTGCCGTGTGCGGCATCTGTGGCAATGCGACGCCTGCGGCACGTCATTCGAAACGACCGTGCGTTTCGCGGCATAACGGCAAAGCCTCTCGCATCACCCGCGTTTGTGCGCTGAGCGGCCTGCCTTTTCTCACGCAATTTTGCACAGTCAGCGGCTCGGCGGCGGGCTATGGTGCCGCCATGATCAATCGTCGACATTTTGTGCTTTTGGGGGCCGCGTCACTCGTGAGCCTTTCCCCGCGTTTTGCGCACGCAACAGCCATGAGCCATGTCACCGCCTATGCCTTCACCTTCAAGGGCCTCGATGGCGGGGAAATCCTGCTGTCCTCCTACGCAGGCCATCCGCTGCTGGTCGTCAACACGGCCTCGCTGTGTGGCTATACGCCCCAATACGCGGGCCTGCAGGCGCTGTGGAGCCGCTACCACGACAAGGGGCTGATCGTCCTCGGCGTGCCGTCCAACGACTTCGGCGGCCAGGAACCGGGCGGCGTGGGCGATATTCACGCGACCGCTCAGGGCGAGTACCACGTCACCTTCCCCATCACCGAAAAGGTTGCCGTGAAAGGCAAGGACGCTCACCCGTTTTTTAGATGGGCCGCGCTGGAGCGCCCCCTGGAGGCGCCGCGCTGGAATTTCCACAAATACCTGGTTGGACGCGACGGCTATCTGAAGGCGGGCTTTACGTCGGCGCTCGAGCCGACCGACCCGCGCATTGTCGCCGCGATCGAAAAGGAATTGGCGCCCGAATAGTCGCGTCGGCACTTGGCGAGCACGTGCGCATGGTCGTCGGCACGTACCGAGCACGTGCGCATGGTCGTGTCACATTTCTGAAAAATTCGATTGACGAATCAGTGCGTCCCATGGCGGATTGGATGGCGGATTGGCACTAACACATATGGTCTGGTCACGTGGGCCGGCATCAGCCGACCCGTTACGAGGTTCCTCCCGCGTGGCGTTTTGACTGGGCGGCCGAAAGGCCGCCCCTTTTCATGAAATCAGCAACTCTTACGCGGACGCCGCGTTCAGCCGTTCACCGGCACTCGCCGTCGAATCGGTAGCCGCTGGTTGGAGTGGGTCGATGGCTTCGACGAGTTGTAGGAAAGAACTTCCAGGCAACGGCGGAGCGAACACGTAGCCCTGGGCCGAGCGGACACCGAGCGCCCGCAAATGCATGACTTGTTCGAAATTCTCAACGCCTTCGGCAATGACGTCCATGCGCATGTTGCGCGCAAGGTCGACCAGCGTTTCAACGATGGTTGTGGAGTTGCGATCGGTACCAATGGCGTCAACGAACATCTTGTCGATCTTGATGATATCGACACCAAGCTTGAGCATGTAGGAAAGCCCGCTGTGGCCAGTGCCGACATCATCGATAGCGATGCGGACACCCAGACCTTGCAGGGCCGCGATGATCTGCCGGGTTTCAGTGAAGTTCTCGATGGGGTCGCGTTCGGTCACTTCCAGTACGACCTGCGAGAACTTGATCGGCGAGTTGCTAAAAATATTCCGCACATCCTTTACGATTGTCGGTTCGCTGAAAAGTTTGCCGGCGAAATTGAAGGAAATCTTCAGGTCAGGGCGGCGGCCGATGGCAGGACCCGCCTCGACGCAGACCTTATGCATCAAATTTCGAGTGAGGTCGTGGATCAAGTCGCTTGATTCCATGAGGGGAATGAACGCGCCGGGCAACACCAGCGTTCCGTCGGGCTTGCGCCAGCGCGCCAGCACTTCGGCGCCTCGCAACTGGCCGGAGCGGATGTCGACGATCGGCTGATAGTACGGAACGAATTCTCCAGCTTCGAGTGCGCGCGCGATCTCGGTAACCGGATTACGCGGCGAACGGTGTGGAGCCAGCACAGCAAAACCGGCGATTGTCATCATGATGAGGCCGGCGCCGAACAGTCCGAACCATTTGAGGTCGGCATGCTCGGCAGCAATGCTCTCGCGCGGTGTCAGAATCTCCACATCGAAACCGAATTTGTCGGATTTCGTATTCGCCATAAAATTCGTGCCGGCGTCTTCGTAGGGCCGGGTGCCGACTTCGCCTATAACCGCTCCTTGCCTTGTCATGATACGCGCAGAGGCGCTGAACGGACCTCCCTTGGTCGAAACCTGTGGGAGGAACAGCGTTGTCGGCACTAAAGCGGCCACGCCGTTCGGGCCTGTGCCAACCTGGCGGCGTAGCCTCACCATATGCTCGCCGGTCGGCAATGCGATGATATCGAACCAATAGCCGCCGGCGCCAACCAGCAGCTCCGAGGACAACATTGTGCGCTCGCCGAGCGGCAAACCCAAATGCGTGCAGAGCGTCCCGCCGTCGGGACCGACGATGGATATCTCTTTGACCGGAATTGAGTTGAAAGCCGCATAACGCATCGCCTCGATTTGGCCGGGCTCACAGGAGTTGACCCCGCGCGCCGCCAGAGCATCGAGCGTTCCAACGGTGTCTTTGATACGGGCTTCGGCAAGCGATAGCGCGCGTTTGGCGGTGGTCCGAACCTCCGCTTCGCCCTGCCGATCGATCAGGTTTTCAAGCCAGAAATTAAAGGCTATCAAAGGAGCGCCAGCCAGCACTATGCCGACGGCGATCGCAAATATATTCCGGCGCGTAAATGCGCGCACAAAAAAACCCATCCCGCCTCCGGCCAGGGACCCCATCCTGGTGCTCCGGTAGTGAGACATGCCGCCGTAAAAGCAACCTTAAGCGTAAGGTCGGGCGACCCCAACCATGACGTGAAAGCAGCCAAGCGCAACGATATAGTTAGCGGGAAGTTAATGATCGCGGCGCGAGCTCGCGCCTATTAGACTTGTCGATGAAGCGCCAAAAGGAGTGACCACATGAGTTTTTTTCCTGGAAAAGATCCAGCCGCCGGCAATGCTTATCAATGTGACGCCATTGATCAGGTGATTGTGCCGCGCACGGTCGATCTTGGCGACTTCGCGGTGCGGCGCGCACTACCGTCTGCGCGCACGCGCATGGTTGGGCCTTTTATCTTCTTCGATCATTTCGGCCCCGCAGAGTTTCGTGCGGGCAACGGATTGGACGTTCGGCCGCATCCGCATATCGGGCTCGCGACCGTCACTTATCTATTCGACGGCGAGATCATGCATCGTGACAGCCTCGGTACCGCTATTGCGATTAAGCCGGGTGAAGTCAATTGGATGACCGCGGGACGCGGAATCGTGCATTCCGAACGCACGCGTCCGGAGCGGCGCGTCGACCACGAACCGATTCACGGCTTGCAGATGTGGGTCGCGCTGCCGGTGGCAAAAGAGGAAATGAATGCCGGCTTTGCGCATCACGAGACAGCCGAATTCCCGACCGTCAAGGACAACGGCAAGGACGTTCGCGTCGTGGTCGGTTCACTCTACGGTGCAAGCTCACCAGTCCCGACAGTGCACGAGACCATCTTCGGCGATGTGCACTTGAAAGCTGGTACCGCGCTGCCGCTCGAGGCGAATCACGAAGAGCGTGCGATTTATGTGATCGATGGGACGGTTGATATATCCGGCGACAAATTCGAAGCGGGACGGCTTCTCGTGTTCAGGCCGGGCGACATCGTGACAATCACGGCCGTGATCGACACTCACTTTGTCATCGTCGGCGGCGCGCCAATGGATGGCCCGCGCCATATTTGGTGGAATTTCGTTTCATCACGCAAGGAGCGGATCGAACAAGCGAAGGCCGAATGGAAAGCCGGTCATTTCGGCAAGGTGCCCGGCGACGAGATCGAATTCATCCCGCTACCCGACAAGT
>DATFVF010000277.1:0-7295 GCA_035260465.1 Pseudolabrys sp. | reverse complement strand
GAACGGCTCGAAATAGGCGTCAAATGAGGGAAGTACGAAACGATGCCTTTCTGTCGTGATCTCTACATCGCCTAAATCTGCGGCCTCGAATAACGATTTCAATTTAGCCTCACCGCCGAGCGAAAAGACGCGAGCGGACGCTTCCATCAGGGATGGAACGTGCCGCGCAATGGCAAGATTGATACGAGTATTGTAGGACCGTTGTGGCACAGTGTTCACTGAAACAGCGGCGCGGCCGCTCGGACGAAGTACGCGACGAAATTCTGTAAGGCCGCGTAGTGGATCGGGAAAAAACATCAGCCCGAGACTGCACACAACTGCATCGAAGGTTCCATCCGGAAATGAAAGCGCGTGCCCATCCTCGACAGCGACGGACACGTTCTTCGCATTCGCAAAGCGGCCGCGCGCCTTCTCGACCATCGCGGGCGAAAGGTCGGCAGCGGTGATGTGGCCTGTCGGGCCGACAGCGCCGAGGGCCGCTTCGGCGGCGAGCCCTGTGCCCGCGGCAATGTCGAGGACGCGCATCCCTGGCGCGATGTGAGCCGCGCGTAGCAAGAAGGGTACGAAATGCGTCGTGATGGGCGCAAAGGCTCGGTCATATCCGGCCGCCGCTTCATTCTTGTAGGTCAGTTCCTCTGCCATTTGATCAACAGCCTAATTAGAACCAGGACAACGCCAAAGGATAATCTTGTGGCTGAATGTCCGCTATTGGCACTTAGCGGACATATCGACCGCACCCACGAATGTCCGCTTTCGGGGCCGGCATATCTGCTAATGACCGACGCGATGGCAAACATGATCAAATCCTTGTCGTTAAATCACAAGACAGAATGAGCACATATAATTTAAGTCCCCCGCCACCAGGTCGGCGTTAGGCGGCGATCCCGCGCCATATTCAAATTTCGGTTTCGATTAGTTCTGCCCGTGTGTGGCTTAAAGCCGGGCAGGAAGGGGCCGCGCCGAGGCATACGCCGGTGCGCGGCCCGCTATTTTTTCACAGAACACATCGAAAAAATGACGCCATGACTGGTGTTCACGCGATCTTTTGGCGAACGTATTGGGAACGGGCTCGCATTTGGCCAGTGCGGCGGCAACCATGAACGACTACAATCGGTTGTGTCCTGTTGTGTAGGAGTTGGTCATGGCCCCACGCGCATATTGGAAAGGCTTCTTGCGCCTTTCGCTTGTTTCTTGCCCCATCCAGCTTTTTCCCGCGACCACTGAACGCGAAAAGATCAGCTTCAACCAAATCAATAAAGAGACGGGAAACCGCATCCGATATCGCAAGGTCGATGAGGACACGGGCGAAGAGGTTGAGTCCACCAATATCATCAAGGGCTATCAGATCGAGAAGGGGCAATACATCGAAATCAATGACGAAGAGCTTGAGTCGATTACCCTCGAAAGCAGGAAGACGATTGAGATCGACGCGTTCGTTCCAAAATCAGAGATCGATGAGCTCTACAATGAGCGTCCGTACTACATCGCGCCTGATGGCGATGCCGGGCAGGACGCTTTCGTCGTTATCCGCAACATCATCGAAAAGATGAATATGGTGGCCATTGGCCGGGTGGTCCTCACAAGCCGCGAGCACATAGTCGCGATGCAGCCACGCGGCAAAGGCATCATGGGAACCTTGCTGCGGTACCCTTATGAAGTGCGCGACGAGAACGAATACTTCGACGAGATCGAAGACGTAAAAGTTAGCAAAGATATGATGGATTTGGCCAAGCACATCGTCGAGACCAAATCAGGACACTTTGAGCCCGAAAAATTCGAGGATCAGTACGAAGCCGCTCTGCGCGAGATCATTGAGAAGAAGTCAAAGGGTCTGAAGATCGAAGCTCCGAGAGAGCGCTCCTCGACCAAGGTCATCAATCTCATGGACGCATTACGCCAGAGCGCGAAGGCCGCTCGCCCCGCCGCGAAGCAGTCGCTCAAGCGCGGTAAAAAGAGGATCGAGGGACAGAAAGAAATGTTGTTTTCAATTTCTGGGAAAAAGGCCGGGAAAGAGGAGAGCAAGAAAGCAACCCGACCGTCGGCTCGCCGACGAAAAGCGGGTTGATAGCCGCAGCAACCGCGGCGTGATGTACCCGACGCTCAGAATGCAGCGATGCTATCGTTGGCGAAAAAGGCCCTTATAAAAGGGGCTATTGTGCGAATGTGAGAGGGGAGAAACATGACCACAGGCGTAGTCGACAAAAAGCGGCTGATCTTTCCGGTCCTCGCCGGACTTTACGAGACTTTTTCACCCGCGAGCTATTCGTTTATGCGCTTCGCCACCGGCGCGGTGCTGGTACCGCACGGCATTCAGAAGATTATGCTCGGCAGCGTCGTGAATTTGGCTCCGTATATCGACAAGCAGATGGGTGTGCCTTATCCGTTGATATGGGCCTATTTTGCGGTCTTCGCCGAGTCCGTGGCCGCGATTTGCCTTGCGGTCGGACTTTTCACCCGCGTGGCGGCGTTAATCATCTGGATCGAAATGGGAGTCATCATCGTCTTTTTCCAATGGCAATTCGGCTACTTCTGGACCGTCAAAGGTTATGAATACGCCTTGTTGTGGTGGCTGCTCTGCCTCGCAATCTTCTTCCGCGGCGGCGGCCGGTATGCCGTCGACCGGCTGCTCGGCAAGGAGTTCTAAGATTTTTGGCAACGTAGCGGCCAGTAAATAAAAAGGGCCACCCCTGTCTTGAGGCGGCCCTTCGTTATTTCAGCTCATAGATTACGTCGACTTCATCCGCGTTGTGTCATGCGCTCCGTAACGATGAGCCCAAACTGATCTCGCTAAAAGCGGCCGAACACACCGCGCAGTCGAATGCCGCCCAACGACGCACGTTTTTTTTATAAACAAACGTTCTTTTGCATAAACAAGAAGAACGTCGTGAGTCGAGGTTCGGACAAAGCCTTCGGCGCAACTCTTTTTCAATCAAGTCGGCTTTACGCTCGCGGTTATCTGTTCGAGTACGCGACCCTTCGTTTCTACGCCAACCATCCAGAGCGCAATGGAAGCGATGAAGAATGTCAGCGCAAACGTGTGCAACACGTATGCGCCAAGGCCATACTGGAGCATGAAACCCACCACCGCTGGCGCGAGGAACGAGCCCACGCGGCCGATGCCGAAGAACCATCCGACGGCCGTCGCGCGAAGGTGGGTTGGATATAGCTCACTGACGTAAACTCCGTTCGAGCCATACACACCTGGATTTACCCAGCCAACCGCCGCAATTGCAAAATAGATCCAGACGCCGGTCGCCTGCGCGAACCAAAGGTGGAAAAACGCACCGACGAAGTAATACAGAAACAGCACCGGCCGTCGGCCATAACGATCGATCAGGAAGCCGCACGCGGTGTAACCGACGAAGGCCGCAACCGCCTGCACGAACAGAAAAACGAAAATTTGCTTGAGCTCAAAACCGCGTTGGACGAGGATTTGCGGCAGCATGAAGATGATGCCATTCGAAGACCAGAGGAAACAGAATGACACAATCCACAACAGGATGGTCTGCCTCCGGCGCTCGGGCGTGAGCAGTTCAAATACAGTCACGCCGCGTTCCTCAATGCCGGCTGGAACGACTAAAGGTGGCGGCAGAGGCTTTCCTTCTGAGGCCTTAGCCTCAATATCGGCCACCGTACGTTCAGCTTCCGCTACGCGACCGCGGCTCACCAGGTAGCGCACCGATTCGGGCATGACGAGCCGCACAAAAAAGAGCAGCACTGCCGGAATAACGCCGATGACAAATACCATGCGCCATCCATACGTCGGGATAATGAAGTAGGCGAGCAATGCCGCCAGAGCGAGACCCAGCGGAAACGCCGCCATCATCGAACCTGTCATGCGTCCGCGGATACGGCTGGGGCTGTATTCCGCTGTCAAAGTGAGCGCGACCGGGACTTCGCCACCCAGCCCGAAATTCGAGATGAAGCGGAAGATCGAGAGCGAAAGCACGTTCCAGGACGTGGCTACCAGGCCGGTGAAGATGGAAAAAATTCCGATGGTTGCCGCGAACGACGTGCGCCGGCCGATGTAGTCGGAGATCGTGCCCCAGAAAAGCGCGCCAAGGAACGCGCCGACGAGGCCAACTGTCGCTAGCAAGCCAGCCTGTGCCTGGTTTAATCCGAATTCGCGTGCCACCGGTGGGAGTGCCATGCCGAAAAGCGCGAAGTCGCACGCGTCGAACATTACACCGATGAAGCAAAGCGTGAACAGATTTCGATGCCAGCGGGAAAATGGCAGGCGTTCGAGGCGGCCCAGTAATTCGGCCGATTTGCTGTCACTGGCTTGCATGAAAGTCCCCCCGACACGCCCCATTGTTTATGGCCTCCGAAGCGGCAGGCGAGCGCAGAGGCTATGCGCCGCAAAAACAGTTAATAGCGAAAAGAAAACGCTGACAAGCTGCCGTGGAGGCCGGTCAGTTGGCCGGCTTGAAACAGCGTTACGATAGCGCGTAAGTTCTCAGCTCTTCCCGGGACGCAGTAGTGATCATCGACATATTCAATCATTTCATGCCGGCACCTTACTTCGACCGGTTGAAAAAAATTGTGCCCGACCTTCCGGCGGCCACAGCGTTTCCGCGCCTGCGCACCTTGTGGGATATCGAAGCGCGGCTCCGGTTGCTCGACCAGTTCGGCAACTATCAGCAGGTGTTATCGCTTGCCAATCCGCCAATCGAATTGCTGCCGTTGTCAGCGCAGACACTGGACTATGCGCGCATGGCCAATGATGGACTGGCAGAAATCTGCCGGCGCTATCCAGATCGATTTCCGACCTTCATCGCTTCGCTGCCGATGAATAATATCGATGCCACCCTTCAGGAGATCGACCGCGCGGTGAACGACCTCGGCGCGAAAGGCATTCAGGTGTTCACCAATGTCGCGGGCAAGCCGCTCAGTGTGCCGGAATTCCGGCCGATCTTTGCGCGCATGGTGCAACATGACTTACCGGTCTGGGTGCATCCGATGCGAGGCCCGCAATTTTCGGACTATGCGACGGAAAAATTGTCAGAAAGCGAGATCTGGTTCACCTTCGGATGGCCCTATGAGACGACGGCTTGCATGACGCGACTGATCTATTCAGGCTTGTTTGACGAACTTCCACAATTGAAAATCATCTCCCACCATATGGGAGGGATGATCCCTTATTTTGCAGGCCGCATTGCGCTTGGCTTCCGGCAGATCTTTTTCGGTGCGCCGGATCGAAATCCGGGCGCCGAAACCCTGAAAAAGCCGCCCAACGATTACTTCAAGATGCTCTATGCCGACACCGCCCTGAACGGAGACGCCGGGGCAACAGCATGTGGGCATGCTTACTTCGGTACGCGGCGTTGTTTGTTTGCGACCGATGCTCCTTTCGATGCGGAGCAGGGCCGGGGTTTGATCGCCAAAACGATTGCCGCCGTCGAGGCACTCGACATCGGCACCGAGGAAAGAACCCGTATTTTCAGTGGCAATGCCCGCACGCTTCTTAAGCTTCAGTAAGGAAATTCATGCAAACGCGAAACGTAAAAGTACAGCTGAGGGCCGGCGAAATGGGCGCCTATGTCGCCATCCCAGATAAAACGCCGGGCGGCGCGATCATCGCGATCATGGAGATATGGGGCGTCAATGACACCATGCGCCATCATGCCCACGAATTTGCCGAAGCCGGCTTCGTTTGTCTCGTGCCGGACCTCTTCTGGCGGCAGGAACCCGGCGTCGAGCTCTCCGACAAGAACCAGGAAGACGTCAAGAAAGCGTTCGATCTCTACTACGATTTCGATTACGACCTCGCGGTCCAAGATATGGAGGACACGCGCGCCTACCTGAAGCAGCTTCCCGAATGCAATGGCAAGGTCGGCGCGGTTGGCTACTGTCTCGGCGGCAAGCTGTGTTATCTGATGTGCTGCCGCACCGATATCGACTGCGCTGTTGCCTACTATGGCACCTATATCGAGCACCGAATTCGCGAAGCGCCTAACCTGCATCGGCCATTTGTGCTGCATATGGCAATGAAGGACCGCTGGGTGCAGGCGGAGGTGAATGACCTTCTCGTGCGGCGGCTGTCACCCAATCCATCTGTGACGATTCACAAATATCCGGGCGCCGATCATGCCTTTGCGCGCTACGGTGGCAAAACGTACAGCAAGCCGGAAGCGGACCGGGCGCTGAAGCTGACGCTGGATTTTTTCAACCAGCATCTTAAGGGTTGATCGCGGCTAAAACTGACACATGACATTCCATCGGACAATTGGGAGGAATTATGCAACGGATCGGAGTTCTTTCGGTCATTGCGTTCGCGGGCGCCGTCGCCCTGACCGCCCAGGCGTGGGGTGAGGAGCGCTTGCTGGTCAACGTTTTTCCGGGTCCGCAGCATCTCGCGCTTTACGTTGCGAAAGATAAAGGCCTTTTCGCCAAGCGCGGACTTTCGGTAGATGTTGAATTCACGCCGACCTCGAAAGCCCAGCGAGACGCGTTGGCGGATGGACGCGTGCAGATCGCGCAAGCTGCCGTTGATAACGCCGTCGCTATGGTCGAGAGCGCGAAAAAGGACGTGGTCATTGTGTCG
The DNA here is from genome assembly GCA_035260465.1 of Pseudolabrys sp. GTDB lineage: Bacteria > Pseudomonadota > Alphaproteobacteria > Rhizobiales > Xanthobacteraceae > Pseudolabrys. The sequence continues at coordinate 751 of DATFVF010000277.1, read as the reverse complement.
GGCGGCAGCAACGGAATGCTGAGCCTGTTCGTGCGGCCAGAAGTGAAGTCTTACGACGATATTCGTGGGAAGGCCGTGGTTGTCGACGCTCCCGACACCGCTTATGCCCTTGTGCTCTACAAAATGTTGGCTCTGAAAGGCGTCAAGCGAAGTGAGTACGATCTTTTCCAGGGCGGCGACTGCATGCGGCGTTTGAACGGAATCCGCAACGATCCCAAGAACGCCGCTGTGCTGCTGAATTTCCCCTGCACGATCCTGGCAGAGCGTGAAGGCTATCCCAATTGGGGTTCTGCCGCCGAAGCCTTGGGTGCATATCAGGCCGATGGTGCATTTGTCATGCGTGAGTGGGCGCAGCAGCATCGTGATACGCTTGTCAATTACTTGCAGGCAATCGTCGAGGCTCTGCGGTGGGCGTCACATCCTGAGAACAGGGCAGAGACGGCGGCGATCGTCGCGAAATATCTCAAGGTGGCGCCGGACGTCGCGGAAATAAGCGTTGAAGGGGCGCTCGGCCCGCATGGGGGACTCGACAAGGACGCGCGCCTCAACATAGCCGGCTTTCGAAACCTGCTTGCGCTTCGTGCGGAGATGATCGGCGGCCTGCCGGAAATCCAGCCGGAAAAGTATCTCGATCTTTCCTACTACGATCGCGCAGTGGCCGGCTTGCCATGACAACGCGCTTTTTCGCCTTTGCAATCAGCGAATGATGGCGGGGCAGACGCCGCCTAACGACTGATGTAGGCGCCGTTGT
>DATFVF010000276.1:0-3981 GCA_035260465.1 Pseudolabrys sp. | reverse complement strand
AGTGGATCGACTCGATCTTGATGCCCAGTTTGTCGAGCTTTGCCTTGGCCTTCTTGACTCGCTCCGACTGTTTGCTTGCGTACTCGGGGCTCAGATTTCCAAGCAGCACATATTTCATGGCTACCTCCACGTCATGTGGATCGTTTTGCGCGAAGACCTCGCAACTATAGGCCTTCTGGCGACCAACGCCCATGGGGCCGCGATCCATCGAATAGTTCGAGTAGCGCCTACCAAATCCCATCACGAGGGCGAAGAGTCGAGAAACACGTAGAGCGCCGCAATCTTGTGGTCGCGGACGATGATCACATCCACGCCAGTGTAGTCCGGCTTTTCGCCGCGCGGGCCCGATCCCCATGCAAGCCTTCCCGCGTTATGCAATGCCTGCGGAGCACCATGGGGCACGTAGACGAAGTGCGGGTGCGTCGCGCGCAGGTCTGCGGCGAATTTGTCTAATGCATCATGCCCGATGAAAACTCCAGGCGGCACATAGAGCACGCAGTCGTCCGTATACAGCTCCTCAATCGCGGCACGACGGCGGGCGGGATCCCCCTCGCCAAAAACCTCCTGAAGGTTGCGGTGCAGGAGTTCGTGAATTCTTTCAGACATGGCCCGTCTCCGTGGCTCATCAGCAGGGGGCCTTCGCGCTTATCGTAGGGCGCTCTTGCGCCTTGGCGCGGATACGTCGGTCTCGGTCCACTGGTCGAACCCGTCGATGAGCTTGAGGATGTGTGCCAGCAGCGGGGATCTATCGTTGGTCCGACAACTCACGGGCTACTTGCTCACTTTGCGAGCGCGAGTTTGTCGACAAGCACTTTCCACTTGCGGAATTGCTCCTCCTGAAACGCGCTCAGGCGCTCCGGCGTGTAGTCAATCATCGGCTCCATCGCATAGACACCGAATGTCTCTTTCGTCTTTTCCGTGCCGAGCGCTGCATTGCAGGCCGCATAGAGACGATCGCGGGCCACTGCCGGAGTTTTTGCCGGCGCGTAAATCGCCGCCCACAAACGCCAATCGACCGCCATATATTCCGCCAGACCCGCCTGCGTCATTGTCGGAGCATCCGGGACTTGCGCAAGCGGCCGTTGCGAAAGCGTCGCGAGCACGTTCAAGCGGTCGCGCAGTCCGAAATAGACCGGCAGCGTTGCCGCGGCGAAGGTCAACTCGCCTGACAGCAGATCCGTCATGTAGGCCGACCCGCCCTTGTAGTGGACGGCCTCCGCTTTGCCGCCGGCAACATGCGCAAACCATGCCCCCATGAAGTGGCCGGGCGTGTAGATGCCTTGCGTTCCATAGGTCACCCACGCCCCGCTTGCGATCTTTTCCTTCAGTGCCGCAATCGAGGCTATTGGAGTCGACTTGGAAGCGACCAACACCGAGTCCAGCGCCATCACGCCGCAGACCGGCGTCAAATCCTTGAACATGTCGTAACCCACGTCGGCGCTGGTGAGCATCGACGTGAGCATCGGCAAGCCTCCGAGCAGCAGCGTGTAGCCGTCGGCCGGCGCCGCGGCGACGGCCTGAGCGCCGATATTGCCGCCGGCGCCGGGCCGGTTTTCGACCACGACCGAGCCGCCGAGATTCTTGCTCATCGCTTCGGCGACCAGCCGCGCCACGACGTCATAGGCGCCGCCGGCCGTGAACGGAACGATGAGCCTGATCGGTCGCTGCGGAAAACGGTCTTGTTCCGCCGCGGCAACCGCGGCAATCGCCGCCATCAGCAAGCCGATTGAGGCGGCCACGGCGGCTGGGCATCGCCGCCAAAGCGCAAACGCCACCATCGTTTCCTCGCCACAGATTCTTGTTGTGGGCCACGCGCGCGCCCGACGACGACGCGGCGATCGCAACCGCTTTTCGTTTTCCGCGCCAGCCTGGCCCGGCCACGTTAATGGCATAATATGATATCTTGCCAATATGTCAAAATATGACCTTTTTGCTTGCCTGGGAGTCGGCGCGGCGTTAGCGTGCGGCGTTCCACTTGAAGCGGGGAGCGCTCCTTTGCGCCGCCGTGCCGTCAACAGACCCACAATTCATGTGAGCGGGATGAGCGCGCGTGCCGGTGCGGCGTCATCGCTCCCATCATCGCTTTCAGCTTATTCCGGCGAGACTCGCCGCGTTGGCGTGGTTGACGGCCGGCGCGCATCCTCTGACCGGCCGTTCACGGCGATAAGCAGCCTCGATCGCGTGTTCGACGTTCTGAACCTGTTTTCGGTCGCCAAGCCACTATGGACGGTCGATGAGGCGACGGCCGCGCTGAAGCATTCGCGCAGCACGGTCTATCGCTATATCCGGACCCTGGTGAAGGCGGGGCTGCTGGCATCCGTGGGCCGGTCCTATGGACTTGGCCCGCGTATCGTCGAGCTCGATCAGCAAATGCGGTTGACCGATCCTCTGCTTCGCGTCGCGCAGCCGCAATTGGCGCAATTGCGCCGCCGCCTGAATGCCGTCGTTTTGTTGATGCGGTTGTTTCACGACCGCATCATTTGCATCCACGAGGAGTGGGATGAACGCACCGGCGTTCCCGCTGCCGGCCGCGGCCGCGCCGTCGCGTTCTTCAGGGGCGCGACATCGAAGGTGATCTTGGCGCATTTGCCGACACGGCGGCTGAAGAGTCTTTACCTCAATCACGCGAGAGACATTGCCAAAGCCGGCTTGGGCGACAGTTGGAACGCTTTCGCCGGCAACCTCCGCGATGTGCGCCGGCGCGGCTATCACATCAGCGAAGTTGGCGAGCTGATGACAGGTGTGTTCAGCATTGCGGTGCCGATCTTCAGCGGCGATCGAAAAATCATCGGCAGCCTGACCGTCTTGCAGTGCACGACCGGGAAGCACTCGCGAAGCGATGAGCTTCCTCTGGCCGCGGTGCGCAAGGCTGCCGGCGACTTGAGTAAAGCCTATGCCGCGATCGAATCCGGCCGCACGCCCGATGCGAAGCTTGCCCGCCAACTCGCGGAGCCGCTGTAGCAGTTCGGACAACCGAAGGAGTGAGCCATGGTCAGCGCCGCCGAAAATGAGACTCTCACCCGCGTCGGGCCAAGCACACCGTGTGGCGAGCTCATGCGGCGGTATTGGCACCCAATCACCGGGAGCTCGCATTTAACGAGGAAGAAGGTCGTTCCGATCCGGTTGCTCGGCGAAGACTTGGTGCTCTACCGCGATCTGCGCGGGCAAATCGGCTTGATCGACCACGTATGCGCACACCGGCGGGTCGACCTCTCCACCGGCTACCCGGTGGAAAACGGCCTGCGATGCGCCTATCACGGCTGGACCTACAATGGCGAAGGCCGCTGCATCGCGCAGCCCGGCGAACCTGCGAACAGCAGGCTGAAAGACCAAGTGAAGCTGAAAAGCTACCCGGTCCAAGAGCTGGGCGGATTGGTCTTTGCCTACCTCGGCCCCGAACCGGCGCCGCTGTTGCCGCGCTGGGACTACCTGGTCGACGATCATTTGATCCGCCAAGCAGGCTTCGTGGTCGCGCCGTACAACTGGCTGCAGGGCATCGAGAACAGCTACGACGCCACGCACGCCGAGTGGCTGCACGGTCATTTCTTCAAGCACGCCTTGGACGAGCAAGGTGATCCGGCTGATCCGAGATACCAGATCAACGTCGAGCCGATGATGCGCCACCATGAGGAGTTCGAGTACGAGAGAGTTCCCTACGGCCTGCTGCGGCGCGTCGTATTGGAAGGGGATCAAAAAGACGCCGACACCTACAACATCGGTCACGCGAAAATGTTCCCCAACATAACGACCATCAACGCGGGTGGGACCTGCATCAGCACCTACCAGGTCCCGATCGACGATACGCACACGCTCTATCTTGGTCATCGCGCCTACCGCTTTCCACATTGGGTCAGCGTGCCCGAGCAGGACGAGGTGCCGTGGTTCGAAATACCGACCCGTGACGCGAACGGCGACTGGATTCGCGACGACATCGTTGCGCAGGACATCATGGTCATGACCGCGCAAGGTCCGATCATGGAC
>DATFVF010000275.1:0-9303 GCA_035260465.1 Pseudolabrys sp. | reverse complement strand
CGCCGCCATGGTGGATTGAGGCATTTGCCTCTTCCCAATGTATATTTCCAATTTCGTTTCTTGCTTCATGATGTTTCGACAAGTGAATCAACCAATATGCGCGATGGCCTTCTGAGGCTTTCACGAAGAACGGCGAATAATGAGGGGCCCCTGTGGCCTGCTGAATGTGCGCATACAGCGTGTTTTGAATGACCGTGCGCCACCCTGATTGTTCTTCTTCGCCAACCCTAACAAGCTCACGGACTAAATCCTGGTTGAAATCGATTACGCCAAACGCGCGAAGATCGAGCTTCTTTTCAGACAAATAGTCAATCAACGCATCAACACTAAATGTAAGAAAAATTTCTGGATTTTTAAGCTCTCGCAAAATTCGGCGCACCGTGTCGAACGAAACTTGACTCCAACCGTTTTGATCAAGAAAAAATAAAGAGCGATGAGCTTTCTGCCTTTGCTGTATTTCATCAATTATGTTTGGAGCCAACTCGTTGAAGTCACCGTGTCGAACAAATACTGTCCGATCTAGTCGTTCCGAAAATTCACTTTTTCGGATTTCCTCTACCAGAAATGCGCAATGGTCGCGCACGGTGTCGGTAAAGTAGAAATGTGCATTGATCTTAAATCCTTTTGGACGAGCCGTGTTTAATTTGAATTCCGCGGCTAAAACTGCCCGCAGCATAATTAGCGGCGAACCTTCGACAATGTCTCGACCAAGTCGATACGCGCCACCCCCTGAATACCCATCTACGATTGTAAGATTGAGTTCCTCCTGACCACTGCTCGCTGTTAGAATTTCAATATATCGTTCAATATATCGGCGATAAATACGATGCTTTGCGAGACTATGAGGTGCAAGCTCGGGTAACTCCTCTCCAATTTTCCATACATAATTTTTTCGGGTCATGTTGCATTATCTAAATTGGCAACTGATTCCAAACACGCCCATCGAGCGTTCGTCCATTTGTGCGCTTTGATCGTTTCACACCATCGTCACCATGGGCGCCCCACTGCTTGAAGAAAAAATGAACCCCAGCTTCCTCGCATTGGTCGCGAATTGATCGCACCCAATCCGGATGCATAGGCCGAGCGCGCGCACCTGACTCGCCACCGACAATTACCCAAGAAATTCCCGACAAATCAATTTCGCCGATGTCCTCTAGTAGCGGCTCAATCGAAAGAAAGCGCACATCAGAACGAACCTTGCGCAGTGCGTCGATGCGCGGCAGTCCGTATTCCTTGTTCTCGACAGATGTCCCGATCCAGACATTTGAAGGGACGGACCGAGGCGAAAAATAGCGGCTCATCCTTTCCGGACGCTTGGTGAGCACTTGATAGCGGTGTTGTGGAGTTTGCAAAATTGTCTTGAAAACCTCATCGATGTACTCGAATGGAACGCGATCATGAAATAGATCGCTCATCGAGTTTACGAACCACATTGTCGGCTTCTTTCGCTTCAGTGGATCTTTCAATCTCTCGGGATGCAGTGTGAGTTTGAACCCGTTCCGATAACCGGGTGCGTTCATTCTGTGCAGGCGTTTTGCGAGAGTTTCCGCGTAACAAAATTTGCAGCCCGGGGAGATTTTTGTGCACCCGGTCACCGGATTCCACGTGTGTTCCGTCCACTCAATTTTCGAGCGACCAGACATAGGCTGCTCCGTTCACGTTATGTTCTACACTGATACAAATCTGATTTCAAGACTATTTCCATAGGCAAAAGAAGTCCTTAATTGGTTTCAGACGCGCGCTCGAACCTCGCGCAGGCTCCTCAGGATAAGGCGAATTGAGTTAGCGCTTGGGCTAAAACGCACCCAGCCGCTTAATGCGCTTACGCGCCTCGGCGTGAGAAACCAACCTTCGGTTCGGATCGGCGCGGCGGCGGCGGATTTCGGCGACCTGCTCATCGGTAAGCCGCACCTCGCCGCGGGCTACACAGTCGGCCATCACCAAGCGGATCGCGTCTTTCGCCATTGCCAGCGCTTCGCCCTTGTTCTTGCCATAAGTAACGATCTCCGGAAGCGCGGGCACCCGGACGACGAATCCGCCCTCATCGTCGGGCTTGAGTACTACGGCGAAGGTGCGATTTTGATCGACGGCCATCGCGTCCCCTCACCGCTTCTTCTTCGCGCCAGCTTTTTCGATGGCCTTGGCAAGCCGCCGGCTTTTTGGGCTGCCGCTGATCGACAAGTGCCAAGCGTACCCGCGCCCTTGTTTGTTTAGGATTTTTGCGCGCTCGACGAGATTGATTGAAACAAGTTTCTGCAATTGATTGCCGATTTGCGTAACAGTCTGCCCCGTCATTGCCGAAAGTCGCGAGGCTGTTACAGGCTCCTTGTCGTCTTGCAGCAGATAGATAAGCGTGAACAGTCCGACCTGCTGTAAACGTGCGGCTCCGGTCTCATCCGGAAACACCTTTTCCAAGATGCGTTCGACGAGCATACGTAAACTTTTGCGCGAACTTTTTGGTTGCATCAACCTTTATTTTCTCTATATAGAGATTTCAAGAAATGGCGTCGTTCTATCCACCGTTGCGAACGGGATCGGAGAATCCCTTTCACGGCAAAACTATCACATCGCGCTTCGCAGCGGGCGCAGTCATGGTCGCGGGAAGCCGATTTGCAAAAACCGCCGGACAAACTTGTGCGCAGCGTGAACGAACGGCGCGCCATTCGCTCCGAACTTTTGGCACTTGCCGGCCGCGCGCGCGAGGCGGGCCTGCGCGACATCACGCGCGCGCTCGATCTCGCCATGGCGATGGACCCCGGCCGCGATTGGCCTGCCGGCGTCATCCGTTTGCCGGTCGCGGATGAATAGGATTATCAGAATGCGTGAAGCGTGGTGATGATTTCCGAGGACGAATACGAAGGACTTATGGAAACGGTTCACCTGCTTCACAGTCCCGCCAACGTTACGCGGCTGCTTCAGTCAATTGCAGAGGCAAATAGCGGTCAGTTGTCGGAATTCAAATTGATCATGCCGGTTGCGGATGAATAGGATTATATTCCATACTTCCGCCGCATTCCTCGTTCACTCTTCGCCTTGCCTTGCTCAGCTGAGGGCGTCATCGCGAGACGTCTCGATGATGGAGCAACTTAACTGGGCCGGAATGGCGCGAAGCGCCACGCCGGCTGGCGCGGCGCCCGCGGGCGAGGCTCGTAACCTCGCGCTCGGGAGGCCCTGGGTCGCCGTCCGTCCCCACTAAGAGGGACTGCCTTCAATGGCTGGACGCGGCGCGGATGAAGGGCGGCGAAAGCTGCCCGGATACGGTTGGCCGCAAGGCCTCCGTCCGCGCCCGGAAGCACGGTTCCAGGGACAGAAAAGCCGCAGGTGGAGCGCCGCAGGGCGTGTGCGTCTTTACCCGAGACGCACGCCGCGCCCCAAGCGCGGACCGACCGGTGCGCCACGCGGCGCTCCATCCCCTCGGCACAAGCGCCGGGTGGACAAGACGACGGCGCACCCCGCGCCGCAAAGAACAGGGGCGGCGGAGCGTTGGCTTCAGCCGGCTGTTTGACAATTGAATCTGTGGAAGACGATGTGAGAGGCCTCGTTGCGAGCCCATCCTTCGAGACGCCCGCTTCGCGGGCTCCTCAGGATGAGGGCTGAATGAAGCGCCTCTCCCGGCCTCATGGTAAGGAGCGTCGCGTTAGCGACGCGTCTCGAACCATCGTGGAACAAACGCCTGACGTGCGGCGATAGCGCCCGGCAAGATTTTGCGCCAAACTGAGCGCACCAACGAGACACAGGCGCCTCAAGACGCCGCGCTCAGGGAGAACACTTCAATGAAAACTAAAATGACAATGAAAATGCCGACGACTCTCGCCCGGCCGCTCACCGGCTGTTCGCTGCTCGCGCTCGCGTTGTTCGTGCAAGCGCTCCCCGCGCAGGCGCAATACACCGCCAAGGACTGGCCGGACGGCGCGATGAAGCAGCGCTTCGCCGACACCTGCGGCGCCTGCCACGACATCAACCGCGTGCGCGTCGGCTACACGCCGGAAGGCTGGCTCACGGTCGTGCGCATGATGCAAAACATGGACACGCCTGTTCCCGCCGAGGAATGGCCGGCGATGGCCGAATACCTCATGAAGAGTTTCCCCGAGCGGAAGCGGCCGTCGGCGGTGATCATTTCCGGCCCCGTGAAGGCGCGCATCGATCTGTGGGACGTGCCGACGAAAGGCTCGCGCCCGCACGATCCGCGCGCCGCCAAAGACGGCTCGATCTGGTGGACGGGCCAGCTCGCCAACAAGCTCGGGCGCATCGACCCGAAGACCGGCGCGATCCGCGAATACACCTTGAAGTCGCCCTACACCGGCCCGCACGGGCTCGCCGAAGACGGAGACGGCAATATCTGGTTCACCGGCAACAATCTCGGCCTGATCGGCAGGCTCGATCCGAAAACCGGCATCACCACCGAATATCCGCTGCCCGACAAGTCGGCGAAGGACCCGCACACCATCAACGTCGCGCCGGACGGCATGGTGTGGTTCACCGTGCAGGCCGGCAACATGATCGGCCGGCTCGATCCCAAGAACGGCGAGATCAAGCTCGTCACCTCGCCGACCGAGAAGTCGCGGCCTTACGGGCTGATGATCAATTCAAAGGGCGTGCCGTATTTCGTCGAATTCGGCGCGCCCAAGATCGCCAGCATCGATCCGCTGACCATGGCGATCGGGGAATACAAGCTGCCAAATGACGGGGCGCGGCCGCGCCGCCTCGCCTTCTCCGATGACGACACCATCTGGTACACGGACTTTGCGCGCGGCATGCTCGGGCGTCTCGATCTCAAGACCGGCAATGTAAAGGAATGGGAATCGCCGAGCGGACCGAAGTCGGAGCCCTACGCAATCGTCTTCACCAAAGGCGCGCTCTGGTACAACGAATCCGGCGCCAAGCCGAACACCATCGTGCGCTTCGATCCGGCATCGGAGAAATTCCAGAGCTGGGCGATCCCCGGCGGCGGCGACATCGTGCGCAACATGGATGTGACGCCGGATGGCAATCCCGTCACCGCCAACAGTTTGGCCAATCAGGTTGGCCTCGTGACGGTGGAGGACAGCAAGTAGCGTGTGGCTGTCTATTACCGCTCGTCCCCGCACCCGCCTTCGCGGGTGCAGGCTCCAGCGGGGACCCAGTTCTTCCCAAAAGGCTGGATGCCCGCTTTCGCGGGCATGAGCGGAGGGGAAACTCACACCGCCCTCACCTTGCCCGGTTGCCCCAGCCCGCACTCCAGCGCCTTGCGATCCCACTTCGCCAAGTTGGCCGCGGCGTCGTAGGTGCTTTGCAGGAATTCCATCAGGGCCGCATCGGGATCGCGCGCGGTGCGCACGGCGTCATAGGGCAACAGAAACTCACCCAGGTCCTTGCTGAAGAACGTCTCCTTCGGCTTTACGCCCGCCGCACCAAAGCCTTCCGGCGCCCGATAGGCGTAGGAATAGAACGCGGCATAATCGATCGGTCCGCCGCCACCCGGCCAAAAACCGGCGCTCGAGACTTCGTGCGAGTAGGCTTCCTGTGCGACGGAATTCGGCAAATGCGGAACGCCGCCGGGATGGCGCGGCGCGGCGCGGCCGGAAAAACGCGTCACAGCAAGATCGAAACTTCCCCAAAAGAAATGCACGGGGCTCGATTTGCCAAGAAAGCCGGTGCGGAAATGCGCGAACACCTCGTCCGCGGCGAGCAGCACGCGCCAGAAACGGTTGGCGTAGTCGGCGTCGTAGGCCGCGTGCAGCGTGTCCTGCTCGAACGGGACGCAATCGGCGATCTCGCACGGCATCGTCGTGATGCGCACGTCGACGCCGAGTTCGCGCAGCGCGATCATCAGGTCTTCGTGGAATTCCGCCACGCTCGTCGGCTTGAGCATGATCTGGCGGAAGTGGCCGCCGCTGGTGCGCACCCACAGCACGTGATCGATGAAATCGAAATCGATCTGGATGCTGCCGCCGTGCCAGGGAATCGGCGAGGTCGTCAGCCCGCGGGCGGTGACATAAAGCACGACATGCCACGAGTGATTGAGCCACGGGGTGAGCGCCAGCCGCACTTTGCCGACGACCTGCGTCCAAAGATGCAGCGTGTCGCGCGTATCTTTCCACGCGGCATAAGGCAACTCGGGCCAGCGTTCCTGATGCGATACCATCGATGATCTCACGATTGCCAAGATCCACGATAACCTACTTCGGATGGCTCGTGGACGGGTTAATGCCCCACATGAAACCGCACAACGGTCGCGAGCGTGATCCAGTTGGCGTTTTCGCCGTAGACATTGCGGCCGTAGATCAGATCGACGTTGAAATCGTCGACCGGCCGCCAGCGCAACCCGACCTGAAAACGCGGCTCGGTCACGCCAATCGCATCCTGACGCGCACCGAGCTGCCCGAAGACTTCGGCGGTCAGCGTCCAGACATTGTCGGGCGTGCGCCAGTCGATGCCGGCGCCGTAAGTGAGGTAGTGCTGGTTGGCGATGCGGTCCCACTCCCAGCCGCCATTGAGATTGATACGCACCACGTTCGACAGCCGCAGCGTCGCCGGAATGGTGGCAAACAGCGCGGCGTTTTGCTGCCCGGTAAAATCATAAACGGCCGCACCCGACAGAGCGAAGCCCCAGCTTCCGATCGCGGTCGGCACCAGATTGGTCTTGAACTTCGGGATCGCGCCGGTCGCCCATTCCCCATCGGCGCGCGCGCGGGCGAGCTGTGTGCTCAGCTCCACCGGGCGGAACATATTGACCACGCAAGTCGGCGTGGTCGCCGCGAAAAAATCGTGATTGCCGGCGGCCGACATCCAGGATTCGACCTTGCAGGCCCCTGGCTCACTTACGTCCGCCGTATCAACGACATAAGCCGCGCCGGCAGCATGTGCTTTGCCGGAACACACCGCGGCGGCAACCATAACGGATAACAGGATTACGGCTCTCGCCGCGCCCGCGAACAAGGATTGCCCCCAATCCTGGGCTTGCGCCGGAGCCCACACAGGCTCGACGCTAGCCTGAAAAACAAAGAGGCCGCCATCCCCCTGGCGGCCTCAAGTGCCCCAATGACCGATGCGCGGAGCTAGTAGAACTTATCGTTTATTCCGGCGCGCACGATGATATCGGTCAGCTTGCCGCTGACGATATTGAGCGCCGGGCTCGCGGTCACTTTCGGTCCGTCCCCAAAATCGATATAGAGATATTCGATCTTTGCGCTCCAGCTTGTGTAGAGCGCCGAAACGATGCGGGCGAGATAATACATGGACTCAACTTCCTTACGCGTTACGCAACTCAATACGCCCATGCACTAGCGCGCGACAATTAAGCGAAGATAATTTTGGGGGTCTTCCGGTTTGAATTTTGCAGAGCGTGATCGAAAAAACACAAGTTCCACGGTATTGAAAAACCGATTGGCACCCGAATACCGGCGACGAGTTCCCTTACACGATCGCTTAACTGGCCCGCCCGAGACATCTCATTTTTTGTGCTTACGGTAATTTTCTTATACCTTCGTTATTGACGGACTCACTTCACTGAAATGGAAAGGGGCTAGGAGCCAATTGCGCACGCGGAGAAAATGGCATGCGAGACTTGCTCTTCATGTTGGCGCCCGTGGGGCTCATTATTTATTTCGTGATTTATCCCGATCAGTTCAACGCATTGCTCACGTGGGCGGGGCACTACATTCGCTAGGCCGTTGCTAATAGTCCTGGTGCCCGCGCGGATGTGGGCATCTCGTTTTCCTTCGCCCGATACACACCAGACGATTGACGTGCGTCGCTTCATCTGTCATCCGCAACGTCTTCTTCTTCTTCTTTTTCTTTCACCCTCCAGTCCCCCGAAATGCCCCGAAGATCGTTCCGTATCGGCCGTTCATTTACCGGCCTCGGTCTGTTCGCGATAAGGCCGATCAAAAAGCGTGAAAAAATCGCCGAATACAGAGGCCCCCGCGTCGACGCCGCCAAAGCCGGCCGGCTCGAACGGCGCGGCAATCGCTATCTGTACGAGATCAACCCTCGCGTCACGATCGACGGCACGCCGCGCAGCAATGTCGCGCGCTATGCCAACCATTCGTGCAATCCGAACGCCGAGACCTACACCTATGGCGGGCGCGTCTTCATCCGGGCGATGCGCAATATCAAGCCGGAGGAGGAAATCACCTACGACTACGGGACCGATTATCTCAAGCACGTGATCGGCCGTTCGCGCTGCCGGTGTACGCGCTGCCGCCGCCGACGCGCGCGCAAACAGCGTGAAGCCCGCGCTTTAACGAAGCGGCGGGAGGGACGGCTGGCGCGTATGCAGCGAATGCGGCGTTCGCGCACAGCAAAATGACCCGGCCGGTGCGGCCGGCAACTGAGCAATGCCCCCATTCATTTTTGCCTCTGCCCGCCTCCCATAGCCCGTGCTAGGCAGGCGTGCGAATTCGCCGAGGCCTTCCTTGACCTCCGATAGCCTTAACCAGCGCGCGAGCTTGCGCGCCGACCGTATCCCGCTGGGCATTTTGTTCATGCTCGGCGCGACCGTGATGTTCGCGCTGTCCAGCGCGCTGTCGAAATGGCAGGTCGCTAGCTATTCCTTCGTTGAGGTGCTGTTTTTTCGTGCCGTAGCGTCGCTTATCATTTGCGCCCTGCTGATCCTGCCGCGGACCGGCCTGATCGTCTTGCGCACCAGCCGCCTGCGTGACCATTTTGGACGGAGCGTCACGCAAGCGACCGCGCAGAGCCTGATCATCATCGCGTTCGGTTTGATGCCGCTTGCCGGCGCAGTTGCGATCAACTTCTCCTCGCCTTTGTTTGCCACCCTCTTCGCAGCGCTTTGGCTGAAGGAAAAGGTCGGTGTTGCACGCGCCGGCGCGTTAGCTGCGGGCTTTCTCGGTGTGTTGCTCGTGGCGGCGCCGGACGCCGACAGTTTCCGCCTCGGCGCCCTGTTCGCTCTCGCCAACGCGGTCCTTTTCGGCAGCGTCACCGCCGCGGTCCGAGGCATGACCACGACCGAGTCCGCGGAAACGCTCACAATGTATCAGATGATTTTTCTCACACTGTTCTTCGGACTGGCCTTGCCATTCTTCTTTACATGGCCGACGGGCCCCGACGCAGCGGCGATGTTCGTCAACGGAGTTATCAACGCTGTTGGGCAATACTGGTGGACGCGGGCTTTATCGCTCGCGCCGCCATCGGCGGTCGGACCGTTTTATTATTTCATGCTGGTGTGGTCTGCAGCTCTCGGCTTCGCATTCTGGGGCGACGTTCCGACGCTGGAGCTGCTCGGCGGATCCGCGATCGTCGTCGGCTCCGGCCTCTTCCTGCTCTGGCACGAAACAGGCCGCAAGGCACTTCCTGCCGGCT
>DATFVF010000274.1:0-3954 GCA_035260465.1 Pseudolabrys sp. | reverse complement strand
GGCCGGCCAAGCCACTGCCGCGCCGTTTGCGCCGGCTGGATTTTCGCGTGCCGGCAGTGGCGCGCCGATCGTCCTGGTGCAGACCACGGCGCCGAAGGACGAAACGTTGAAGCAGAAGGCCAAGCGCATCTGGCGCAACCTTGCCGGCTACAAATTCGATGTCACTTGTCCGTTCGCCAGCCGCACCTGCGCCGAAACCGGCAAAGACCGCGACGACGCGCGCGGCAAATGCATATCGCGCAATCCGCTCTGCTGGGTTTCCGACGCCAAATAGCTGAGACTAGCGCGGGCGCCCACATCTTCGACGCTCCAGTCCCGGCCACCGTGATATTTTTATCGGGAGGCGAGGAAGGCCTTGGCCTCAGCTCGTGTGGGGAAAGTGCCCAATGCGCGATAATTGGGGTCGTGTTCAGCGGTTTCAGGCGAGCAGAGCGCGACAAACTTGTCACCCTCCTGCTCAATTACAACCGTCCAGTCGTCGCTCTTATAAGGCGTCATGTGACGCGCGCTGCAGAACGGACAATCGTCATCACACATGGCCGACCATTCATCGAGCCATGTTCCATTGCAACGTTCGCAGAAATAGTGATTACAGAACCAAGCCAATTTCGAATCAATCCTTCTATCGCAAACGGTAGTAGCCGCGCGATAGGAAGTCGAGATAGCCTTGGTCACGGAGAAATTGAAGTTGCTGGCGAATTTTTTGCTTAACGTGTCTGTTGTTCGGATAAATTTGACTTAGTTGACCCTCGAATGCGTAAACCTCGTCCAAATTGAATTCTTTCTTTCCAATAGCTTCGATGCATTTCATCACCTCGATCAACCAGCCTCTCGCTTCGGTGCCTTCTTCCCGGAGGAAAAGCGTCCGCTTCCATTGAGACAGGACGGACTTTTTAGATTGCTCTATTCCGTCACGCACAAAATAGATTTTTCCGGATGCCGGAATTTGATTCAGTAGAATGTTGCAGCCCGTCCAGCCAGCGCGCCGAGCCGTTTCGGCGAGTGGCTTTCGCTTTTCGATAATTTCCCGCACAAAGAAGTGTTTAGGGACGATGAAGACGTTCGTGACGCTTAGTTTTGCTAAATCATAGTTGAGTAACAAAAGATTTGGATTGTTACTCGACGCAAGACGTTCGCACATCGTGCGAAAGGCACCATCAAGCACCTTTGTGCCGAACGCTTTTTTCTGACTCTTGAGTTCGTACTCTTCGGCACAAGAACGACAGATAAAATCTGCAACCGGACGATTAGCCGAAAACTGACTTACTTGTGAATTTCCGCAATTTGGGCAGTAAATCCAATCTTTGACCCAGCGTTCGGTCCAGGCTCGCGCGTTCTGCGAGCCGCTGGAATAGGGGGTCTGCGTTTCCTCGAACCCTAATTTCATAATGTCCCAGGTTACCGAGACTATTTGAATATCGCCTTAAAACGTGGATGCCCGGGTCAAGCCCGGGCATGACAATTGATAGGCACCTACCGCCCCCTTTTCTTAAACCCACCCCGCATTCCCGGCCTTCCCAGCTTGCTGCGCGGACTATCCGGCCGCGCCGGCTTCATTTCATGTGACAATGCGATGCCCATCTCATCGAGATGCGGTTTGTGCGGTCGTTCTGTTGACGACCCGTTTCGCGTTTTTGTCACGGCGCGGCGGATTTTCGAGTCCTGCGCAATCACCACATCGCGTGCGGTCGGATTATCGAGCACCGCCAACTCGGTCTGTCGCAGCCGCTTGATCTCGTCGCGCAGCCGCGCGGCTTCCTCGAAGTCGAGATCGGCAGCGGCCTCGCGCATGCGCGTTTCCAGGTCGGCAATGACCGCTTCCAGATTGTGTCCAATGGTGGCCGCATCGGCGAACTCGCCTTCGCCGGCGGCGCCGGTCGCGATCAGCACGTGGTCGCGCTCGTACACGCTGTTCATGATGTCGTGGATCGAGCGCTTGATGCTTTCCGGTGTAATGCCATTTACGGTGTTGTATTCGACCTGCTTTTCGCGCCGCCGGTTGGTTTCCTCGATGGCGCGTTGCATTGAGCCGGTGACGGCGTCGGCATAGAGGATCACCTTGCCGTCGACGTTGCGAGCGGCGCGGCCGATGGTCTGGATCAGCGACGTTTCGCTGCGCAGGAAGCCTTCCTTGTCAGCGTCGAGGATGGCGACCAGCGCGCATTCCGGAATATCGAGGCCCTCGCGCAGCAGATTGATACCGACCAGCGCATCGAAGGCACCGAGCCTCAGGTCGCGGATGATCTCAATGCGCTCCAGCGTGTCGATATCGCTGTGCATGTAGCGCACGCGAATGCCTTGTTCGTGCAGGTATTCGGTGAGGTCCTCGGCCATGCGCTTGGTCAGCACCGTCACCAGCGAGCGGAAGCCTTTTTGCGCGACCTGCCGCACCTCGCCGACGAGATCGTCGACCTGCATGCGCGCGGGACGAATCTCCACCGGCGGGTCGATCAGCCCGGTCGGGCGGATCACCTGCTCGACGAAAACGCCGCGGGCTTCCTCCATTTCCCACGGGCCGGGCGTTGCGGACACCGCCATCGTCTGCGGCCGCATGGCGTCCCATTCCTCAAAGCGCAGCGGCCGGTTGTCCATGCAGGAGGGCAGGCGGAAGCCGTATTCGGCGAGCGTTGCCTTGCGGCGGAAGTCGCCGCGAAACATGCCGCCGAGTTGCGGCACGGTGACGTGGCTTTCGTCGGTGAAAACCAGCGCATTGTCGGGCACGTATTCGAACAGTGTCGGCGGCGGTTCGCCCGGCTTGCGGCCGGTGAGGTAGCGCGAATAATTCTCGATGCCCGCGCAGGACCCGGTGGCATCCATCATTTCCAGATCGAAGGTCGTGCGTTGTTCGAGCCGCTGCGCTTCGAGCAGCCGGCCGGCGCCATTGAGCTGGTCGAGGCGCTGGCGCAGCTCGTGCTTGATGCCTGCAATCGCCTGAATGAGCGTCGGCCGCGGCGTCACGTAATGCGAGTTAGCGTAGATTTTGACGAAGTCGAGCTCGTCGGTTTTCTGGCCGGTGAGCGGATCCATCTCCTCGATTTTCTCGATCTCATCGCCGAACAGATGGACGCGCCAGGCGCGGTCTTCGTAGTGCGCGGGAAAAATGTCGATCGTGTCGCCACGCACACGGAATGAGCCGCGGAAGAAATCGCCCAGCGTGCGCTTGTATTGCAGCGCGACCAGGTCGGCGAGCAATTGGCGTTGTTCGATCTTGCCGCCCCGCTTCAACGTGAACGTCATCGCCGAATAGGTTTCTACAGATCCGATGCCGTAGATGCATGACACCGAAGCAACGATCACGACGTCGTCGCGTTCGAGCAGCGCGCGTGTCGCCGAATGGCGCATGCGGTCGATCTGCTCGTTGATGGAGGATTCCTTCTCGATATAGGTGTCCGTGCGCGGGACGTAAGCTTCCGGCTGGTAATAGTCGTAGTACGAGACGAAATACTCGACAGCGTTTTCGGGAAAGAATGATTTGAACTCACCATAGAGCTGCGCCGCCAGCGTCTTGTTGGGCGCGAGGATGAGAGCCGGGCGCTGCGTTGCCTCGATCACCTTGGCCATCGTGAAGGTTTTTCCGGAGCCGGTGACGCCGAGCAGCACCTGCGTGCGGTCCTGGCGCTGCACGCCTTCGACCAGGTCCTTGATGGCCTGCGGTTGGTCGCCCTTCGGCTCGAAGTCGGATGCGATCACAAAGCGTTTGCCGCCTTCGGATTTCTCCGGTCGCGGCGGCCGATGCGGCGTCCACGGCACGGTGGAAAATTCCGGCCGGCCGTCGCGCAGCAGCCGTTCGAGCGATTGTTGGCTGGCGATGCCGCCAAAACCGCCGGGCTGCGTCGGCAGGTCGGCGCGGGGCAGGCGATACTTGGGGTCGCTTTTTTCCGGTGCGGGCGCGGCCTCATCGCCCAGGCCCAGCTCCTTCTCCAGCTGCGGATCGAGTCCGGTGATCGGCGAGGC
>DATFVF010000273.1:0-4168 GCA_035260465.1 Pseudolabrys sp. | reverse complement strand
AAGACCGGTACCGCCATATTTCCGCGTCGATGAACCGTCGGCCTGCTCAAAATCGAGGAAGATGCGCGCCAGGTCGTCCTGCTTCATGCCGATGCCGGTATCGCGCACTTCGAAATGAATTTCGTTTTCGTGCTCACTCGGTTCGACAATGACTGCAACGCCGCCTTTTTCGGTGAATTTAATGGCATTGCCGACCAGATTGAGAAGGACTTGCCGCAAGCGCGCCGCATCGCCCACGACTTGTGTTGGCACGCGTTCGTCCACAAACGAGGCGATCTCAATCCCTTTCGCTTGCGCGCGTGGCGCCATCAGCTCGACCGCCTCTTCGACCATGGCAGCCAGTGTGAAGGGACGCGCTTCCAGATCAAGCTTGCCGGCTTCGATCTTCGAGAAATCGAGAATCTCTTCAATCAGCGACAACAACGTTTCGCCCGACGTCTTTGCTGCTTTCGCATAAGTGAGCTGCTCCGGCGTGAGCGGTGTGTCGAGCAGCAAATCCGCCATGCCGAGCATGCCGTTGAGCGGCGTGCGGATTTCGTGGCTGACCATTGCGAGGAAACGCGACTTCGCGCGGTTCGCGGTTTCCGCCTGGTCGCGTGCTAAGGAACGGGCATGCTCGGCTTCCACGCGGCTGGTGACGTCGCGTCCAACGCCTTGGTTTTCGCTGCCTGTTTCGCCACGCACCGCGACTTCCCGCCAGGCGATCCATCGTGCGCTGCTGCCGCTAGCGATTTTCTGGTCGTAGACGCGAGTGCCGTCGGCCTGGACCACGACGGCTCCTTGCTCGAGAATAGGCAGTTCGACGATGGTGCCTATCAAGACTTCGCGTGGTTTGTTCGCGACTGCGCAAAAAGCGTCGCTCGCATACGTGACGCGGCCGGAGCTGTCCCTGCGCACGATCACGTCGCCTTGTGCTTCCAACAAACTTCGCGCGCGTTCTTCCGCCTCGCGCAGCTCCCAATTGTGGTCCGAAAGCTCATCGTTGCGCGCTTCAAGCGCATGTATTGCTTCCGTGGCCTGCCGCTGGCGCACATACATAAAGACGATCAGGCCGCACGTAGCCGCGAATAACGCACCGCCGATGGCATAGCTTGAAAGGTCGAAGGCGGCATTTTGCATGCGCGCGCCGGCGAGAAAGCTCAACGCCGCTGCGATGATCGCGCACGCGCAGAAAATCGCGCCGCTAAACGGTAGCGCTCTCGGGCGACCGCCGGCTGCTGCCTTCGCCGGTAGTTTTGTCGATTGTGGTTCGGGTCGCATGGCTCCGGTATCGCCGGGTCCGGCCTCGATATGCCGGCCATCCACGATGGGGACCATTTGGCGCCCCGAACCTTGCAATTTTATTCCTGATTAACCGAGCGACCGCCGTTCGCTCAAATATGGTAAATGCGCCGTTAAAAGGCATCAGTTGTGCCGGATTATGCCGCTCGCCGCACGTCGTCGGCAAGCACGCGATAGGACAAAGCCTCAGCAAGATGCACGCGACCGACGCGCTCGGCGGCGTCGAGGTCGGCAAGTGTCCGTGCGACGCGCAATACCCGGTGATAGCCGCGCGCCGACAGACGCATTGATTCGGCAGCGTCGCGCAGGAGTGCCATACCGGCAGTGTCCGCGCGAGCCACCTCCTCCAGCGCTGACGCGCTCACCTGTGCATTCGTCCGTACATTTTTCATGCCGAGAGCCGCGTAACGCGCGGTCTGCACATCTCGCGCGCGTGCGACGCGCGCGGCTACCTCGCGGCTGCCCTCTGCCGGCGCTGGCAAAATCAAATCGGCAGCCGTCACCGCCGGAACTTCGATATGTAAATCGACACGATCGAGCAACGGGCCAGACAGCCGGCCTTGGTATTCGGCCGCGCAGCGAATGTTGGCGCCACGCTTGCAGGTAAAGCCAGGGTCGTTAGCGCGCCCGCACCGGCAAGGATTCATTGCCGCGACGAGCATGAAACGCGCTGGATAGGTGACGCGATGGTTGGCGCGGGCGATCGCGACTTCGCCCGTTTCCAACGGCTGGCGCAACGAATTGAGGACCTGGCCGGAGAACTCCGGCAGCTCGTCGAGAAATAAAACGCCATTGTGAGAGAGCGAGATTTCGCCCGGCCGCGCGCGTAAGCCACCACCGACCAAAGCCGGCATCGAAGCTGAATGATGTGGCGAGCGAAACGGCCGCCGGTTCGTAAGTGCGCCACCCTCGATTTCGCCGGCAACCGATGCAATCATCGATACTTCCAGCAGCTCGGTCGGTGAAAGTGGCGGCAAGATTGTCGGTAGTCGCGCGGCCAACATGGACTTGCCAGCCCCGGGCGGCCCGACCATGAGCAGGTTATGTCCGCCGGCAGCGGCGACTTCGAGTGCGCGCTTTGCGCTTTCCTGGCCCTTGATGTCGGCGAGGTCGAGCGGCACGCCGTCCCGCTCGCGTATTTTCGGCTGAGGGCGCACAAGCATCTGCGTGCCTTTGAAATGATTGGCGAGCTGGATCAACGACTGCGCAGCAATAATCTCGATTTCGGGACTGGCCCAGGCCGCTTCAGGCCCACATGCGCTCGGACAGATTAGGCCCTGGCCGCGTCCGTTGGCGCCGATAGCGGCGGGCAATACGCCGGCGACTGCGGCGATGGATCCGTCGAGACCAAGCTCGCCGAGGACCGTAAAACTGTTCAAGGCGTCGTGCGGAATGGCGCCGATCGCCGCCATCAGGCCGAGCGCTATTGGAAGGTCATAATGGCTGCCTTCTTTCGGAAGGTCGGCGGGCGCGAGATTGACCGTGATTCGTCGCGCCGGAAGCGCGAGACCTGAGGCAATGAGCGCTGCGCGCACGCGCTCCTTTGCTTCGGATACCGCCTTGTCGGGCAGCCCGACAATGTTGAAAACAGGCAGTCCAGGCGCGACTTGCACTTGCACGTCGACCGAGCGGGCTTCAATGCCCTCGAATGCCACAGTGGCAACACGCTCGACCATGCAACCGAACTCCATGCGATACTCGCAATAGTAGTATCCGAAGGTGGAGGGTTGTACAAGAACAATTCGGGAACATAATTTTGGGGCTGGGCCTCAACGATATGATTGATCTGGGAGTTTTAGCCCCCGATCATGGTCACCCAAAGCTGGAGGATACCCCCGATGATCAGCGTGCGAGCTCTCGCCATCAGTCTCTTGTTGGCGGCGGTGGGAGTACCGGCCTGGGGCCAGGAGCTCAGGCCATGGAAGCACGGAGTTATCGAGCCCAAAGGCGATGCCGGTTTCATGCTGATGGTCGGCCAGCGTGACTTCGCATCCAAGCGTGGCCTGAAAATAGAGATCGTCCCACTGAAGAACGGCGCCACCGCGCATAAGGCACTCCTGGCGGGCGAACTCGACAGCATCGAATCAAGCCCTGGCGCCACCATCCTTGCCGGTGCGCGCGGCGCCGACATCAAGATCGTCGGATGCGATTGGCCGGGTGTCCCCCACGGACTGATGGTGAAATCGTCGATCGCCAAGGTCGAGGATCTCAAGGGCAAAACGATTGCAGTGGCGGCGCCGGGGTCACTGCCCAATCTGTTGATCAACGCCATACTCGAACAACACAAGATCGCACCTTCCGAAGTCCATTTCGCGAATCTCGGCGGCGACCTCGATCGCTTCAAAGCCGTGGTGGCCGGAGTTGCCGACGCCGGGATTGTTGCCGCGGAATTCATGGCGGTCGCGCCCAAGGATGTGACCATGCTTGTTGCCGGAAACGAAGCGCTGCCGAACTATGTGCGTCTATGTTTGACCATGACCGGAAAAACAATTTCTGAGCGGCGTGCGGATGCCGTTAGTTTTGTCGCCGCGGAAATGGAGGCTCTGAAATTTGCGGTGGCTCATCGCGACGAAACGATCAAGCTTACCGAAGACAACATTCACGCCAAGCCCGATGATCCGCGTCCGGCCTATGCCTATGACGACACGCTCAAGCAAAAGGCAATCGATCCGGACGCCACACTACCGCTCGACAAATTGAACTGGATGCAAAACGAACTGGTGAAAGCGGGCAATCTGAAAGCATCGGTCGATTTGGCCAACATCGTTGATGCAAGCATTCGCGATGAAGCGATAAAACGTGTGGCGAAATAGTCAGATTTTCACGGACGCCATAATGCCGGCGGGAAATATTTCCTCCGGCTTGGCGAGGCGGTGCGCGATGCCCT
>DATFVF010000272.1:0-7330 GCA_035260465.1 Pseudolabrys sp. | reverse complement strand
TACCTTGCGAGCTTCTTCGGCCTTTACCGAAACAACACGCGCGTGCGCGTGCGGCGAGCGCACAAAGGCGGCGTAGGCGGTGTTAGGTAAACGCGGGTCGTCCATGAAACGGCCACTGCCGCGTACCAGAGCATCGTCTTCGACGCGCGGCTCGTATTTAGCTGAAATCTTTGCAGTCATTGGGGGATTCCGGCGGTGGGGTGAAGGCTTCAAGGTTATAGCGCAAAGCGCTGGTGTCGACAGGGGCTTGCGCGGCGCGCGCGGGTGCGGCACTGGAAGCGCTCCTCGCGGGCGCTCCGCTTCAGTTTTCAGGGGACGAAATGGCCACCGTGCGAACGATCGATATCCATACCCACATTCTGACCCAGGAAACCGCAGCGCTGCTGACCAAAGCCGGGGTCAAGGTCACCATCACGCCTGACGACGCGGAGAACGCGGCGTTCGATGTCAATGGCGTCGTCTACCGGCCCTTCCCAACCGGCGGGTTCGATATTCCGCGCCGTCTGCGCGACATGGATGCGGCGGGCGTCGACGTGCATGTGCTCTCGGCCACGCCGCAGACCTATCTCTACAATCAGGAGCCTGCCCTCGGCTTGACGCTCGCCGCGATCCAGAACGACCAGATGGCCAAGCACATCGCCGTCCACCCGGACCGCTTTATGGGCATCGCGACGCTTCCGCTACAGGACCCTAAACGCGCCGCCGATGAGCTGCGGCGCGCCGTGACCAAGCTCGGGCTGAAAGGCTCAATGTTCGCGTCCAACATCATGGGCAAGAACCTTGACGACCCGAGTTTCGAGCCAGTGTGGACGACTGCCGAAGAACTCGGCGCCTTCATGTTCGTTCACCCCAACAACGTCGCCGGCGCCGATCGTATGAAGTCGTACTACCTGAACAATCTGATCGGCAATCCACTCGACACCACCATCGGTGCAGCCTGCCTCTATTTCGGTGGCGTTCTTGATCGCCATCCGAAGCTTGCAGTCGTACTCGCCCACGGCGGGGGCTTCACGCCTTATCAAGCGGCGCGGTGGGAGCACGGCTGGCAAATGCGGCCAGAGCCGAAGAAGAACATCTCAAAGCAGCCGACAAATATCGCAAAGCGCTTTTACTACGACACTATTTTGCACTCAGCGCCCGTTCTGGAATTCATGATCGGCCATGTTGGTGCCAACCGCGTCATGCTCGGTAGCGACTACCCTTACGACATGGGCATGATAGATTGCGTGAAGCACGTACGCTCGCTCAATATTTCCGATGCCGATAAAGCGAGCATTCTGGGAGCGCGCGCGGACACAATGTTGTCGAGGAAACCATGAACGTGCAGGCCACCAAAGCCGTCCGTGTTCCTACGGCGGCTGTAACCTCCCTGATCGTCGATGCGTTGCTCAAGGCGGGCGTGCCGAAGGACGATGCCATAAAAATTGCCGGCTTGATGCTGGAAGCCGATCTGATAGGTGCCGATGCGCATGGTGTGTTCCGCCTCACACAATATGTGCAACGGCTAAAGCTCGGCTCAACTAATCCGCGCCCAAATATCAAGGTCAACCGCACCGCACCAGCGACCGCGTTGGTCGACGGCGACAACGGCATGGGCCATTTGGTGGTAGCGCGTGCAGCGGAAACCGCCATCGAACTCGCGCGCGAATGCGGCGTGGCCTGGGTCGGCTGCCGTATGTCGGGACACGCTGGCGCTGCCGGTGTCTATGCTGCCCTGCCGCTGAAAGCTGACATGGTCGGACTTTATTCAGCGGTCGCCAACGCAAACCACATGCCGCTCGCCGGCGGTGCCGACCCGGTGCTTGGCACCAACCCGTTGGCGATCGCAATTCCTGCCGGCAAAGAGCCGCCGGTGGTGCTCGATATTGCGACCTCGATCGTGTCCTACGGCACAATTAAAAACCACCGCTTGCAAAACAAGCCGCTGCAAAACGGCTGGATGATCGATCCGAAGACTGGCGAAGCGGTGCTCGATCCGCACAAGAGTGCTGAAGCGCTGCTGTTGCCGATGGCTGGATATAAGGGCGCGGGACTTGCGCTTACGTTCGGGTTGCTCGCCGGCACACTCAACGGCGCGCTCTTTGGTCGCGACTGTGTCGACTTCAACGCCGAGCCGGACAAAGTCACCAATACCGGGCAATTCGTGGTCGCACTGGACCCAAACCGCTTCCAGCCAATCGAGCATTTTAAAGCGGAGATCGATCGGCACATCCGCGAGCTTCGCAGCACGAAATCCCTGCCGGGACAGAGCGTGCGGCTGCCGGGGGAGCAGCGGGCGCTGCGCCGCGACGACCGCCTGCGCAACGGAGTACCGCTCGCGCCCGAACTTTTGTCACAACTTGACAAACTCGCTGCTGAATTGTCGATCAAGCCATTGCGCGAGCGCACCTAGGGGACAACGCTGGGCCATCACATAACGGCCGTATTTTTGGTGCTCAAGGGAACAAATCGAATAAAACGCCGTCCATCACGCGCGGATCGCTGCCCGTCGGTGCGAGCCCGTCGATGACGATTTGACGCAAATCAATTGTCGATACAAATCGATGAAGCTGATTGACAGGCAAGAGCTGGCGATGTGGGCAAAAAGGAAAATGGCCCATATTACCTTTATATTGGTGTGCGGAAGCATTTTGTCCGCAATACCAATTTACAGCGTCTCGAGTGAAAACACGTTTGATCGAATCCAGGCTGGCGAGTGGGTTGTCGCGTCGATGTATTGGGAAGACAAACTTGTTTCGACAGGCAAGAGCTTCAATCCCATCGGTTGGCACGCGGCGCACAAGACATTGCCGATCGGCACGTTGATCCGCGTGTCCAATCCCAAGAACCATCGGTCGATCAACGTAACGATCAATGACAGGGGACCATTTGCACCCAACCGGGACCTGGACCTAAGTCTTGGCGCCGGCACACTGTTGGGACTTCAAGGGTTGGGCACCGTCTACATGGAAGTCCTGTCGATACCGCCGATAAACAATATGCGACGGCCAGTCGTGGAAAGCTTGTTTGCGGTCAACGACGCGAACGCTAACTGCGTGGGTTTATCGGCCTGTTAGGCACTCCGACCGCGATGGTCGTGGAACCGCGAGCGCTCAAAATGCCCGCGCTGGCGCAGAAACATGGTTAACCGCCCATTAACCTAAAATGGTAAACGGCATTTAAGGATTACGGCCGATTTGTTAACTTTTGATGGTGTTTAGGGCGGGGCGAGATTGCGCTCAGTGCGGCCCTTGAATTGCGGCCGTCGCCTGCCCATCGGCCGGTGGCGAATCCGCAAAGTCCCGCCGCAACGCATCCAGTCCTGTCTCGGCTCGCTCGTTTGCGGATGTTCGAACGCAGACGCGCATTGCTGTTTGTTGGTGAAGGAGCGGCTCGGTGACGGCAGGAATCTTGATCAGCGGCCATGCACGGGGCGATATGGTCGAATTCAACGCTGCCGGTTCGTGGACGGCTGAATATGCCGGTGCAATCGAGCCGCAGGTCGACGCGGCTACACGTGGTGTAACCGCGCGCAGCATCGCGATTAACATGAATCGCATCGAATATCTCGACACATACGGTGCGTGGCTGATCGAGCGAGCGCTGCGGATCTGGACGAAGCAGGGACGCGACGCGCGCCTCGTCGGTTTGCGTGAAGACTACCGTGGTCTCTTCGAGAAAGTGCATGCCGGCACGCAATCACTGACACCGGCGCCACGCGGACCCAACAGCATCATCGCGACGCTGGAGAGCGTCGGCATGACCATGGCGGCGGTGGGCGCGGATCTTGTTTTGCTCGCGCAAATGCTCGGCTCACTCATGGTTGCGGTGGGACGCGTGTTTCTGCGGCCGACGACCTTTCGTTTCACTTCCATGATCAATCAGCTCGAGCGCGTCGGCTGGCGAGCGGTGCCGATCATCCTGCTGATAACCGTGTTGATCGGCGCCATTCTCGCACAGCAAGGCATTTTCCATTTCCGCAAGTTCGGCGCAGATATCTACGTCATCGACATGGTTGGCGTGCTGGTGTTGCGCGAAGTCGGTGTACTGATTGTTTGCATCATGGTGGCTGGCCGCTCCGGCAGCTCCTACACAGCCGAACTCGGCGCTATGCGAATGCGCGAAGAAGTCGATGCGCTGCGCACCATGGGCTTTGATCCGGTAGAGGTGCTTATCCTTCCACGCATCCTCGCTTTGGTAATTGCGGTTCCAATTCTGACGTTTCTCGGGTCGATGGCCGCGCTCTACGGCGGCGGCCTGGTGTCCTGGCTTTACGGTGGCATCCAGCCCGAGGTCTTTTTGTCGCGGCTGCAGGAGGCAGTCTCGCTTAACACGTTCGAGGTGGGCATGATCAAAGCGCCGTTTATGGCGCTGGTCATCGGCGTAGTTGCCTGCGTCGAAGGGCTTCAGGTGCAGGGCAGCGCCGAATCGCTCGGCGAGCAAACCACCAATTCCGTGGTCAAATCGATCTTCCTGGTCATCGTGCTCGACGGCATTTTCGCCATGTTTTTCGCGTCGATCGGGATGTGACATGGCAAATGATCGTACAGCTCCTGTTATCGAAGTGCGCGATCTGGTTGTCGATCTAAAAGGCAATCGGGTCCTCAATGGTGTCACGCTCGACGTTTACCGCGGCGAGATTTTAGGATTCGTCGGTGCTTCGGGTGCAGGCAAGTCGGTCCTTACGCGCACCATCCTCGGCCTTTTGCCGAAGCAGGAGGGGCGGATCGACGTTTTTGGCGTCAATCTCGATGAAGCCGGCGAGGTCCAGCGTCAAGAGATTGAGCGGCGCTGGGGCATTCTGTTCCAGCAAGGCGCGCTGTTCTCCTCGCTGAGCGTCGGAGAAAATGTGGAATTTCCGATTCGCGAATACCTCGACATTTCAGACAGGCTCATGACTGAAATCGCCATCACTAAACTGGAAATGGTCGGCCTGAAACCGGACGTCTATCGCAAGTTCCCTTCGGAACTCTCGGGCGGAATGATCAAGCGCGTCGCACTTGCGCGAGCCCTGGCTCTCGATCCGGAAATACTCTTTCTCGACGAGCCGACCTCGGGCCTCGATCCGATCAGCGCCGGCGATTTCGATCAGCTGATCCTGACATTGCAGCGGACATCAGCGATGGCGGTTTTTATGGTTACGCACGACCTTGATAGCCTACATACGATCTGCGATCGCATTGCCGTTCTCGGCGATGGCAAGATTATCGAAGCAGGCACCATGGATACGATGCTGGCATCGCAACATCCCTGGTTGAAGGCTTATTTCCACGGCGTACGAGCGCGAGCGGGCTTGCAAGCGGCAGCGAGGAACTAACGGAGTAGAGTGATGGAGAGAAAAGCGCACTACGCATTGATCGGGTTGTTCACGTTCGCCGTGGTCGCGGGCGCTTTTGGATTCATTTTCTGGCTGCACCACTCGTCCGGTAAGAAGCAAGCCGTTGCCTATCGCGTGATTTTCGATAGTTCGGTGTCGGGGTTGCAGGTGGGCGGCAACGTTCTGTTCAACGGCATTCGCGTCGGTGAGGTGACCAATCTTCGGCTTGATCCCGATAAACCCTCGCAGGTTGTGGCGATGCTGGCAGTCAACAAATCGACGCCAATTCGATCCGACACGCGTGTAGGGCTCGAGTTTGCTGGCCTGACCGGTGTTGCCTCGGTATCTCTTAAAGGTGTCTCGGCGACCACGCCCCTCATCGAGAGAGAGGAGGGCGAACCGCCGACCTTGAAGGCCGATCCCAGCGCGAGTCAGGATATGATGCAGGCCGCACGAGAAGTGCTCAACAAAGCGGAAGAAGTGATCGCAGCCAATCAGGAAGCGCTTCATCAGGCGATTACAGATATTGCCTCGTTTAGTGCCTCGCTCGCGCGCAATACAAACAATGTCGATTCCATCATGAACAACGCGCGCGAGACTGCGAGTAACGCCAAGGAAGCAACGGCTTCTGCGCGTATATTTATCGAAAATCTCGACAAGCGTACGGATGAAATCACGATTGGCGTGAACAGGTTGACCAGCACCGCGACGAAGCAAGTCGAACTTGCCGGCAAAGCGATCACCGACCTCGCTCGTAATCCGCAGCGGTTTCTTTTCGGGGGTAGCGGCACTCCCTCCGGCAAGCCGGCGCAATAGCTCCGGCTAGGCCGCCGCGCGCACTTCGTCGGGATCGAGCGGGAGCTTAACCGGCTGTTTGCGCTTAGCCGACAAATCGAGTGCTTTCGTCAGCATCAGGTTGCGATGCGCTTCTTCGACCGTTGCCGCGGCGGTCGGCAACCCTAGCGCAATGCGGTTGAGCCATGAATCGGTCTCTTCCGCCATTGGTCCACGCAGTTCGCCCAGCGCCATGTCGCCGGGCGGATAGCTGCCCATGAAATCAACGAGCCGCGTGGCGTCTGGGTTGTACCCCTCCGATTGCGGCTTCGATACCGCCAGCACGATGTCCCGGTGCGTGTCGTCGATAGTGAGCACGCCGGTCGTGCCGACGATGCCAACCTCGAGCGAATACACCGCAGCTGGCCAGGTTACGGGCAAGGCCCACGAGATGTTGAGATGATAGATGGTGCCGTCGGAGAAATTGATCATTCCGGCGGTGCCGTCAATGCCTTTGTAAGCTGGGCCCAACACCTTATCGACCGAACGCGCATAACATTCGACGGCGGTTTTGCCCTCCAGGCACCACATGCAAATGTCGAGGGCGTGCGTGCCGGAGATCACCATTGGGGAAATCGTCGTTGGATCGTCAGTGCGCTTGTAGTTGTCAATCGCCACCAGACGATTCATGAAGGCGCGGGATGTCACCATTGTCACATCGCCAAGCGCGCCAGTGCGGCATTTCTCTTTTGCCGCCAGCCAGCGCCGGCGGAAGCGCTGCGTGTAACCGACTACGGCATCTAGCTTTGCAGCCTTGATCGCCTTCAGGACGCGCTCAGACTCTGCCAGATTCGTAGCGAGAGGCTTTTCGATCAACATCGGAACCCCGCGCTCGATGGCGGCCATGATCGGATCAACATGCAGGTGCTCGTCGGTGCAGATGATGGCCGCGGTTACTTCCGGTCGCCGCAGCAGCTCGACGTGGCTTTGGGTGACGAAATCCGCGCTTATTTTCGGACCGACTTCGCCGGCGCGATTCGGGTTCTTCTCCGCAAGCCCGATCCACTCGACCGCCGGATGGCGTGCCGCCACTTCGCCGCGAAACAGGCCGACGCGGCCGCCGCCGATGATTGCAAGGCCGACACCTTTGGCCGACTTCCTCATTGGTTCACTCCCGCGCGTATTTTCAGTTTGAATTCGGCGATGGCTGAAATCGTTTCATTGGACAATGGCAAGTCTACCGGCTCGTTGCGGTCGGGC
>DATFVF010000271.1:0-13719 GCA_035260465.1 Pseudolabrys sp. | reverse complement strand
CAGCCGGTCGGAATCAAAGCGCTCTGACGCGGCCAATAAGGTTGCCACCTGCTCCGCGAGCCGCACCTTGATCGCTTCCGGTTTACGCCCCGGTGCAGCCTCCGCGCGCGCGGTGAGCACGGCGATCTCATCGAGCCTCGCCGACAACAACCGGCCAAGCGTTTCGCCCTCCGAGCGCCGCATCGACACGAGCGCGGCCAACGCGTGCTCAAAGCCTGCAACGATCGCCGTCTCGGCAGTGCTGTGGTCTTCCGGGCGCTCGTCTTCCTCGGTAACCTCGATGATCCCTTTGAGCGACAAAATGCCGTCGAGGCTTGGCGGCGCAGCCTCGACCTTTCCGGAAAGGCCCTTGAGCGTGGACAGCACTGCGGCGAGCACCGCTTCGTTGACTTTCACCGTCGGCTGCACGCCTTTGCGCTCAACGGTGAGATTGGCGTAGACGGTGCCGCGCGAAAGCTTTTCGGTGCCGCGCGAGCGCGCCGGAATCTCGACCGCATCCCAGCCCTGCGGCAGGCGGAAGCGCAGATCGAGACCCTTGGCGTTGACCGACTTGATCTCCCAGCTCCAGGCATAGTCGCCAGCGCTGCCGTGGCTGCGAGCAAAACCGGTCATGCTCGACAGAGCCATGGGATCAATCTCGTGTTGTTGTCTATTCAAAAACGCCGCGACCTTAGCCGCGCGACGTTCACGTCACAAGCCTACGGCTTGTCGCTGGTTGGGGCGCTATTTGCGGGCGGTGCAGACGGCGTTGGTGTTGGCGGCGCCGGTGGCGCATTGCCATTCCCATTTGTGTGCTCGATACCGCGCAGGCGAGAAACGTTTTTCTGGTGCTCCGCATAGCTATCCGAGAACACGTGGCCGCCGGTCCCGTCGGCAACGAAATAGAGCTCCTTGGTGCGGGCGGGATTTGCGGCGGCTTCGAGTGAGGCGCGGCCCGGGTTGGCAATCGGCCCCGGCGGCAGTCCGTCAACGACATATGTGTTGTAGGGTGTCGGCTGTTCAATCTCGCTCTTCAGAATCGGTCGGCCGAGCGAACCTTTGCCGCCGGTCAGCCCGTAGATAATCGTCGGGTCCGACTGCAGCCGCATCTTGCTCTTGAGCCGGTTGACGAAGACGGCGGCAACGCGCGTGCGCTCGTCCGCCTTGCCGGTTTCTTTTTCCACGATCGAGGCAAGCGTGACCAATTGCTCGGGCGTCTTGATGGGCAAATCCTGCATTCGGTGTTCCCACACGTCCTGCAAGACATGCCGGTGTGCCTGCTGCATGCGCTGGATAATCAGCTCACGCGTCACGCCGCGCGAGAATTTGTACGTTTCGGGCAGCAACGTTCCTTCGCGCGGGATTTCCTTGATCTTGCCGGCAAGGGCGTCGGTCTCCAGCAGACGCGCGACGATCTGCTCCGAGGTAAGGCCCTCGGGAACCGTGAGGGCGTGCTGCACCATCTTGGATTCGATGATCGTATCGACGACGTCGGCGAGGCTCGCCTGTTTGCTGAACTGGTATTCGCCGTATTTGAGCTCACCGCGGGCCTTGAGGACGATCACGCCGCCCATGAAAACGTACGGCTGGTCGATGACGCCCTCGCGCTGCAAGAGATCGGCGATGTCACGGATGCCGAGACCGCGCGGAATGTTGACAACCTTATCCTCCGGCAGCGGGCCGGGAGCTTCAAAGCGTTGCTTGCCAAAGTACAACCCGAGGCCGACTGCGACCGAGAGCACGACGAGGAACGTGAAGATCGCGTTTCCGACGATGACCACCGGATGGCGCACGCGTTGTGAACGGCGGTTTGGAATCGGCACCCGTTCCGGTTCGAGCGCCGCACGCGGGCTACGCGGCATTGGCGGTTTTCCGGCGGGCGTTCCGTTGTTGTCGCCCCCAGGCGGTAGGTTGGAATTCACTTCATCAGCTCCCGCTGTCGGCACCGGCGCCCGCAATCATCTCGCATTATCACGCTCCATCGCGTTCCGCGGCGGGAGGACGACGTCAGCCGTCTTCGCACGTTAGAAGAAATTATGGCGAAAACTTGGGGCGCTTGCAGGCACAGACTCCTAATTGGCGTACCGGCGGAAAATCAGCGAGGCGTTTGTTCCGCCGAATCCGAATGAATTCGACAGCGCAGTGTCGACATCCCGTTTCCGCGCCTGATGCGGGACGAGGTCGATCGGCGTATCAACCGAAGGACTATCGAGGTTGATCGTGGGCGGGGCAACCCGATCCCGAATGGCCAGGATCGAGAAGATGGCCTCGACCGCGCCGGCGGCGCCGAGCAAATGCCCAATACAGGACTTGGTCGATGACATCGACATCCGGCCGGCTGCATTGCCAACCAACTTCTGGATCGCACCAAGCTCGATCTCATCGCCAACTGGCGTCGAGGTGCCATGCGCATTGATGTAGTCGATATCGCCGGCCGAAATCCCCGCACGCTTGATTGCCGCATTCATGCAGCGCAGTGCCCCATCACCGTCCGGTGCCGGCGCCGTAATGTGATAGGCATCGCCCGACAAGCCGTAGCCGATCAGTTCACCATAGATCTTTGCGCCACGCGCCGTGGCGTGTTCGAGCGCCTCGAGCACCACAACGCCGGCACCCTCGCCCATCACGAAACCATCGCGGTCCTTGTCATATGGACGTGAGGCGCGTGTCGGGTCATCGTTAAAGTTCGTGGAAAGCGCACGCAGCGCCGAAAACCCTGCGAGAGATATGCGATTGACCGGCGACTCCGCGCCGCCCGCCACCATCACCTCGGCGTCACCAAGCGCCACCAGCCGCGCGGCATCGCCAATGGCGTGAGCGCCGGTCGAGCATGCGGTAACAACCGCATGGTTCGGCCCTTTTAACCCGAACGCTATCGATACGAAGCCCGAGGCAAGATTGATGATCCGGCCGGGGATAAAGAATGGCGAAACCCGTCGCGGACCTTTCTCATTGAGCGCGATCGCGGTCTCGGCGATGCCCTCAATACCGCCGATGCCGGAACCGATCATCACCCCGGTGGTCGTCTGCTCTTCGTAACTTTTTGGATGCCAGCCGGCGTCATCGAGCGCTTGGCGGGCCGCGCACATCGCATAGACAATAAACTCGTCGACTTTGCGCTGATCCTTCGGCTCCATCCACTGATCGGGATTATAAGTCGCGTTCGAGCCATCGCCGCGCGGAACGACGCACGCGATCTTGCAGGCAATATCGGAGACATCGAAGGTGTCGATTTTCTTGGCGCCGCTTTCGCCCTTCAGCAGGCGCGTCCAGGTCGGCTCCACGCCGCAACCGAGCGGCGTCAACATTCCCATTCCTGTGACGACGACACGTCTCATGGTCAGCTCCGAGCGAAATTATGCGCGCCGCTGCACTCCGCACAGCCCTTAAGACAATGACGAGCGAAGTAAACGAGCAGCAGCGTGGCGCGCTTGCTCAGCTTTTAGCGTTTTTTTCGAGAAATTTGACCGCATCGCCGACGGTCAGGATGGTTTCGGCCGCATCATCGGGAATTTCGCAGCCAAACTCTTCTTCGAAGGCCATCACGAGCTCGACGGTGTCGAGACTGTCGGCGCCAAGATCGTCGATGAAACTCGCTTGATCGGTCACCTTGTCGGGCTCAACGCCCAGGTGCTCCACGACAATCTTTTTCACCCGCTCGCCAATGTCACTCATCGTTCCAACCTCGTGCTTTTTAGATTGGGTTACAACCCAAGTTCAGATCGCAACCATCGTGGTATGGCCTCGTCGAGATTGACGGTAATGAGACGAACCCCAATCGCGGAAGTTTGCTTGCGACTTCCGCTACTAGCCGCCCCAGCCGGGCCGAAGCTCGGTTACCATACTTCAAATACGATGACTAGCGTGTGAGGGCGCAGCGAGCAAGCCCCGAAAATTGGGCTTATCCGGTCAGATCATAGCCATCCCACCGTTTACGTGGATCGTCTGTCCATTGACATAGGCAGCCTCATTCGAGGCCAGGAACACCGCTGCTGCCGCCACATCATCGGGGGTGCCGAGCTTGGCTGCAGGAATGCGCGACAGAATCGCCTCGCGCTGCTTCTCATTGAGCTTTTCGGTCATCGCGGATGCGATCAGACCGGGCGCTATACAGTTGGCGGTAACGTTACGCTTGGCATATTCCGCAGCCACCGACTTGATCATACCGACCATACCGGCCTTGGAAGCCGTGTAGTTCCCCTGCCCCGGATTGCCCGTAAAGCCGACGACGGACGAGATCGCGATCACGCGGCCCCAGCGACGGCGCATCATGCGCGACACCGCGGCGCGGGCGAGTCGAAATGTCGCGGTCAGGTTGACCGCGATGACTTTGTCCCAATCCTCGTCGCGGAGTTGCACGAACAAGTTATCGCGGTTCATGCCGGCATTGGCGACCAGGATATCGAGTTTCTCCATTTTCTCTTCCGCGGCGGGCACGAGCGCCTCGACTGCATCCTTATCCGCGAGATCGCAGGGCAGGATGTGGACACGGCTGGCCAACTCAGCGGCAAGAGTATCAAGAGCGTCCTTGCGCGTGCCGGAGATCGCAACTGTCGCGCCTTGCGCGTGCAATGCGCGCGCGATGGCGCCCCCGATGGCGCCGCTGGCGCCAGTGACCAGCGCGGTCTTGCCGTTCAGGTCGAACATCATCGGCTCCTCATTCGTTTGCGCATGATCTTGTCCGAAAACCGGTCCCGCTTTTCGGGATTATGCGCGAGCCGCTTTGAAAGCGGCGACGTCCTCTGGGCTGCCGATTGCGCTGCTATTTGCACCATCCGCAAGCCGTTTGATCAATCCGCTGAGGACCTTGCCTGCACCGACTTCGTAGAAATTCGTAACCCCGGCGCCAGACATGAATATCACGGACTCGCGCCAGCGTACGGTCCCGGTAACTTGCGCGACCAGCGCCCGCACGATTTCCGCCGGCTCACGGATCGCCTTGGCCAACACATTGGCGATCACGGGCACGACCGGCGGCTTTACGGACACTTTCCCCAGCGCGTCGGCCATCACATCCGCGGCTGGTTGCATCAGTGCACAATGGAAGGGTGCGGACACAGGGAGAAGCATCGCGCGTTTCGCGCCTTTTGCCTTGGCAATTTCCACAGCGCGCTCGACCGCAGCCTTATTGCCGGACACCACGACCTGACCCGCTCCGTTATCGTTAGCTGCCTGGCATACCTCACCTTGCGCGGCGTCCGCCGCGATCGCTGAGGCTACATCGAATTCGAGACCGATAAGTGCCGCCATGGCACCTGCGCCAACCGGCACCGCCTTCTGCATTGCCTGGCCGCGCGTTCGTAGCAGCCGCGCCGCATCCGCGACGGTAAAGGCGCCGGCCGCTGCCAATGCGGAATATTCACCAAGCGAGTGTCCGGCGACGAATTGCGCATCGCGCGCCAGATCGAGCCCTGCTTCGGCCTCCAACACACGTAGTGTCGCAAGCGAAACCGCCATCAGAGCTGGTTGGGCGTTTTCGGTCAGCGTGAGTGTATCTGCGGGGCCTTCGAAAATGATGGTGCTGAGCTTGCTGTCGAGGGCCGCATCCACGTCTTCGAAGACCTGCCGCGCGGCAGGGAAATTCGCCGCCAACGTCTTGCCCATCCCGACAGTCTGGCTGCCCTGTCCCGGAAAAACGAACGCAACTGCCATGTCTTGCCTGTTAACTGAACCACCCACCAAAATCGGGCCGAAAGACACCGCGATACCGGTTCTGTCAAGCTGCGCCGCGACCGGTAACCTCACGACAACACTCTGTCCGCTAAGATTATCGTCAATCTTCCAGGCGCCAAACCAAGCGCCAAACCAAGGGCCAAGCCAACGGCCAAACGATGAGCGACCTGATCACCGAGGACGAGCTCGCACGGTCGCACCGCGATCCGGCCTTTCGTCAGCAACTGCTTGCGCAAAACCTCGATCGGTTGCTCGATGCCCTCGAAAAGCTGCGCCGTGACAGCGATCAGAATCCCGATATAGCGCGACAGATGCGTGAGGGCGTCGATCTTGCGGTTAAACTCGCCGAACGGCTGCAATGTGTTGCATTGGGGCCCCACGCCGCCTGATAAACCGGCATCAAACGCCCCGATGACCGCCGCTTTTGGGCTCAGGCCGTTTTGCCTTGCGTTTTTGCGAAAACACCATATAAACCGCGCGTTCCATCGACCCTGGTTGGGAGCTGAACGGACGGCCGGCTGAACTGCAATTATGAGCCGGTAGGGCCAGTTGGCCCGGCGTCCTGTGCTTCCGCCTTCAGAGCATTCGAGCCTTTCCCGAAGGGCTCGAGGGGCTAGGCGCCGGGATCGAGGACAGGGACTTGAACAAGGGAAAGGCAATTCATGCCGCTATACGAACACGTCTACCTCGCGCGCCAGGACCTGAGCGCGCAGCAGGTCGAAGAATTGACCACTCAGTTGACCGGCATCATCGGGCAACAGGGCGGCAAGATCACGAAGAATGAATATTGGGGCTTGAAGTCCCTCACCTATCGCATCCGCAAGAACCGCAAGGCGCACATGACGCTGCTCAACGTTGACGCGCCGCCTGCGGCTCTCAATGAGATCGAACGCCAGGAACGGCTGAACGAAGACGTGCTGCGATACCTGACCATCCGCGTCGAGGCGCACGAGGAAGGCCCCTCCGCGATGATGCGCAAATCTGATCGAGATCGCGATGAACGCGGTGAGCGTGGCGGACGCGGCGAGCGTCGTCCGCGACGCGATGAAGGCGATGACGCTGAAAGCGTCGAAGCCGTCGCGGTGGAGGAATAGACCATGGCATTTTCTCCGCAAGGCGGCGCGCGCCGTCCCTTCTTCCGCCGTCGTAAGACCTGCCCATTCTCCGGCGCCAACGCGCCAAAGATCGACTACAAGGATGTCAAGCTTTTGCAGCGCTATGTTTCGGAGCGCGGCAAAATCGTGCCGAGCCGCATCACCGCGGTTTCGGCGAAGAAGCAACGCGAATTGGCACAAGCGATCAAACGCGCACGCTTTCTCGGCCTGCTGCCCTACGTGATACAGTAAAACGATAACGAGGCTTCCGGTGGCAGCCGGAAGCCGATGGTTGGGTCGGACATAGGTTCCGTCTCTAACCGCTCGATGAGGAGCGGGACAGCTCGTGATGATACAGATCGGACTCATTGGTGTTTGCGCCGGCGCCGCGGCGGCTTTGCTGTTCGCCGCGGTGACGTCTGGCGCGTTGCTGTCGATTCCGCTTTTTTATCTTGCCCCATTGCCAATCATGATCGCGGGGCTCGGCTGGAGTCACTGGGCGGCGCTGGCGGCCGTGGTCACAGGTGCCACTGCACTCGGACTCGCGTTCGGCACTGTATTCCTGTTCGCTTTCCTGGCTGGCACTGGTGTTCCCGCGTGGTGGCTGAGCTACCTCGCTATGCTCGCCCGCCCCGCCGCAGCGACCGCGGGCGATGGTCAACGCGAACCGGCTCTCGAATGGTATCCACCCGGGCATCTGGTGATGTGGGCGGCGGTCCTCGCCGCGCTCGTCGTTATTGTCGCTATCCCGAATTTCGGCCTCGACGCGGAAAGTTTTCGCGCCGGGTTGCATGAGGGGCTGGCGCGAATGTTGAGAATGCAAACGGACACGCCGGCCGGTGGACCGATCGAGTTGCCGGGCGGCACCGATCCCGAACGATTCATCAACTTCCTCGTGGCGGTGGTCCCGGCCACAGCGGCCGTCCTCGCGACGCTCACCAGTCTCGTCAATCTTTGGCTTGCAGGGCGAATTGTGAAACTTTCCGGCCGGCTGACGCGACCGTGGCCGCAGCTTTCGGCCATGCGTTTTCCCCCTCTGCTGACGGGGCTTCTCGCGCTTGCGATCGCTCTCAGTTTTACCAATGGCCTGGTCGGCATCCTCGCAAATGTCGTGTCCGCAAGCTTGCTGATGGCCTATGGCGTGCTCGGGTTTGCCGTCTTGCACGCGATTACGCAGGGCATGAACGCGCGCCCCTTTATACTCGCCGGCACATACATCGCCGTGCTGATGGTCGGCTGGCTGGTGTTGGCGCTCTGCCTGCTGGGGCTTGTCGACGCAGCGGTCGATTTGCGCGCGCGCGTCGCGCGCAAACGCGGGCCGCCTGCTCTTTCATGAGATTCACACAGCCACAGACAAACCAGATTCAGATCAAGGAGTAACGACAATGGAAGTGATCCTGCTCGAGCGCATCGGCAAGTTGGGACAAATGGGCGATGTCGTCCGCGTGAAAGACGGCTTTGCCCGCAATTTCTTGCTGCCGCGCGGTAAAGCCCTGCGGGCGACCGCCGACAACAAGAAACGGTTCGATGAAATGAAGTCTGAACTTCAGACGAAAAATCTCGAAATGAAGGGTGAAGCGGGCAAGCTTGCGGGCAACCTCGATGGCAAGACCTACATCGTGCTCCGGCAGGCGAGTGAATCCGGGCAACTGTTCGGCTCGGTGTCGACGCGCGATATCGCGGCTCTGCTCAACACGGAAGGCGCCAGTGTGGAACGTTCCCAAATTGTGCTCAATGCGCCAATCAAAACGATTGGCCAGTACAAGGTGCCGTTGGCCCTCCACCCGGAAGTCGAAATTGCGATCACTGTCACCGTGGCGCGCAGCGCCGACGAGGCGGCGCGCATAGCCCGCGGCGAGGACGTCACCGTGCGGCGGACCGAAGCGGAAGAGGAAGCTGCAGCTGCGGCCGCCACGGCGGAAGCCATGTTCGAGCCGGAAGCGGTGAAAGCGCGCAGTGAGGGCGAACCCGAAGACGAAGCGGCCGGCAAGTCTGCAAAAGTGGCGGAAGGCGGCGAAGCACCTGCCAAGGCATCCAAGGGCAGAAAGAAGAAAACCGAAACCGCCTAGGAGGCCTTAGGCTACTAGGACCCGTACTCGTAAATTTGAGGTTGGTGAGCAACGGTTAGCCAATGTCCGCTTTACCCCCAATAGCGGACAGACCGGTTGCCGAAATTATTCCGGCAGCCCGACCGTTCGGAGCGCTTCACCCATGGAAGCGGCAAGTGCGGGCGCGCAATCGACGCCGGCGAATTGGCGGCTATACCGAAATGTCGGATGCAGTTCCAGAACCTTTGCCGCAGCCGCCTTGGCTTCTTCCAGCCTCCCGACTTTGGTGAGCGCCGCAGCCAGTTGCACATAGGTGATGCTATGGGCCGGGTTGGCGTGAACGGACCTGTAGGCAGCGCGAGCAGCTTTGTCGTAGTGGCCAAGATGGAAATGACCCATGGCCTGTGCGTCGAATGCGGCGAAGGCCCAAGGATCCAACGGACTGAGACGCATACCCCGTTCGCTCCATTCGATTGCGCGTTCAGCCTCGCCACCCCACGCAAGCATGACGCTACCGAGAATGTAAGTCAGTGCAGATGACGGACTAATTGAAAGTGCGGCTTCTAACGCGACGAACGCAGCGATGCGATCGTGCCCGTCCATGCCGATGGAAAATCCGGCAAGGGTCAAGGCACGCGGATCGTCACGGCCATGCGCGATAGCCGCCTGAGCGTGGCGGACCGAGGCCGACCGGTCCTCTTCGCGCAGCCCACTGCGCAGGAAAAGGCAATGGTGGCACATTGCGGCATTAGCGTGCGCCAACGCATAGGTCGGATCGAGCGTGAGCGCGCGCCCAAGAAGTACCAGCGCTTTGGTGACATCGGCCGGCATGCCCGAATCCACGTCTGACTGCGCCTGCAGGACAAGATCATAAGCGTCGAGACTGTCGGGCCGCTTGCGCTTCACGCGCTCGACTTCAGCGCGCCGCAAACTCGGCTCGATGGCGCTGACCACGTTGAGGGCGATATCGTCCTGGAGCGCAAACACGTCGTCCAGGGAGCGATCGAAGCGTTCGCTCCATAACTGATGCCCGCTCTCTGCCTCGATCATTTGAGCGGAGATCCGGACGCGGCGGCCGTCCTTGCGCACGCTTCCTTGTATCAAATAACGCACGCCCAGTTCGCTGCCGACCTGCTTCACGTCGATGGCCGTCCCCTTGTAGGTGAGGCTGGAACGGCGCGCGATAACAAACAGCCATTTGATGCGAGATAGTCCGGCAATGATATCTTCGACCATACCGTCGGCAAAATACTCCTGGTCCGGGTCGCCGCTCAGATTTGTGAACGGAAGCACTGCGACGGACGGCTTGCCAGGCAAGGCCAGCGGCAAGTCAGTCGAGGGCGCCACAGCGCGCGAGCCCGCCGTCGCAACCACCGGGCCCACATAGCGATAGCCCCGGCGCGGCAACGTCTCGATCCAATTCGCGTCGCCGCCTGCTTCGCCGAAAACCCGCCGCAGCGCCGCAATCTGGACGGTCAAATTGCTGTCTTCGATGGCTAGTCCCGGCCACGCCGCTTCGAACAGCGCATCTTTGGAAACGGGCTTACCCGCTTGCTCCAGAAGCAGCCGGAGCAAAGCAACCGCGCGCTGGCCGAGGACGATCAGCCGGGCGTCGCGAAATAGAATTTCCGCGTCTGCATCAAGCCGGAATGGGCCGAATTCGTAGGCAGTCGCCATGGGTGGGGAGCCTCCGTTTCGCAAACATTTTGCAACTTTTTCGCAGCGATTTCACGACTTGTCGGCATGGCCGCAGCATAGTCGGCGGTCTTATAGCCCGATGAAGCGCAAAACTGACGG
The DNA here is from genome assembly GCA_035260465.1 of Pseudolabrys sp. Lineage (GTDB taxonomy): Bacteria > Pseudomonadota > Alphaproteobacteria > Rhizobiales > Xanthobacteraceae > Pseudolabrys. The sequence goes on along the minus strand of DATFVF010000271.1, from coordinate 3,128 downwards.
AGGATACTATGAGCGCGAAAGCGGTCGTCCGCATGCCCGGCGAAGGCAAACAGGTCTCGTTGGCCGGAAAGCCCTTGGTGTTCCTTGTGACCGGTCAGGACACCAAGCACACGTCTATGTTCGATTGGACGTTGCCGGCCGGTTTTTCCACCGGCACCCACGTTCACCGCGTCCAGGAAGAAACGTTCTATGTGCTGGAAGGCGAGTGCGAGTGGCATGTGGGCGGCGAACTTGTCCACGCCAAGCCCGGGACCTACCTGTTCATCCCGCCGGGTGTGCCTCACAACATCGCCAATGCTAGCGACAAGCCGGCGCGGATGATCATGACCGTGTCGCCCCCGGGTCACGAGCAATATTTCGAGGAGCTGGTGAAACTCGTAACGAAAAGCGGGCCGCCGGACGCCGCCGCCATCGCCAAATTGCGAGCCCGCTTCGATACCGAGCAACTGTCGTCGCTGAAAGCCAGCTGATTATCCCGCTAACTGGGTCCCATTCAATGTCCGGAATGAGTCGTAAGACGCCAATGTCCGCTTTGGGTCATTAGCGGACATCGGCGCATGTCCACGCGATGTCCGCTGTTACCCCGAAAGCGGACGTTCCGCGCAGTGAGGAGCATGTCCGCTCTGTGCCATAAGCGGACATAGGCAAAGCAGCAAAAAGAAAGACCGCCTCGCGGCGATTTCTCCTAAATTCGTTCTGATGTTTAATCAGGCAGCGAGTGCTGCTGTTTTCTTCTTCATGCATGCGCCGAACCCGCTCGCGAACAATGGAAGCCAGGAAGTGGCGTGGCGTTGTGGGTGAAGGGCGTTGGGCCGATGTAAATTGTAGGTTGCCAACTGGTTGACCTTCTATAAAAGGGTCTCGCGTGCCAACACGGCCATTTGGCCGGCAAATAGCGTTAAATCCTCCAGTGGGCCACCCGCCGAAAAATCTCGCGGCTAGAGATTTATTCTGGCAATCCGGCTTCTCGCAGAGCTTCACTCCATTTCGTATAATGCTCCTGTCGTCGAAGGGGGAGCAGCTCATTGAGGTTGGAAAGCCGCAACGCCGGATCGAGCTTGCGCATGTGGTTCATCAATTTCCGCGCATCCTCAAGCCGTCTCATGACCGCGTAACTTGCCGCGGCGCCACGCAAGGCAGTAAGGTAATCGGGCGCAACGGATAGTGCCTTCTCCAACCATCTTGCCGCATCACTGTGACGACCGGCGAAAAAAAGAGCATATCCAATTGCTGCATGCACATGAAAGATCAGCGGATCAAACGGACTCAATTGTGCCGCATGCGTGATATGCTCGATGGCATGTTCAGGGTCGCCTAGAAATATTCTTACCCAGCCGCTGACATACCAAGCGGATGCTAGATTGGGATTTACCGCCAAGGCCTGATCGATCAAGGCCACGCTACTGTCGACGTCGCCAACGACGTAAGACAGCGTATGCGCTGCTTTCGAGAGCGCAATAGCATCATCTTTCCCCAGTTCTGCCGCTTGGCGGCTAAATCGCGACGCTGCAGAAATCTCTTGCTGACGGTCGGTAAACCAACCATGCGACTTGCGCTGAACGTAGCAATAGGCTGCCATGCCATAGGCGGAAGCAAATGCTGGGTCTGTTTCGACTGCCTTACAAAATAAACGCAGGGCTTCGGCTATACTTTCTCGAGTCCAGAGATAGAGATTGCCCATTCCACGTAGATAATAGTCGTATGCGCCAGGGATTTCTGTCGATTTGCGCTTAGCACGCTCGATCTCAAGCTGCTCCAACTTTGGCGCAATCGCACCCACGACGCTCGCAGTTATTTGATCCTGCAGATGAAAGATATCCTCAAGACCTCCGTCAAAGCGATTTCCCCAGAGATGAGCGCCAGTCGCGGTATCGATAAGCTCGGCGGTAATACGAACTCGATGTGCCGCCTTGCGCACACTGCCGTCGAGCACATAACGCACGCCTAACTCGTGTCCGATCGCCTTTATATCTAGAGCCCGCCCTTTGTAGATGAAGCTTGAGCTGCGCGCGATGACGAAAAGCCAGCGGAATTGCGACAGTGCATTGATGACATCTTCGATAATGCCGTCGACGAAATACTCTTGGTCCGGATCAGCCGAGAGATTGGCAAATGGTAGAACCGCAATTGAGGGACGATCAGATAGTGTCCGTGCTGCGTCTTTGAATTGAAACGCTTCGGTGTTCTCACGTCCGTACGAGTTCGTCGCGCTCCTATCTTGGGCCTGCCGCGCTTCTATTTGGACTGTGCCGACAAAGCGAAAACCCTTGCGGGCGACAGTGCGAATAAGACGTTGCGCTTCGCCGCTATCACCGATGGCATGTCGAGCGGCCGTAATCCTGCTGCTCAAGGTTGACTCTGAAACAATGCGGCCGTTCCAAACTCCGGCAAAAAGGTCGTCTTTACTAACGACGCGCTCACGGTTGGATATAAGGAACTGCAGGAGGTCAAAGACCAGCGGCTCGACAGGCACCAGCTCCGATCCGGCGCGCAATTCTCGCCGACCGGCATCGAGAGAATAGTTCTCGAACAGGTAAATCACGCCGCTCTTGCCCCCAAGGTATCCAAGCGGAAAAGCAGGATTACCTCAAGGTAAAATCAGGACTCCCGAAAAGACCGTGTTGGCTGGGGCTTGTACGACATTGCCTCCAACCAATGGAGGAAACCATGTTCAAACAAACGTCCTTTTACGTTGCGTTGCTCGCATTGGTGCTGTCATGGCCGGTCAATGCGCAGCAGGTAAATCGCGTCGGCACCCCGATGCCGCCCGAGTTTAACTGGTCGTTGGACGAACCAATCACGAGGGATCAGATTACCGCCGACATTTCAAAGCTGCAGCCCGGCGAAATTCCGACAACCGCCGCGTTGACCTCTGTGGTCACCTGGGTGTCGAACACAGTCGGTCTTCCAGCGAACTACGATCTCCCCACAATTGAGCGCGTGTCGCATATGAAGCTTGCAGCCGTCTTCCACGGCAGCCAGTTTGTGTCGCCTGGCCGTAGCCTTGGCGTGTACGATGATGACAGAAGGGCCATTCTTCTGCCCAGCGAGTGGACTGGCAGCAAGCCCGAAGACCTATCAATCCTCATCCACGAGATGGTTCATCACCTGCAAAACGTGGCGGGGCT
>DATFVF010000270.1:0-7193 GCA_035260465.1 Pseudolabrys sp. | reverse complement strand
AAACGCGCTCGATGTCATTTTCCAGCGCCATATCGCCCTGGACCGCAACAGCCTCACCGCCGGCTTTCTCCACAGCTTTGACGATCCCGGCAGCAGCGTTCGAATTGGTCTTGTAATTCACCGCGACGTCATAGCCTCGGGCGCCTGCAAGTGTTGCGGTGGCAGCGCCGATCCCCCTGCTGCCGCCGGCAACGAGCAAGACTGGTCGAGGCATAGGCTACTCCTGGCTTTGCGGGGGCGGATCGAACACGATCAGCCGGGCGTACGCAACAATCCGACAGCAAAAAAATACACTGCTATCAGACACAATGGCAGCGTGACGTAGAGACCGGGCGCCAGATCCTGGACAGTGGCAACAAAGGCCAGCACGGCCCACGCTGCCAGCAAAGCGAGGCTAAATGTTCGCCAATGTTGCACACGCAGCGGATGCAAAAATTTGATGGGGGCAAAGCTTAAGGCGGCGAGGACCACAACGGCAACAGCAGCCACCCACTCCGGGGGTTCAAGTAAATATAAATAGAAAGCGGCCAGATTCCATGTCGCCGGAAATCCGCAAAAATAATTGTCCTTCGTTTTCATCTCACGGTCGGCGAAATAAAGAGCGCCGGTGATCACCACAATGATGCCGGCTGGAATTGCAAGCACTTGGGGAAGCAACCCGCTGCCGGCGATGGCATAGGCTGGCACAAACACATATGTCGTGAAGTCCACCACCAGATCGAGCGTTTCGCCCGACCAGCGCGGTAGGACCCTTTGGACATCAAAAGCGCGAGCCATTGGTCCATCGGCGCCATCCACGATCAAAGCAGCGCCGAGGCAAAGAAACATCGCCGCCCACTGCCCGCCGGTTGCCAGAATCAGGGCAAGGAAAGCGAGCGCGCCGCCGGTCGCTGTAAAAATATGCACGGTGAAAGCGCGAAAGCGCTCGAAGCTCGACACTTAACTATTGCCCCAATCAAGTTTGACGATCTCGGCCGACCGTCCGGTCAGATTCCAATTGCGGCCGAAGCCGCGGAAACGTGATTTATCCGCACGCGAAACGATCACATCAGGACCAATCCAGTATTCGCTATTGCGAATGACGACGTTTTGGTTCGTGTCCTTGCCCCGGACCGGCGTAATCGCACCGTCAACGTATTTTTCGATACGCACAATGCGGGTCTCGCCTTTGGTCTCGTAAGTGATCGGGACCTGCCGCACGCCAAGAAACTGCCCAACCAATATCGACAGCAAATGCGTGGTGCCGCCAACGCGGCCGGTGAAAATTCGAGTTAGCCCCTTCACAGCGTGCACAGAAGCGTTGTCGTCGACGAAGAGCGCGGCCGTCCAGTTGCCGCGCGACATGATGCCGGGCAAGTCCATCATCAGACCTACTTTGATGCCCGATAGATCGACCGTATCAAAATGTCCGTCGTCGATACGGATTCCAGCCCAGGTCTGGCACCGGTCTTCGGTCGGCGGGTGCTCTCCGAGTGAAAGCACGCAAGGACAAAATACCGTGCAGCTGCACGACAGCGCCATTTCCCCTTTCAGGCTCCAACTTTCCGTCAACGCATTACTCCCGTTTCTGCGTAGCTCAACCCATTCGTAACGGCCAATGGGACACAAAGGCCGATAACACAATACCGACACCAGCAAGGATCAGCACCATACCGATCATATGCGTGAACCGCCGCCCGGTGAGCATTTTCTCGATCGTCATTACCGCACCGAGCACAACCATCCAGATGACGTTCATTACCCCCACGGCAAACATAACCATCATCATGGCCCAGCAGCAGCCGAGGCAATAGAGACCCTGCTTGAGCCCGAGCCGGAACACGCCGCTTGTCGTCGTAGCCCAGTTCGCGAAGAAAAATGGGAACGGTTGCTGGCATCGGGTCAGACAAGCATGTTTAAGCTTTGAGAATTGATAGGCGCCCGCGGCAATGAAAATCGCACCGGAGAATAGGCCGCTTGCAGACTCCATACTCGCGTCGATCAACGCAGCTCGCGCAAAAACAATTTGCGCCAGTGTTGCGATGACGGAAAACATAAGCCACACCACCATGTAGCCCCCGGCAAGCACGAACGGCGAGACAATGCGTTCGCTTTTGCGCGCGGCGGTATCAGCGATGCCGGAATAGGTCATAATCATCGGGGTTGCGCTTGGCAGCATCATCGCGAGTGTCATCGCACTCCACATCGAAGCGACAATTGCAACGGCACTCGCGCTCCACGCCCCGTTAGGCAGCGGCCGGCAGAGTGCCTGTAGAATGTTTCCCTCAAGCCCGCCGGGCGATCCACCTGTGCCGGCGAGTACCAGCGCGAGATAGAGCCACCCGAGACTGGCAAGCGCGACCACGCAGATCGCGGCCAGCACTTTTGGCCGTGCAAAAATATGGCCGAGCCCGGCGGCGGCGGGCGGCAGGTGACCGAAATCGGGGCCTGCGGTTTGGCTCATGACAGCCTCGTGCATAGCGCATCAGGCCTGCTCGCGATATCGCAAGCCTGCAGCGTGGTTTCCGTGCCCGCCCTCGCGTGCTAATGCGGGTAACGCCAAACAGAAACGAGTGCGTTGATGTCGGACAAATATGGCGATAGCGCCATGGTCATCGTAGTCGGCGGCGGACCCGCTGGGCTCACCGCGGCGATTGCGCTAGCCGAGGGTGGTATTCCGACAGTGCTCGTAGGCCGACGTCCGGATCAACCCGACAATCGCACCACCGCGCTTTTGGCGGGCTCCATTACTGCGCTCGAGACACTCGGGGTTTGGGCATCGTGCGCCGCCCGGGCGGCACCACTCAAAGTCATACGGATCGTCGATGACACGGGCAGGCTATGGCGTGCGCCGGAAGTCAAATTCGAAGCAAAAGAAATCGATCTTGAGGCCTTCGGTTACAACATCGAGAACCGCGACCTGGTCAAAGCACTGGTAGATCGCGCCCGCACTCTGTCAAACGTGACGATTGTTGACGACGAAGTCCTTGCGGTCGAACCGGGACATGAAGCGGTCGCCGTCAGCTTGAAGAGCGGGACAACCTTGCGCGCGCCACTTGTGATAGGCGCCGATGGTCGTAGATCGATGTGCCGCTCCGCAGCAGGCATCGAGATGGAAGAGCGCAATTACCTGCAGGTTGCGATGACGGTGTGCTTGCGGCATTCGCGCCCGCATCGCGACACATCAACTGAATTCCATACGGCAACTGGCCCGTTCACACTTGTGCCGCTACGCGAAGACCGATCGAGTCTCGTTTGGGTCCTTGATGCCGCCGATGCTGACCGGCTCGTCGCACTAGACGATGTTGAACTCGCCAATGAAATAGAACGCGCTTCACATTCGATTCTCGGCAAGATTGAACTCGAACCCCGACGCAGTGTTTTTCCGCTTCATGTCGCAATGGCCCGTCATTTCGCCGCACAGCGCATCGCATTGGTCGGCGAGGCGGCCCATGTAATTCCTCCCATTGGCGCGCAAGGGCTCAACCTTGGACTGCGCGACGCGGCCGCCATCGGCGAACTTGCAGTGGCCGCCCATCGGAGCGGCGATGACATCGGTGCAGTAGAGGTCCTGGCCCGCTATAACACGATGCGCCGTACCGACGTTGTCACCCGCTCATTCGCCGTCGATTTGCTCAATCGTACGCTGCTGAGTGATTTCCTCCCCGCGCAAGGTGCGCGAGGGTTGGGTCTCTATCTAGTTGACCGCATTGGACCGCTGCGCCGCGCTGTCATGCGTGAAGGAGTGGCTCCCGCGACCGCGCAGCCACGGTTGATGCGCGGAGAGGCGCTCTAGCCGAGTCGCGGTGCCTTCTTGGCGCCCGGCCGTTCGCGAAACTCGCGCGCGACTGGCAACGGCAAAGCCGGCAAGTTTTTGCCAGACGCAGTTGCAACTTTATGCTCAAACAATCCGCGTTCGATAAAATGAGGGTCGCGCATCGCCTCCTCGAGCGGGACCACTATCGTTGTGCAACAGTCGGCCGCTGCAAAAATCGGCTGCCATTCGTCGGACGATCGGGCAGCAATCAGCTTTGCGACGGCGTCACGTGTGCCTATCGGATTTCGCATGTCATCGAGAAGTTCAGCCGGTAAGGAAATTGCACTGGTGAAAGCCTGCCAAAATTTCTGCTCTATGGCCCCGCAGGCGACCATCTTTCCATCTTTGGCCGGATAAATCTGATAGCGCGGTGAGCCACCGACGAGCCACATCTCTCCTGCCTTTGGAAATCGGCCAGTCGCTGCGCCGAGCGCCATCGCTGCCCAAGTGAACGTGAACATCGCGTCGGTCATCGCAATATCGATGCGGCAGCCTTGTCCGCTTTGATCGCGTGCGCGCAAGGCCAGCAAAATATTGATGACTGCCGGAAAGCTGCCGCCAGCGATGTCCGCTGCGAGCATCGGCGGCACGACAGGTCGGCTGGGTGGCCCAGGCTGCAAGTCGAGCAATCCGGTATTTCCAATGTAGTTGAGATCGTGGCCGGCCTGGTGCACGCGTGGGCCGCTTTGGCCATAGCCGGAAATCGAACAGTAGATTAATCGCGGATTGACTTTGCGCACATCCTCATGGCCGAGCCCGAGGCGCGCCATAACGCCTGGCCGAAACTGCTCGACGAGAATGTCAGCACGCGCAATGAGCGGCGCAAGCGCGGCGCGGTCCGTCTCACTCTTCAGATCGAGAGACATGCTTTTTTTGCCGCGGTTGAGCATAAGAAAAGCCGCGCTCTCACCGTCGATCAGGGGCGGAAAGCGACGGGCATTTTCACCTCCAGGTTGCTCGATTTTCATTACCTCGGCACCGGCTTCAGCGAGCATCAGCGTCGCGAGCGGGCCCGGGAGGAGCGTGGTGAAATCCAGAACGAATAGTCCGGACAGCGGCTGCATGAATTCACCTGAACAATAGTGGAGGCAATGTGTGAGTTTTGACCATCCACATGACGGACGTCAGGGTAAAAACCGAAATCAACGTGCCGACCAGCACCGCGCCCGACGCCTGCTCAACCCATGTATCGTATTGCCGCGCGAACACGAATACATTAAGCGCCGGCGGAAGGGCCGCCATCAGCACTGCCGTATAGACCCAGCTCTGATCCAGCGGGCCGAATAGCGACAGCAACAAAAATACCAATACCGGGTGCAGCACGAGTTTGACTGCCACCAGGAACGGTACCTCCCACGGCATTTTCTTCAACGGGCGCAGCGCCACTGTAACGCCAAGCGTAAACAGCGCACACGGCGCTGCCGCATTCTGGAGAAATTGCAATAATCGCTCCAGGGCGACCGGCGGCTCAAACCGCACCGCTGCCGAGCCAACGCCAACGGCGGTCGCAATGACAAGCGGGTGGGTCACGATTCGCTTGACGACATCGAGAGCTGTGGCGCCGATGCTCTTTTGTTGCGGATTGGCGAGCGCCATCAGGAAAGGCACCACTGAAAACAGCAAGAGTGTGTCAAAACAGAAGATGAGCGCCACCGGGACCGCCGCTTGCGCACCGAGCGTCGCCAAAGCAAGGCCAGGACCCATGTAGCCGATGTTTCCATACCCGCCGGCCAGGCCCGCGATGGTCGACTCCCCGATATTGCCGCGTCTGATCACCATCCCAATCGCAAACGACACTGCAAAAGCCCAGAACGTCGCCAATGTCGTGGCGAATATAAAATCGACCTGCGCGAGCTGTTCCAGCGGAGTCTGGGCAAGGATGCGGTAGAACAACGCCGGGAGCGCCACGTAGACGATGAAGAAATTCATCCAGGCCAGCGCCGTATCGGGAATTTGCTTGAGCTTGCCGCAGGCAAAACCGATGAAGATGAGCCCAAAATAGGGCAACGCGAGATTGAGGACATCAATCATTAACGGGGCTCCGGTCGCCCCACTTGGCGCGGCCTTTGCATTGCTCTAAACGGCAGAACCATCTTTTGGAAGGTCCCATGAAGCTGCCGCGCCAGTTCTTTGCCCCGCTCGCTATCGGCGCGCCCGCGCCCTTGCGGGAGCTGCCGCTGCGTCTGGAGCGCATGGTGCACTTCATTCCGCCCCACAATGAAAAGGTGCGAGCCAAGGTTCCAGAACTGGTGCAGCAGGTGGACGTCGTACTCGGGAATCTGGAAGACGCGATTCCGGTCGAAGCCAAACAGGCCGCGCGCCGAGGTTTTATCGAAATGGCGAAAGCGGTCGACTTCAAATCGACCGGTCTATGGACGCGCATCAACGCGCTCAACTCGCCATGGGCACTCGACGATATTACCGAAATCGTCGGATCTGTCGGCGGCAAACTTGACGTCATCATGTTGCCGAAAGTCGATGGCCCCTGGGATATCCACTTTCTCGATCAACTGCTGGCGCAGCTTGAAGCCCGGCACACATTGAAAAAGCCGATCTTGATTCACGCCATTCTCGAAACTGCGCAAGGCGTTAATAACGTCGAGGCGATCGCAACCGCCTCCCCGCGCATGCACGGCATGAGCCTGGGACCGGCCGATCTCGCCGCTTCGCGCGCGATGAAAACCACGCGCGTTGGCGGAGGCCACCCTGAGTACAAAGTGTTAGCGGACGCACAAGGCGACGCGACGCGTACCGCATACCAGCAGGATCTCTGGCACTTTACGATCGCCAAAATGGTGGACGCATGCGCCGCCGCCGGCATCAAGCCGTTTTACGGACCGTTCGGCGATTTTTCCGACGCCGCCGGGTGCGAAGCGCAATTCCGGAATGCCTTCCTGATGGGATGTCTCGGCGCTTGGTCGCTCCACCCCTCTCAAATCGAGATCGCAAAGAAAGTGTTCTCGCCGGATCCCGGTGAGGTTGCGTTCGCAAAGAAAATCGTAACGGCCATGCCGGACGGGGCCGGCGCCGTGATGATCGACGGCAAAATGCAGGATGACGCCACCTGGAAACAGGCCAAGGTGCTGTTGGATCTCGCCAGACTGGTCGCCGCCAAGGATCCGGCGATGGCCACGCATTACGCTTTATAGGCGTGCGCTGCGAGAGTTAGACATGGATAAAACGCGCAATGCCAAATTCAAGATCGGCCAGGTGGTCAAGCACCAGCGGCGGTATCGTTTAAACGCTATATTCTAAAGCACTTTCTGCACGGGGCCGCTGCCCTAGGCTACGCCACAGGCTACAGCCAGCAAAAATCAAGACCAAAATACGGCGGGCCTATTCACAGTTGCACACAGGAGTTTTGACCCCAAAGCTTGGCGGGAACGATGCGTTGGTG
>DATFVF010000269.1:0-3470 GCA_035260465.1 Pseudolabrys sp. | reverse complement strand
CGGCCTTCGCCGGCCGCGGTTTTGTTTTTGGCTTGACGGAGATTTTGGCGGAGGTCATGGCGCGAGGATCTGGCGCGGTTGGTTGGCGCGAGGATGGTGCGCGGTTGTGTGGCGCGCTGGCGATGGCGTCGTGCGTGAGTGTTAGTGGACTCGCATTCGGCAACCCGCTCAATGCCTTGCCGGTTCCGGCAATGCAAGACGCAGCCGCGCGGGGGTGCTATGTGCCGTTGTCACTATTCCGCTCATTCCGGGGCGCTCGACGCGTCGTCCCAGCCGAGCGATAGCGAGGGCCGGGACCCATACTCCGCAGCCTATCGAGGGACTGCGGCGTATGGGTCCGGCTTTCGCGGGGGACGACAACAGAGAACACAGAGCAAATATGATCCGTCCATTACACTACTCCCTCCTCGCCTTCCTCCTCCTCGCCACGCCTACGGGAGCGCGCGACATGTTGCCGCCGGGCTTTGTGTACCTGCGCGACGTCGATTCCAGCATCGTGCAGGACATGCGCTATGCGGGGTCCGATAACTTCACCGGCCATCCTTTGCCCGGCTATGCCACGGGCGAATGCATTCTGCGCCGCGAGGCTGCGGAAGGGCTCCGGCGCGTGCAGGCCGATCTTGCACGTGAAAATCTGGGTTTGAAGGTTTACGACTGCTACCGCCCGACCCGCGCCGTGCGCGGAATGGCCGCCTGGGCGCATGACGACCAGGACAGCGAGACAACCCGGCGGTTTTACCCGGCGCTGAAAAAAAACAAATTGTTCGCGCTCGGCTACATCGCTGCGCAGTCGCAGCATTCAACCGGCACCACGGTTGATCTCACGCTGATCAAATTGCCGGTCGCAGCCGTGCCGCCCTACGATCCGGCCGCCCGCTATGGCCCCTGCACCGGCGCCGCGGCCAAGCGCGCGCCTGACAACAGCATCGACATGGGCACGAGCTTCGATTGCTTCGACATCAAAAGCTATGGCGCAAACACGTTGATTTCGTCCGAGCAGCGGCGCTGGCGCGGCGTGCTCAACACGGCGATGCACAAGCACGGCTTTGTGAATTACTTCCGCGAGTGGTGGCATTATTCCTTCACCGGCAGCGAAGAACCGCGCGCGTATGATTTTGCGATTACACCAAGGGGACGGTGACGGGCTATGAGTGGGCGGTGAAGTGCCAAGCCTTAGCGATAGACCTCTCGCCGATGACCGATGGTGACCACAAGCACAATAAAATGGCGGTCCTCAATCGATGCAACGATTCGATAGTCTCCAACGCGATAGCGCCATAGCCCTTTGCGGTCTCCGGTCAGCGCATGACCGAAGCGACGCGGATCGTCCGACCCGGAAATACGATCACGCAAATACCGTAAAATGAGGCGCTCGGCCTCCGAGCCAAGCTTGCGCAAGTCACGGGCGGCCGCGCGGTCGACCTCGACGCGCCAGGCGGGCATGGTCCATGTTAGCGCGAGGCGCGCTTCTTCAATTGCCGTTCAAGGCTTTCGAGGGTCACGCGCGGACCGCCGCGCGCCAGCCGACGGCGGGCGAGATAATAGTCTTCGATATCCTCGATCTGCCTCAGGATAGCCTCACGCGCATAAAAACTCTTGGTCCGCCCGGTCTTTTTCGCCAGCGCATCAAGCCGCTTTTCGATGGCTGGCGGCAGCCGAAGGGCAAGCATGGGGGAGAACTCCTATTTGCTATACATGTATAGCAAAATGGTGTTCCGAGCAAGGCGCGCCGAAGAACCGCGCAAAGTTGAACGGCCAAAAAAGAAAGACCGCCTCGCGGCGGTCTCTCCGAAATTCATGATCCTTGATTACCGCCAGCGTGTGCCCGGTGGAGGATCATCGGGGAGTATGGTGTACTGCATTCGGAAGATCCCAGACACAACGTGTTGATCGTCAAGGGAGCCAGGATTGGTAGCAACACTGTTGTTGAAAAACTGGCCCTGGTACGCAGTCTTGAGATGCGTGTAGTTTACGTCGGACCTGGCGACGGGTCCGCTCCCCGACACCAGCGGGTACCATCAGCGAGATCCTTGCCCTCCGCCACCAGCCGGTAGGCGCAAGGTCAGCGGCGGCCCACTTGAGCCGCTTCACATTGCGCCGCTGCACCGGTCTTGTTGCGGCGTTTTCATGCGCGCGGCTTTGTCCACTCTTAATACTGCCCCTTCGGCTCCAGCCCAAATACGTGCTGGCCATACATTGCCGAGACTGAATCCCAATTCAGGCTGATATGAGAACTGGCGGCATGGATGTCGCGCCAAAAGCGCTGTAGCGGATGTTGCAAGCCGAGCGCGGCACCCCCGGCCGCGAGAAAAACGGCGTCGACCGCCTGAACCAGGAGCCTGGTGGCAAACGAATGGGTGAGACGATTGCGCATGCGCAATTCGACACCCGCCTGCTCGCCGGCGGTAACAGTCGCAAGCGTGTCGCTGATGTCGCGATGGATCATGAGCTGTGCTGCATCAATTGACGCCGTCGCTTCGGCGACGCGCATCTGGACGGTGGTGAACTCACTCATTTTGTTGTTTCCACCAGCGACGGCGCCACGTGTCGTACGGCCCCCAGCCTGGTCCTTGAACGCTTCGAGCGCGCCACGGGCCATTCCCAGGGCCGGCGCAACAAGACAGTGCGGCACGACGGCCAACATGGGTTGGCGATAGAGCGGATTGGTATTGGTTTCGGTGCCCGGCCCATTTCCGGTCAACATCTCGGCGAAGGTGACCGTGCGGCAGGCCGGAACGAACTGATCCTCGACGACGATGGTCTTGCTGCCGGTACCGGCAAGTCCCATCGTGAACCAGTCGTCGTGGATTGTGAACTGCGATCGCGGAAAAAGGAAGAATCCTGGCCTCGGCCCACCTTCGAGCGGCAGCATCCCGCCAAGGATTCCCCAATTCGCGTTGTCACAGCCGCTGGCGAAACTGAAACGGCCGCTCAATCGGTAACCGTCCTTGTCCGGCGCGGCTTTGCCGGTTGGTGCGTACGACACGGCGGCGATCGCGTCGCGATCCTGGCTCCACACTTCTTGCTGGGCCCCTTCCGGATAACAGGCGATCAGCCAAGGATGCACGGCGCCCAGGCTGTAAACCCACCCGGTCGAGCCGTCGCCACTCGCAACGGCCGCTACCAGGTCGACGAAAACGTCATAGCCGTACTCGAAGCCGCCGAACCGCGCCGGCTGCATGACGCGAAACAATCCCGCCTCACGCATCTTCGCCATCAGCTCGGCGGACACTTGACGGTTTTGTTCGGTTTCGAGCGCGTGCTCGCGCGCCAATTTTCCTATCGCGCGCGCGCGACCCAACAACTCGTCCACGCTGGGCTTCATGAAGCCCTTCACTCGCGCGGATTGAATTGTATCGACCGTCACGCCGAAGCTCCCATCATCGCCAACCCAGAAGGCCGGGCAACAACCGTCAACGATACCTACAGCTTCATCATTTCATCCGGTGGCATCGGCCCCCACAGGTTTG
>DATFVF010000268.1:0-28758 GCA_035260465.1 Pseudolabrys sp. | reverse complement strand
TGGCAGTGCTGACAGGACCGGTTTACGCACAAGGCCGGGGCGGGCCACGCCAGGACACTCCTGAAGATATTCAAAAGAAAAAAGACGCCGAGGCGCTGGACAAGCAGTACACCTCCACCCTCAAACGCATGAACAAGGATGAGGCGACGCCGGTTCGCAATGATCCTTGGGCGAACATGCGCGCGCCAGCCGACAACAAGCGCTAGGCGCCAGATAAATGAACAGGGACCGCATGATCAGGTTCGCGGCCGTGCTCGTGGGCGCCGGGGTATTATTCGGCCTGGAGCAAGAGCTTGGCGCGAAATTGTATGTAGCGATCCCCGCCGGCATCCTCGCTTATGTCGCGACGCTTGTGGCGCTCGGGCTCACACTCGGCAGCGGCAGCCAGGCAAAATAGCCGTCACCACCAATGCCGGCGCCAACCCCAGTATGGCCGGTAGTAAGGGCCGCCGTAGTAGACCACCGGTGGCGGCCGATCATAATAGACCGGTCCATCGACAAGTTCGGGACCTTCGACCACTTCCTGTCCCTGCGGCCCTTGCTGTCCTTGCGGTCCTTGCCGATAAGCAGGACCAGCGGCAGCGGCGCGCTGCTGCGGCACGCGGCCGCTCATATCGAGCGCGGTCTGAATGGCGAAACCTTTTTTGTCCTGCCAGGTGATCTCGCACCAGCCTTCGTCGCACCCGCCGGTGTCAACCAGACTTCCTCCGGGAATCTTCGCGACGATTTCGCTGCCGGTGCCGGGCGCGGCGCGCAGGTTGACAGTCGAAGCAATGTAGGCGGGCTTGGCCAGCGCGGGCGTGACAACGCAAGCGATGGCGAGCCCCAAAATTCGCGACACGACTCTCATGGCTTACCCTCCGTCCACTCGAAAGAGAGACGGAACTTTCCGCCGCGAAAACGGCGGGAAAGGGGCAAATGCCAAGAAAACGCAGAGCGCCAACGCTTCAAGTTTGAGCGTATACCGCCGATCAACCCGGGCCGAACGTGTTCTTGGCTGACCAATTGATCGTCTTGTAGTCAAAGCCCGCTTCAATTGTCGGTTTGACGATCGCAAAATAGGGAGAAAGGTCGAAATCGCGTGGACAGTAAAGCGAACTATCGCGGATGTGATAAATCTCTTTGCGGGCCTGCATACTTTCGACGCGCTCGATCGCCGGCAATATCGGGTAGCCAATAGCGTCGAAAGCCTGCGCGATGAGCGCAGAGCAAATGAGTTTGGTCGGATCGCCGGAACCCAGTGCGATCATGCGCCGCCGCCAACGTTGGGGGACCGGTAGTGGCACCAGATAGCGGCCGAGATCGACAAGATTCTTGAGATCATATTGCAGCCCGATGCGTTCGATAGCGTAATCGCAGACTGCCCGACGATCTTCCAACGACAGGCCAACCGGCCGGCAGATGCGAGTATGAAAGGGGAAGTACGTCGATAGCGGAACAGAAATAATGCCGGCTTGCAGGTTGGATTCAACGAGCTCGCATGGCTCACCACTGGATGTTTCCTGGCCGTCAATCGGCCCGACATAAAGCGCAGCATGCGACCATGTGGACTGCGTCAAATATTTGATCACGCCGGCGATATGCGTGCGGCCCTCAATGAGCAGGATATCCCCGGGTTTGATCGTAGCCAGAAGCGCCGCCGGATCGGACGGCGTCAGCGGCTCATAGCCCTCGGCGGGCCGTTGCAGATATGCGGCGATCAGCCGCCCGGCACGATCGAGCATCCAAGTCATTGCAAACTTCCGGTGAATCGATCCACACGCCAAGTCGAACAATATTTATCAGCGCCGGGCAACACCGCTGAGAGACGGCTCACCATCTGCGCCCGCGGATGATTGCGCCCTCGTGTTGGAAAGCCGTAAGGCCTCGATAGGAATATCATCAGGTAGCTATCGATCTTTGAGTGCAAACAATCCCGGTCATGCGTCAAAAGACACCAGTGCAATCAAATAATTGGAACCTTGCGGCCCGCTTCGCATTATCGAAGGCCTCCCCCAAGGAGCGTGGATTCAATGGTCAGAAGCATAACGACAAGGGCACGACATGCTATTTCGGACGCTGCGCAACGTGGCGCCCAAGGCGTCCAGTCCGTAGCAGGGGACGCTCTGGGTGCTGCGGTAAAAGCCGCTGCGGAAGTTGTATTTGAATCCACTGCCAATGCGCTTGGTGCGGGGCGGGCAAAGATCAAGCAGTCCTCGCCAGCGATGAAGCGAGCGATAGGCAAAGCGGCGAAGCAAACCATAAGCAGGCCTCGCCGAAAGAAGGCCGTCACAAAAAGAAGAAAACCGGCCTCAAGCAAGCAAAAAAAGCGAGGCGGTCGTCGCGTTCATTTCGCCGCGCGTCGATGATCTCGCTGCAATCGAAGATCTGACCGGTCATCTCACCGGATTCACCGCCAGTCACCGGCGCATCGCCGGTTCACCCGCGCAAGCCGCATTCCTCCGGCAGTCTGCTCCGCCGGAACTAGAGCTCAAAGCTGCCGTTTACACGGCAGTGGGTACGTCTCGAGAGGAACGGAATGGGTTCGACATTGAACGTAAGCAGGCGCAAAGGACCGGGTCGTGCGAACGACAAAGGCATGATCGATCTTGCAGGGAATGTCTTGAGGGACATTGTAAGTCTGCTGCAAGCCGAGTTGCAGCTGTTGCGCGCAGAGATTTCTGAAAAGCTCAAATTGACGGCACTATCAGCCGCGTTAATTGGCGCGGGTGCCCTTCTGCTCGCGGCGACAATCGTATTGTTGCTGCAGGCCGCGATCGCCGGCCTTGTTGCCTACGGAATCGCATGGCCGTTTGCCATTCTCATTGTCGCCGCGGCAACGCTGTTGTTGGGGGCTGGCCTCATTTGGTTTGGCGTCAATAACCTTCGCTTGAGCCGTCTCGCTCCTTCTAAAACGCTAAATCAATTGGAAAAAGACGCCACCATCGCAAACATGAGGTAAACGAATGACATCGTCGGCACAGCTAGAACGCAAAGCGGAACAGGCGCGAGAACGTCTCGCTGATCGTTTAGCCGACCTGCGCTATCATGCCTCTCCTGCGACAGTCGTAAGCGAATTATTTGGTGTCAATCCACGAGCATTGGGAGATGACGTCCTCCCGCTGTTGGCAAAGCAAGTGCGCAACAATCCGGTTGCCGCTCTCCTCGTAGCCACAGGCGTGGGGTGGTACATATTTTCGGAAGTGCGAGATCCTCTCGCAAAACTGAATTTTGGTCATCCCAAACGACGAGAGACAAAACGTCGACGAACGAAAAAACGTGGCGCGAACCGCAGCAAACCGGTCGCCGAGCGTCAGAAGAAATAAACGTCGATGGCCGGATGAAGTAACCGGCCATTTCGCTCCATGGCTTAGTAAGAGACCTACTCTGCCGCTTCCATTCGCGACTTTGCCGATTCCACTTTCGCAGCACAGAATTTGAATTCCGGAATCTTCCCGAACGGATCGAGCGCGGGATTGGTGAGGATATTCGCCGCCGCCTCGACGAAGGCGAACGGAATGAAGATCACGCCGTCCGGAATCGAGTCATCCTGGCGTGATGCCAGTTCGACGGTGCCGCGACGCGTAGTGACGCGCAGCATGTCGCCGGGTTTCAAGCCCAGTTTCAAAAGCGTACCGCGCGACACCGAAGCGCTAGCAGACGGCTCCAGGGAATCGAGCACGGAGGCGCGGCGCGTCATGGCGCCCGTGTGCCAATGCTCGAGCTGGCGGCCGGTGGTGAGAATAAACGGGAAATCCGCGTCAGGCGTCTCGTTCGGCGGCGTGAGCTTGGCCGCGACCAGCTTCGCCATACTGTTTGGCCGCGGGAAGCCTTTGTCGAACACAACGTCGCGCCCCGGTACGTCGGGGCCGTCGACCGGATAAGTGACGTGATCCTCGCGCTCGACGCGGTCCCAGTTGATGTTGTCGAGCGCCGGCATCAGCCGCGCCATCTCCTCGAAGACTTCGCTGACATGCTTGTAGTCCCACTTTTCGCCCATACGCTGGGCAAGATCCTGGATGACCCACAAATCCTGGCGGGCGTCGCCCGGCAGCGGCAGCGCCTTACGGCCCATCTGCACCTGGCGATTGGTGTTGGTGACGGTGCCGTCCTTCTCTGGCCAAGCCGAGGCCGGCAGGATGACGTCGGCGTATGACGCGGTCTCGGTCAGGAAGATGTCCTGCACCACCAGGCATTCGAGATGCGCCAGGGCGCCCCGCGCATGGTTCAGATCGGGATCCGACATCGCCGGATTCTCGCCCATGATGTACATGCCCTTGATCTCGTCGGCATGCACCGCGTCCATGATCTCGACCACGGTTTTGCCGCGCTTGGGATCGAGCTTCTTGCCCCAGGCCTTTTCGTATTTCGCGATCATCTCCGGGTCCTCAACCGATTTATAATCGGGGAAGAACATTGGAATGAGACCGGCGTCGGAGGCGCCCTGCACGTTATTCTGACCGCGCAGTGGATGGAGGCCGGTGCCGGGGCGCCCGACCTGGCCGCAGATCAATGACAGCGCAATCAGGCAGCGCGCGTTGTCGGTGCCGTGGGTGTGTTGAGACACGCCCATGCCCCAGAAAATGATGGCGTTCTCCGCGCGCGCAAAGCTGCGCGCCACTTCGCGCAGCGTGTCGGCTGGGATGCCGCAGATTGGCTCCATCTCCTCGGGCGTGAAATCTTTCACATGCTCGGCGAGCTGATCAAAACCTTCGACATAAGTCTGTACATATTGCTGGTCGTAGAGTTTCTCACCAATGATGACGTTGAGCATACCGTTGAGCATGGCGACGTCGGTGCCGTTCTTGAACTGCATCATTTTCCAAGCGTGCCGCTTGAGCGCCTGCCCGCGCGGGTCCATCACCACGAGCTTGGCGCCGCCCTTGGCGGCCTGTTTGAAGAAGGTGGCAGCTACCGGATGATTCTCGGTCGGGTTGGCGCCAATCACGATGATGAAGTCGGAGTTCTTACATTCGTTGAAAGTCGCGGTCACCGCCGCCGAACCGACGCCTTCCAAAAGCGCCGCTACCGACGAGGCATGGCACAGCCGCGTGCAGTGATCGACATTGTTGGAGCCGAAGCCAGTGCGCACAAGCTTCTGAAACAGGTAAGCCTCTTCGTTCGAACCCTTGGCCGAGCCAAATCCGGCAAGCGCACGCGGGCCGTCGCGGTCACGAACTTTCTTGAGGCCAGCGGCGGCACGTTCCATCGCCTCTTCCCAGGTCGCCTCACGGAAATGCGTCCATGGATTCGAGGGGTCGACCAAGTCGTCGGCGGCTTTCTTGACGCCGTCCTTGCGCACCATTGGCTTGGTCAGGCGCTGCGGGTTGCTGACGTAATCGAAACCGAAACGGCCCTTCACGCACAGGCGATTCTGGTTGGCCGGACCGTCGCGGCCGGTCACATACAAAAGCTTGTCGTTTTTGATGTGGTACGTGAGCTGGCACCCGACGCCGCAGTAAGGGCACACGCTGTGCACCTCGCGATCGGGGTATTCCGTACGTGCATTTTTGGCGTCGACGAGCGTCGCCGGCATCAATGCGCCGGTCGGACAGGCCTGCACACATTCGCCGCAGGCGACGCAAGTAGACTCGCCCATCGGATCGTCGAAATCGAAAACGATTTTCTCGTGATGGCCGCGGCCGGCCATGCCGATGACGTCGTTGACCTGCACTTCACGGCAGGCGCGGACGCAAAGATTACACTGGATGCAGGCATCGAGATTAACGGCCATAGCCGGGTGGCTGCGATCGGGCGCTGGCGTACCGTGGGTGGGGAACCGGCTGCTGCCGATGCCCATGCGGTCGGCCCAAGCCCAGAATTTCGATTGCGGATCGTGTGCGGCGGTCTTGCGGTCGGGCTGGTCAGAAATGAGAAGCTCGAACACCATCTGCCGCGCGGTTTTGGCGCGGTCGGATGTCGCCTTCACTTTCATGCCTTCGGCCGGCTTGCGAATGCAGCTCGCGGCCAGAACGCGTTCGCCTTCGATCTCTACCATGCAGGCGCGGCAATTGCCGTCAGCGCGATAGCCAGGCTCGGGTGAATAGCAGAGATGCGGGATGTCGGTGCCGAGACGCTTTGCAACCTGCCAAATGGTCTCGCCGTCGAGCGCCTCGACTTCCTTGCCGTCGAGGATGAATTTCACTGAAGTGGCCTTGCCGTTACCCGCGGTCATTGTATTTGCCTTTTCATCACCAGCTTCCCAGCGGCTTCGACAGTTCTTCTGGAAAATATTTTATCACACACAGCAACGGATTCGGCGCGGCTTGCCCGAGGCCACAGATGGAGGCATCGCGCATGGCGGTCGACAGTTCTTCCAGCAGCTTCACGTCCCAAGGGCCCTTGGCCATGAGCTTGGCCGCCTTCTCGGTCCCGGCACGGCAGGGCGTGCACTGACCGCACGATTCGTCCTCGAAAAACTTCATTAGATTCAATGCGGCAGCTTTGATGTCGTCCTTGTCGGAAAGGATCACAACCGCGTGCGAACCTACGAAGCAGCCGTATTTTTCGAGCGTTCCGAAATCGAGCGGAATATCGGCCATCGAGGCCGGCAGGATGCCACCGGACGGTCCGCCAGGCAGATAACCCTTGAAAACATGGCCATCCTCCATGCCGCCACAGAATTCGTCGATCAACTCACGCATCGTGATGCCAGCGGGGGCAAGCTTGACGCCTGGATTTTTCACGCGGCCGGAGACTGAAAAGCTGCGGAACCCTTTGCGCTCGTGACGGCCTTGCGAGGTCATCCATTCGGCGCCCTTCTCGACGATGTCCCGGATCCAGAACAGCGTCTCGACGTTCTGTTCAAGTGTCGGCCGACCGAACAATCCGACTTGAGCGACATAAGGCGGACGGTGGCGCGGCAATCCACGTTTGCCCTCGATCGACTCGATCATCGCCGACTCTTCGCCGCAGATATACGCACCAGCGCCGCGCCGTAGATGCAACTTCGTGTGCGGCGACAGCCCGGCCTCTTCGACTTTCGCAATTTCGTCGAGCAGCATCAGCCGCAGCTCGGGATATTCGTCGCGCACGTATACATATGTATCGTGCGCCTCGACAACCCACGCTGCAATCAAAACGCCCTCGATGAAACGGTGCGGATCGAGTTCGAGATAGTAACGGTCCTTGAAGGTGCCGGGTTCGCCCTCGTCGGCATTGACAGCGAACATGCGCGGCGCAGGCTCGGCGCGTACGAGCGCCCATTTGCGGCCGGTCGGAAATCCCGCGCCGCCAAGACCGCGCAACCCGGCGTCGCTTACGATCTTTATAAGCTCGTCGCGGGTTCGTTTGTCGGTGATGCAATCTTTCAGCAGCGTATATCCGCGAGCTTTTCGATAAGCGGAAAAATCGATCCCTGGGTGCCATGCGTGGGTATGCGGCTTTGCCTTCACCTCAGCCGCCACAGTGTCGAGTGTCGCATTGAATGTTTGGACGTGGCCGACAGCACAGACCGGTGCACGGTCGCAGGCACCCATGCATGGCGCGTGTACAACACGAACGTCCCGTCCGAGTTTGCCGGGCAGATCTTTCAACAGCTTTTCAGCACCGGCCATTGCGCACGACAGAGAGTCACATACGCGTACAGTGACTGGCGGCGGCGGTAATTCGCCTTCCTTCACAACGTCGAAGTGCGCGTAAAAAGTCGCGACCTCGTAGACTTCTGTGAGTGCCATCTTCATTTCGGCGGCAAGTGCAGCGAGATGTGGAGCGGAGAGGTAGCCGTAGTGATCCTGAATAAGATGCAGATGCTCGATGAGTAAATCGCGCCGGCGAGGTTTGTCGGTCAGGAGCGCCTGCACATCGGCGAGCGCCTGCGGGTCGACCTGACGACCTTTGGGCGTACGCGAAGGACGGCGGCGACCCCCCGCGCCGTTGCCCACGGAACGGGGCGGATTTTGAATGTTCATTGCCTCACCTCGGAACACGATTTGAAGCCGTTCCAGTGCTGAGACAATCCCGTGCTCAGCATGGGTTGATAGATATCTTCTATCGATGATAACGTCTTTGCTGCTTAGTTCTTTCGCAACCAAAATTGCGTCCGATCGCTCTGCGACGCTCTAATTGGAGATCTAAACCATTGATCGACAAGCTAGAATTCATTCTCGCATTGGCGCGGGAAAGGCATTTTGGCCACGCTGCCGAGGCCTGCGGGATAACGCAGCCGACGCTCTCGGCGGGGATAAAGCAGCTCGAAAATCAAATGGGTGTGCTGTTGGTCAGCCGTGGTTCGCGCTTTCAGGGCTTCACCCCGGAGGGGCAGCGCGTCTTGGAATGGGCGCGCCGCATCGTCGGCGACAGCCGCTCGATGCGCGAAGAGATCAATTCTTTGCGGCACGGCTTGTCGGGGAGACTGCGCATCGCCGCGATCCCGACCGCGCTCGCGATGGTCGCTGCGCTGACCACGCCGTACCGCGAGAAACATCCCAACGTCCAATTCACTATTTACTCGCGAAACTCAATCGAGGTGCTCGATTTGCTCGACAATCTCGAGATCGATGCCGGTATCACGTATGTCGAGAACGAGCCGCTCGGCCGTGTCAGCAATGTGCCGCTCTATCGGGAGCACTACCGGCTGCTCACTTCGGCCGATGCGCCACTTGGTAATCGCGATTTAGTCAGCTGGGCGGAAGTCGCGCAGGTGCCACTTTGCCTGCTGACTCCGGATATGCAAAACCGGCGCATTATTGATCGGCTGCTCAAAAGTGCAGGTGGTGAATCACGGCCGACGCTGGAATCGGACTCGATGATCTTATTGTACTCTCACGTACGCACCGGACGTTGGGCGAGCGTGATGCCGGCCAAGATCGCCGACACACTCGGTTTTACTGATACCATTCGTGCGATTCCGATCACCCAGCCAGAAGCAGTTCAGACCATCGGTTTGGTGGTGCCGTTGCGAGAGCCGATGACACCGATCACAGCCGCGCTGGTGGCGGAGGCGCGCCGCGTCGCACCGCAACTGTCTGGCTGAAACGTCGAGCCCGACTAGGCCGGACCCGACCGATACATATATGCAATATTAGTCGATGCTGAACGTGATCTAGATAGGCGCGAGCGAGGGCGATGGCACGACGAGAATATCGTCGCCGATTTCGTTCGCATCAACTGTCTCTGACTTTCGCTCGCGCGTCCTCTTGCTTTTCGCCTTCACCTGCAGCCTCATGCGGCGCTCGTAGAAACTAACGATATTCCGGGCGGTCTGCTGGCTGAGCTTTTTGTATCGCTCGAACGCCATGGTGACGTCGTCCGGCTTCAGACTGCGGTTGGCGGCGTACATCACAAGCAGCTCCCGGGCCGTCGTCCAGGAACAGCCCGCAGCCTTGGCGAGAAGCAATAGCATGTCCTCGCCTTCGTCGAGCAGCGCGCGCTCGACGAGATCAATTGGGAAAAGCCCCAGTCGCGCCAGGGCGACGGCCGTCTTTTCGAATTCTTGCGCATGTGCCGCCCCGTGGACGCTGGCTTCCGTAATTGGACGCACATTGAATCGCCGTTTAGCCTCACGAACAGCCGCGGCGTGCACTGTTGACGATTTGCGGACTTCGCGCTGCATCGTGGTCGCAACGTCGTCAATCGTGTCGCGGATCGCGGCAACGGCTTTGGGGTTGGCCGCTTCAAGCTTGGCGCGAACAGTGGAGGATGCCGCTTCCAGCAATTTGAGAAAATATTGGCGCGGAAGGTCGCTGCGTTCGCCAAGGGCTAAAGTGAGTCTTCGGTCGTAGCGCGCGCGCGTTGTCAAGTTGCCGTAGCCTGCAAGCGAAAAACGTGCGCCCTTATTTTTTACCACCCTATGTACGACCCGTTGGTCGCCGCGCTCGACGAGTACGTCAGTAACATCCTCGCTCAACTTCAAACGCTGCGCGATCGCGAACAGATGGTTCTGACTTTTTGTCGAGGCGTTTTCGATAAGGTCGGCATCGGACAGCTGTTGCGAATGGACCAGCACCGGCCCGGCAACTTCGATCGCATCGTCGAAAGCAAGAGATCGAATGAGCTTGGGCGGGGCGCTTTCCATGCCCACGAGGTGATGGGCGAGTTTGGCGCGCGCCTTGACTTCGATGTCGGCGGAAAGCTGTTGGAGCACGTCATCGAACAGTGCGATTTGCTCGTGCGAATAGCTGCGCGATCCGGCCGCGAAGAGGTCTGCAATCCGTTGAAGAATTCTCAAGCGCTGTTTGGGGCTGCCGGTGGCTGCCGAGCTGATCACCTCATCGAGCAGCGAGCGACTTTCTGCAAGCGAACCGGGTTGATGGGACGTGGCCATGGCTGACATGGGTAACAACCTACCGGGAAGTTCCGAAAACTCGCTGTAGGTCCCCGTGCAAAAAAACGAAAAATTTTATGAAATTTGCGCGCAATAACGGGTCGACTGCAGGCGCCGCCGCTAGCAAAAGGGCCCGTTTTTGGCGGGCCTTTTGCATTTCGCGACGAAAGGCTGCTCTAAAACAGTCCGACAATCTGCCCCTGCGCGTTCACGTCGATCGCATCGGCCGCCGGCACCTTGGGCAGGCCGGGCATGGTCATTATCTCACCGCAGATCGCCACCACAAACTCGGCGCCGGCCGAGAGCCGGACCTCGCGGACATTTATAGTGTGATCAGCCGGCGCGCCCTTGGCGTCCGGGTTGGTAGTGAAAGAATATTGGGTCTTGGCGACACAGATCGGCAGCTTGCCATAACCCATCTCCTCCCAGATCTTGAGCTGATCCTTCACCGCCTTGTCAGCGGTTACCGTCTTGGCTCGATAGATTTCACGCGCAATCGTCTCGACCTTTTCGAACAGCGGCATTTCATCAGGATAGAGGAATTTGAGCTTACCTTTGCTCTCGTCAGTGACCTTGACCACCGCTTTGGCAACGTCGGCAGCACCTGCCCCACCCATCGCCCAGTGATCGGCCATCAGCGCCTCGACGCCGAGTGCCTTGCACTTTTCCTTAACCAGCGCGATTTCCGCATCTGAGTCGGCGGAGAAGCGATTGATCGAAACCACCGCCGGCAAACCGAATTTTTTCACGTTTTCGACGTGGCGCTGCAGGTTGGTCATGCCGGCCTCGAGCGCCTTTAGATTTTCGGATTTGAGGTCTTCCTTCTTGACACCGCCGTGCATCTTTAGCGCGCGGATTGTCGCAACAAGAACCACGCAATCGGGCGTGAGGCCGGCCTTGCGGCATTTGATATCGATAAACTTCTCACCGCCCAGGTCGGCGCCGAAGCCCGCCTCCGTCACAACATAATCAGCAAGCTTCAGCGCGGTTGTCGTCGCCAGTACCGAGTTGCAGCCGTGCGCAATATTCGCAAACGGCCCGCCGTGAATAAACGCCGGCGTACCTTCCAGTGTCTGCACGAGATTGGGCGCAATCGCCTCCTTGAGTAGCGCGGCCATCGCGCCATGCGCCTTCAAGTCTCGCGCGCGCACCGGCTTACGGTCGCGGGTATAGGCGACGATGACGTTACCAAGGCGCTCCTTGAGGTCGTCAAGGTTTTTGGCGAGGCAGAAGATCGCCATCACTTCGGAAGCGACGGTGATGTCAAAGCCAGCCTCACGTGGATAGCCGTTGGCGACGCCACCAAGCGAACAGACGATCTCACGCAGCGCGCGGTCGTTCATGTCCATAACGCGGCGCCAAACGACGCGGCGTGAGTCTATGCCAAGGGCATTACCCCAATAGATATGATTGTCGATTAGCGCCGAAAGGAGATTGTGCGCTGAGGTGATGGCGTGGAAATCGCCGGTGAAATGAAGGTTGATGTCCTCCATTGGCACGACTTGCGCGTAACCGCCACCGGCAGCGCCACCTTTCATACCGAAAGATGGGCCGAGGCTCGGCTCGCGCAGGCACAGCATTGCCTTCTTGCCAATGTGATTGAGTGCGTCGGTTAGACCAACTGTCGTGGTGGTTTTGCCCTCGCCCGCCGGCGTCGGCGTAATTGCCGTCACCAGAATTAGCTTGCCGTTTTTCTTGCTTTGCAGCGATTTGATGTAGTCCATCGACACCTTGGCCTTGTAGTGGCCGTAGGGATCGAGATTTTCTGGGCCGATGCCGAGTTTTTCCTTGGCGATGTCGAGGATCGGCCGCTTTTTGGCGGCCTGCGAAATTTCGATGTCTGACTTCGGACTTTGATGTTGCGAGGCGGGCATTGGAGTCTTTCCGTTATTTGAAAATGATGATCAACCGAGCCGCGCCCCGGCGGCGAGCTTGGCGGTGGAGATGAACTCAGAGGCGTCGATTTTTTTGCCTCCGTCGGGTTGAACACGTGTGATCTTGAAGCGACCGTCTGCGCAAACCACAGTGAAGCCGTCACCGTCGACCGCGACCACTTCGCCGAGCTTACCGGCGATACCTTTTGGATCTTTGGCGGGCAGCGGCTTGGCGTCGAAAATCTTCAAAGTTTGACCGTCAAGCGTTGTCCATGCGCCGGGCGCGGGATTACAGCCGCGGATCAGGCGGTCGATCTGCTCCCAGGGCTTGCCCCAATCGATCCTGGCGTTGCCGGGACCGCAGCGGCCTTCATAGGTCGCCTTCGACTCGTCCTGCTTGATACGAGGGGCCTTGCCGGCCTTCACCAGATCGACCGATTCCATCATGGCGTCGACGCCCATAGGAAACAAACGGTCGAAATAGACCGTGCCGAGCGTGTCGGTGGCGCTGATCGGCGTTTTCTTCTGGACGAGGACATCGCCGGTATCGAGCCCATTGTCGGGCCAGAAGATCGACAGGCCGGTTTCCTTCTCGCCCTTAATGATCGGCCAGTTGATGGCCGAGGCGCCGCGATAGAGCGGCAGCAGCGACGGGTGATACTGGATCGAGCCGCGGGTCGGCGCGTTGAGGAATTCCTCCGGCACGAACAATGTGACGAAGGCCATGACTTGCAGATCGGGCTTGAGCGCTTTGAATTCGGCCAGCACTTCCGGCTTTTTATAGGAGTCCGGTTGCAGCACCTTCAGCCCGGCCGCGATCGCGGCTTCCTTCAGCGGATCGGCCTTGGCGCCTTCTTTTTCCGGCGCCACATAGACGGCGACCACGTTCTCGCCGCGCTTGAGCAGCGCTTCCAGCACAGCCTTGCCGAAGGCCTGTTGGCCGTGGACCACGATACGCATCGAACTCTCCCCGTCTTTTTCTCAACCTCTCCGCACGCACGGAAAGGAAATTAGGCCGCTTTTTCTTCCTTCTTCGGCGCGCTCAGCGCGCCGGAGTTCTTGATCTCGGCGATATCCTTGGCGGCAAAGCCAAGCACGTCCTTCAGGATTTCGTCGGTATGCTCGCCCAACAGCGGCGAGCGCGTCACCTCGGAAATCGAGTCGGACATCTTGATCGGATTGCCGACGGACAGATATTTGCCGCGGGTCGGATGATCGACTTCGACCACCGTTCCGGTCTTGCGCAGTGACGGCTCCTCGGCGATTTCCTTCATCGACAAAATTGGACCGACCGGAATATCGACTGCATTGCAGGCGTCCATGACCTCGAACTTGGTCTTGGTCATGGTCCACTGTTCGATGCGCGCAAAGATGGCCTTCAGCTTCGGCAGCCGGGCGCGCGGCGTGGCGTATTCCGGATCGGTCTTCCAGGTCGGCTCGCCGATCAGATCGCAGATCGCCAGCCAGACCGGCGCTTGCGTGATGAAGTAAATGTAGGCGTCGGGATCGGTCTCCCAGCCTTTGCACTTCAAGATCCAGCCGGGCTGGCCGCCGCCGGAATCGTTACCGGCGCGCGGCACCGCGGCGCCGAACGGAACGCCCTCGCCATACTGGCTGTATTCGGTGAGCGGGCCTTTGGTGATGCGCTGCTGGTCGCGCAGTTTGACGCGGCAGAGATTGAGCACGCCATCCTGCATGGCAGTGAGCACCTTCTGGCCGCGGCCGGTGCGGTTGCGCTGATAGAGCGCCGCGACGATGCCGAGCGCGAGATGCAGGCCAGTGCCTGAGTCGCCGATCTGGGCGCCGGTGACCAGCGGCGGGCCTTCGCGGAAACCGGTGGTCGAAGCCGAGCCGCCGGCGCATTGCGCGACGTTCTCATAGACCTTGCAGTCCTCATAAGGACCGGGGCCGAAGCCCTTCACCGACGCGACGATCATGCGCGGGTTGAGCTTGTGGATGCGTTCCCAGGTCAACCCCATGCGGTCGAGCGCACCGGGCGCGAAATTTTCCACCAGCACGTCGCAGGTTTTCACCAGCGCTTCCAGCACGCGCATGCCCTGCGGATGCTTGGAGTCGATGGTAATCGAGCGCTTGTTGTGATTGAGCATCGTGAAGTAGAGCGAATCCGCGCCTTTCACGTCGACCAACTGACCGCGCGTAATGTCGCCCACGCCGGGACGCTCGACCTTGATCACGTCGCAACCGAGCCAAGCCAAAAGCTGCGTACAGGTTGGGCCCGATTGCACGTGTGTGAAATCGAGAATGCGGACACCGGTCAGCGCCTTGCCGGCCCGGCCATAAGGCTTGCTCGACATTTTCGGCAGACCGTTGCCGCTCTTGTCCTTCTTCACCGAAGAAAGCTTTACCACCTTGCGCGCGGATTTTTTTGCCGCGGCTTTCGCTTTTGATTTCTTTTGCTTCTTGGCCATTTGATCCCTCCACTATCTCGGTCGTAAATCCGGCTATTTCTTCTTCAACTTGCTTTGCGGGTTGAGATTGCCGATACGGCCGCTCTCGCTGCCGGCCGCCGGATCGAGCACCGCGTTGATCAGCGTCGGCTTGCCGGAATCCATGGCCGCATTGACGGCCTGCTTGAGTTCGTCCGGGGATGTCGCGTTAACGCCGACGCCGCCGAAACCCTCCATCATCTTGTCGTAGCGTGCCCCCTTCACAAACACCGTCGGCGCGGGGTCCGAGCTTACGGAATTGACATCGGTTCCGCGATAAATTCCGTCGTTATTGAAGATGACGATGCAGACCGGCAGCTTGTACCGGCAGATTGTTTCGACCTCCATGCCGGAGAAGCCGAAAGCGCTATCGCCTTCCACCGCGAGGACCGGTTTGCCGGTTTCGATGGCCGCGCCGACGGCATAGCCCATGCCGATGCCCATAATGCCCCAGGTGCCGACGTCCAACCGTTTGCGTGGCTGATACATGTCGATGATGCCGCGCGCGAGATCGAGCGTGTTGGCGCCCTCGTTGACGAGAATGGCGTCCGGCCGCTCCTTGACGATCGTGCGCAGAACGCCGAGCGCGCCGTGGTAGTCCATCGGCGAGTTGTTGTTCATTAGCCGAGGCGCCATCTTGGTAACGTTCTCTTCGCGCTTCTTGTTGACGGCGCTGGTCCAATCGGTCGGCGGGGCCGGCCAATTGCCAGCCATGCCCTGCAACAGTGCCGACACGCATGAACCGATATCGCCAACCACCGGTGCGACGATCTCGACGTTTGAGTCCATTTCTTTGGGCTCAATGTCGATCTGAATGAACTTCTTCGGCACGTCGCCCCAGGCCTTTCCCTTGCCGTGCGAGAGGAGCCAGTTCAGCCGTGCGCCGACCAGCATCACGACGTCGGAGTCTTTCAGCACAGTCGAGCGCGCAGCCCCCGCGCACTGAGGATGCGTATCGGGCAAGAGGCCTTTGGCCATGCTCATCGGCAGGAAGGGAATTCCGCTTTTTTCGACCAGCGCGCGGATCGCATCATCTGCTTGCGCGTAGGCCGCGCCTTTGCCGAGGATGATCAGCGGGCGTTTGGCGCCCTTGAGCACGTCGAGCGCGCGCTTGACCGCTTCAGGCGCCGGCATCTGGGCCGGCGCCGGATCGACCACTTTCACAAGCGACTTTCTTCCAACCTCCGCATCCATCACTTGTCCGAACAGCTTGGCCGGCAAGTCGAGATAGACGCCGCCCGGACGGCCTGAAACCGCAGCGCGGATCGCGCGCGCCAGCCCGATGCCGATGTCGGCCGCGTGCAGCACGCGGAAGGCCGCCTTGCACAGCGGCTTGGCAATCGCGAGCTGATCCATCTCTTCGTAGTCGCCCTGCTGCAGGTCGACGATCTCGCGCTCCGACGAACCTGACATCAGGATCATCGGGAAGCAGTTGGTCGTGGCGTGGGCGAGCGCGGTCAGACCGTTGAGAAAGCCCGGCGCCGACACCGTGAGGCAGACGCCGGGCTTCTTGGTCAGGAAGCCGGCGATCGACGCCGCATAACCGGCGTTCTGTTCGTGGCGGAACGAAATGACGCGAATGCCAGCCGCCTGCGCCATGCGGCCAAAGTCCGTGATCGGAATGCCGGGCACGCCGTAGATCGTGTTGAGGCCGTTGAGCTTCAGCGCATCGATGATGAGGTTAAAACCATCAGTCAGCTCCCGCTCCATCTCGGGCGCGGCTGCGGTTTCGGACTTTGCTTTCACTGCTGCGTCAGCCATGGGAATCCTCCCGCTCTTCTGTTCATTTAGTCGAGATAATCGGCGTAGCGCGCCACATGATCGGCAAGGCCGAGCGCGTGGTCGCGCACCAATTCTTCTGCACGATCGGTCGCCCGCGCTTCCAGTGCTTCTATAATGTTCATGTGATCGCGGATCGAACGGTCTGCACGATCCTTTTCACCGATCGTTTTGCGCCTGATCATGCGCATATGGGTGAAAAGATTTTCGGCAAGATCGATGAGCACGTCGTTGTGGCTAAGCTTGATGATGGTTTGGTGGAATTCGATATTGACGTCGGAATACTCGTCGAGATGTGCGCGCAGCTTGCCATTCTCGAAGGTCGTAAACATTTTGCGTAGACGGGCGATTTCTTCATCACTCGCCGTTTGCGTGATCAGACGCGCGGCCATGCTCTCGAGCGCCGCCCAAGCAGTGATCATCTCGATCACCTCACGCTTGGTCTTGCGCACGACGTAGATGCCGCGCCGCGGCACCGAGCGCACAAAGCCTTCGCTCTCGAGCTGTGCCATCGCTTCGCGAACGGGCGTGCGGCTGATGCCGAAATCCTGCGCGAGTTTACGTTCGTCGAGCCGGATATCGTCGCGATTGCGATAGATGTCCATCGCCACGATCGCGTTCTTCAACGCCGCGTAGGCCTTGTGCTTGAAGCTCGGGGTGACGTCGATCGGCTGAACTGATGGATGCGGCGCAAGCGGACCGCGCGCGGTGGCTCCACGCTCTGACAAACCGACACGACGGGGGTTACGATGTTGGCTACTCATGACTGGTATACAATATGCCAGAGGTGCTGGCGTGCGGCAATCGCCTTGTATTTCAAGTGAACTCGCGCATAGAAGCCGGCTAAAGCCCTGTTATTGCGCTGGCCGCAACTTGCCCGAACGCAACCGCGTCCAGCCGGCCTGAATGATTGGCCAGAACAGCGCGATCAACCCGAGGGTCATGATCGTGCTCACCAATCCATTCGACCAGAACACACCGAGACCGCCTTGGGACGCAAGGAGCGACTGACGGAAGGCCTCTTCTGCTTTGTCGCCGAGCACAATCGCTAGCACCAATGGCGCCAGTGGGTAATCGCACTTCTTCAAGAAATAACCGGCGACGCCGAACACCAGCATCATCACGACGTCAAAAGTGTTGTTGTGCACTGTGTAGGCGCCAATGGCGCAAAGCACGAGGATCACAGGCGCGATGACGCTAAACGGAATGCGTAATATGGCGGCAAACAAGGGCACGCAGGTGAGGACGATAAGCAGTCCCATGAGGTTGCCCATATACATCGAAGCGATGAGACCCCAGACGAAGTCCTTTTGCTCGGTGAACAACAGCGGGCCGGGTTGCAGGCCCCAGATCAACAAGCCGCCAAGCAACACCGCTGCGGTCGGCGAACCCGGCACACCGAGCGAGATCATTGGCAGCAGCGCCGCAGTGCCGGCGGCATGGGCGGCGGTTTCTGGCGCGATAACACCCTCGATTTGGCCGGTTCCAAACTTGTGGCCGTTCTTGGAGATGCGTTTCGCGATGCCATAACTCATGAACGAAGCGGGCGTAGCACCGGCCGGGCTGATGCCCATCCAGACGCCGATCAGGCAGGAGCGCAGCGAGACCATCCAGTAACGCGGCAACTCGGCCCAGGTTTTGAATACGACCGTGGGGTTGAGCTTTGTGACGGTGCCACGAAAGCTCAGCCCCTCCTCCATCGTGAGGAGAATCTCGCCGATACCGAAAAGGCCGATGACCGCGATCAGGAAGTCGAAGCCATTGAGCAGTTGTTCGGCGCCAAATGTGAGGCGCAGTTGGCCAGTCACCTGATCGAGACCCACCGCGCCGAGCCCGAAGCCCAACATCATCGACGCAACGGTCTTGAATGGCGGTTCCTTGCTCAGGCCTACAAAGCTGCAAAATGCAAGAAAATAGACGGAGAAAATCTCCGCAGGCCCAAAGCGCAGCGCGAAACTTGCGACCAGCGGCGCGACCAACGTGATCATGATGACCGCGAACAGCGCACCCACGAATGATGACGTGAAAGCAGCGGTGAGTGCCTCGCCGGCGCGCCCTTGTTGCGCCATCGGATAACCATCAAAGGTCGTCGCCACCGACCATGGTTCTCCGGGTATGTTAAACAAGATCGACGTGATCGCCCCCCCGAACAAAGCACCCCAATAGATGCACGAGAGCATGATGATCGCCGACGTCGGCGACATGCTAAACGTGAGCGGCAGCAGGATGGCGACGCCGTTTGCGCCTCCCAGGCCCGGAAGCACGCCAACGATAACGCCGAGGACGATGCCAACGACCATCAACAGCAGGTTGAACGGTTGCGCGACGACCGCAAAGCCGTGAAACAGATTGCCGATATTTTCGAGCATTTTTCGTCGTTCCCTGAACCGCCGAGCGCTTTGCGTGCGCGGACGTTTTACATCAATAGCCGAGCATGACCTCAAGCGGGCCCTTCGGCAGCGGCACGAGGAACCACATCTCGAACATCAGAAACGTGAGGACTGGCACCAGACCGGAGATCCCAATGACGACAGCCCACGAGTACTTCCCGAGCCACTTCATGAACAATGCGATCAAGAGCGCTGAGGACACGTAAATGCCAATGTATGGGATAAGCGCGACGTATATAGCGGTCGGTATGACCACAGACGTCACCTGGCGAAGTTGGCCCCAGTCAGCGAACAACTCGCCGTCGGCGGGACTTTTGATTATTTTTGTGAGATTCACCGCGCAGGAAATGAGGACGGCCAAACTAACGTAGAACGGGAAAAAGCCTGCGAGCGGACCCTCTGCACCCCAGCCAATTCCAACCTTTATACTGCCGTAGATTCCGATGAACGCCAGAAGCGCCATGAACGCGGCGACCCCAATTTCGACATTCCGGTGGGACGGTCCCGTCCCACCGGATTCTTTTATTGTCTGATTCATTCCCACCCCATGTAATTTCGCAGGATCTCTCGCCGCGGAATCAGTTGGTCTTGGCGAGGAAGCCGGCCTCTCTCATCAGGCCTTCGTGCAATTTTTCAGCGTCGGCAACCCATTTGGCGTACTCGGCGCCGCTCATGAAGGTCGTGTTGAAAGCGCCGTCGCTCATCAGCTTCTTCCACTCCGGCGTCTCGCGCACCTTCTTGAACAGATCGACGTAATAGGCGACCGCGTCCGCGCTTACGCCAGGCGGCATGAAGTAGCCGCGCAGCATCAAATACTCAATGCTAAGCCCCTGAGATTTGCAGGTCGGAATGTCGTTCCAAGACATATCCCCCGCGATCTTTTCGCTATAGTCGAGTTTCTTGGAGTCGAACACGCAAAGTGGGCGCAGTTTGTCGGCGCGCCAGTGGGCCACAGCCTCAATCGGGTTGTTCACTGTGGAGTCGACATGATCCCCGACGAG
The DNA here is from genome assembly GCA_035260465.1 of Pseudolabrys sp. Lineage (GTDB taxonomy): Bacteria > Pseudomonadota > Alphaproteobacteria > Rhizobiales > Xanthobacteraceae > Pseudolabrys. The sequence goes on along the minus strand of DATFVF010000268.1, from coordinate 9,024 downwards.
TTGCACAGCAACCGCACCGCCGCCCTTATAGGGGATGTAGGTCATCTTTTTACCGATCGCCTTTTCGAGCGCGACCGTGATGATCTGATCTTCTTGCTTGGAGCCTGTGCCGCCCATTTTGAACTGATTATCGGGCGCAGCCTTGATAGCGTTCACGTAATCCTGAGTCGTCTTATATGGCTTGTCGGCATTCACCCAAAGGATGAATTCGTCGAGCGCCATCATCGCAACTGGGGTCAAATCTTTCCAACTGAAGGGAATGCCGGTAGCCAGTGGCGTCGTAAAGAGATTGGATAACGTGATGATCAGTTTATGATCGTCGCCCTTGGAATTTTTAACATCGAGAAATCCTTCGCCGCCCGCGCCACCCGACTTGTTGATGACGACAACAGACTGCTTGGACAAATTGTGTTTGGTGATGATGCCCTGCATCACACGCGCCATCTGGTCGGCGCCGCCGCCGGTTCCCGCTGGCACAATGATTTCGATCGGGTGGGTCGGTTCCCACGCCTGAGCGGGCGCCGACAGCGCAAGCGCGCCGCCAAAGCACGCGGCCGCAATAGTCAACGAATTGCTGGTATTTCGCATTTCACTCCTCCCTGAGGTCCTCCGCACGGCCGATCTTCTTGTCGGCTCGGCGATTATCTAATCACCCTTAAGTGCATCGTAGCGAGATTAGGCTAAATCATAAATAGTACATATCCGCTACGGGCTATTAGACGAAGCGGCTACTGGGCCATTTGCCGCGCGCTTACAATCTTTCCTTGCGCCGACATCTTTTGCAACGCAGCAAAACTGCTGCCGTTCTGACGAAGTGACCCATTCGCAGTAAATAGGCAGCAATTGAGTGGTTGGTATTGGCTTAGGCCCTTTCGCGGAAAGCCCAAGCTCACCCCAGGCAAAATCCTGGCGTGTTTAACCAAGTAGTTGTTATTGTGCCGACATCCCGCGAAAAGCGCTGGCGCCGTATCGGCTGTAGAACTGGGATTTTCCGTCTGCAGACACGTGGAATGGTGGCGGCCGAGCCGCATCAGTTCTTCGGCAGGCCTCGCGATCCTCGGTCTCATGAGTAGCGATCTGAGGTGCGAGGTGGAATATCCGCCTGCGAATTGAGCGGGCCCAAGATTTCGGCAGTTCCCTGTACGGCGATCTCTGCCGGCGTGGAGACAGCCGGCGGCCGACGAACTGCGGACTGCGCGCTTCTCGGAATTCGAACGACGCCGTCTCGGAAATGCACGGACGAAGGGTTGGACTCGAACATTCGCTCACTTACCAGGACCACCGCATCGACGAGATTGCTATAAAAAATTTCGGGCGACGTGGTGGCGATAATTTAGTGCGACCACCGCATCGCTTTCCATCGCTGAGGCAATTTGGCCGAGAACAAAACCGCGCGGCGGCTAATAATTTAATCAACTCATATCGTTAGAGCGCGTTTGCCGGCCACACGGTATTTCGCTGCCGGCTGATGCCGCACTGCAAACTGCCTACATTTTGTCTCTCGCCATTGTGATCACCGGCGGTTGTCTTACGGGTGCAATGTAATTTTTGGAAAGTCCCCACGTCGGCATGATGTCGGGAATTATGTTTGATGAAACCAGTCTCTATGAACGCGGGATACCGCCCAGCAAACAAAATATAATGAAAAAAAATAGGGTTGGATAATGGTGAGGGGCGGTTATGAGTTGGATCGACAGGGCATTGCCGGCCGAACGATCGCCTGAAGACGTAAGATATTTTCTGCAAATTACGCTCCTGACCTTCTTCGCATATTTGATTGCCGCGGAGTTGGCATTTTTCGTTGGTACATTTTCTGACAAAATCTTCGCGCCGTTTTGGCCACCAAATATCGTCTTGCTTTCCGCACTCTTGCTCGCTCGCCGCGGTTGGCGCTGGATCGGAGTTCTTGCAGCCTTTCCCGCGCATGTGATTGCCGAGACGCGAGTCGGCATGTCTCTCCCCGAGTTGTTGGCCGCTTTTGCAACCAACTTAGCGGTTGCAGCACTCAGCGCCGCAGCCATTCAAGGTCGACTAAGTGATCGGCCATGGTTCGCTACTTTTCGTTCGACCGCAAACTTCGTTTTCATCGTGGGTTTCGTCTGTCCTGCAATTGTTGCGTTTGGCGGCGCTTTCGTTCCGATTCTCAGCGGCGGCGGCGTCGACAATTATTGGAATTTTTGGACGCAATGGTTTGCGTCAAATGCTTTAGGAAACCTTGCGCTTGGTCCACTCGTGGTTGTTTTGGCGTGTGAGGGCCCACGGACTTTCTGGGCACAAAATTCGGAGCGAAAGGCCGAAGCGTTGTTAATTGGCACATCGCTTGTTGTCGTTTGCTCAATCGTCTTCGACCAATCGGCCGGCCAACTCATGCGCTCGTTTCTCCCTGTCTTGTTTTACTTGCCGGTCCCGCTTGTCATTTGGTCGGCAGCGCGCTTCGGCGCAAAAGGAGCCAGTGCAGCAATCCTCGTTATGGCCGTTGTTTTGATCTGGCGATCACTCGGTTCTAATTTGTTTCTTTCCGGTACGGCTGAATCAAATGTCTTCGCGCTTCAGGTCTTTTTAATAAGCCTCGCCATTCCAATGTTGTTGCTTGGATCGTCTATCGAAGAGGCACGCCAGGCGAACCAGCAATTACGTCAAGATGAAGAACGGATGGCTTTTGCCGCCGCGGCTGCCGATATTGGCCTATGGCAGCATAATCCTCATATAGACCCCTTTTGGGCCACCGATCATTGCCGCGCGATGCTTGGATTACAAAAAGATCCACCGGTAACGCGCGAAACCATTCTTTCGGCAGTTCATCCCGACGATCGTGCGTTGGTGGATGATATCGTCGTTGGAACCCGCGATAGCCAAGCGCCCCTGGAATTTCGAGTTATTATGCCAGATGGCCAGATGAAGTGGCTTCAGGCTAAGCGCGCGACCAATCGCAATGCTGCCGGCGCGATGATCAATACGAGTGGCGTGTTCACCGATATAACGATTCGCAAGGCAGCCGAGGCTGAAGCGGAATTGCAACGATGGGAGCTCGCACATCTTATGCGCGTATCCCAAGTCGGAGCTCTGTCCGGAGGCTTAGCGCATGAGCTCACACAACCGCTAACAGCAATCTTGGCGAACGCCCAAGCCGCACAGGCCATGCTTTCGGGCAAAGCACGTAATTTGGAAGATCTCGCCGGTGCGATCGACGATATCATCGCGGATGATCTCCGGGCCAGCGAAGTCATTCAGCGGCTGCGGACCTTGCTCAAGAACGGTAAGGGAGAAGTTGAGGCGGTAAACATCCACGATCTAATCAATTCGACCCTGCGCCTCCTCAATAACGAGCTGATCAGCCGTCACGTAAAAACGAAAGTTATGGCCGCAAGTGGCACGGATTTTGTTGAGGGCGATCCCGTTCAGCTACAACAAGTTCTCCTCAACCTCATGATGAACTCACTTGAAGCTATGATGAATACCGATGCGTGGCGCCGTTCACTCACGCTGACGTCCCAGCGTATCAACGATCAGATAGAAGTTAAGGTCGTCGACCGAGGAACCGGCATCGACGCCGGAGGCGAGGCTGCGCTCTTCAACGCTTTTTTCACGACAAAGGAACGCGGGCTTGGATTGGGGCTATCAATATGTTCGTCCATCATCGAGCGGCACGGCGGCTCGTTGAGCCTGAGCAATAACGCTGACGGTGGCGCGACCGCACGGTTTTGTTTGCCGGCCATCAACGCATGAAAGGCGGATAACAATGGGCACGACAGATTTTGCGGTGTTCGTGATCGATGATGACCCAAGCGTGCTAAAGGCCCTCACCAGGCTACTCCAAACCGCTGGCTACAAAACGAAAACGTTTTCTTCGTCGGAAGCGTTTCTTGATGAGCATGATCCGTCGGTACCCGGCTGCGCGGTGCTCGACCTGACCATGCCTGGGCTCGACGGGTTGGAGCTACAGCAAAAATTGGCCAATAAGGCGACGCGCCGGCCGATCGTTTTTCTTACCGGCCACGGAAGCGTTCCGGTAAGTGTGCGTGCGATGAAAGCGGGCGCGGTAGACTTCCTCTTAAAACCTGTCAAACGGGTTGATTTATTGGAGGCCGTTGGGCGCGCGGCCGCGTTGGACAAAGTTGCGCGCCGGGCCGATGAGGAGCGTAGATCGGTTTATGCGGTGCTGGAAAAACTGACGGCCCGCGAAAGAGAAGTCTTAACTCACGTCATTGCTGGTCGGCTCAACAAACAAATCGCTGCAGATCTTGGGACTGTCGAAAAGACCATTAAGGTGCACCGCAGCCGCATGATGGCCAAAATGGGGGTCCGCACAGTGGCAGCTCTTGTGCGGCTGACCCAAAAAGTCTCGCTGGAGCCATACCGCACCGCGAATTTATTTGGCCCAAAGGCCAACTCGACGGACCATGTAAATAGGGCGCAGATTTCCGCCCATGCCGATAGCGATCGTGGACGATGACATTTCCGTACGTAAAGCGCTGGCCCGCCTTCTATCGGCCCATTCGTTTGAGGCCGAAATATTCGGTTCGGCACGTGAGTTTGTAACGTCTCCTCACTTACGTAATTTTGAGTGCTTGATTCTGGATCAACATATGCCCGATGTCACCGGGCTGAATTTGCAAATCCACCTTCGCCGCATTGGCGTTGTTATCCCGACAATCATTATTACGGCGTATAATGAAATTGGGCTCCACGAAAAATGCATTGCCGCCGGCGCCGCTTCATTTCTTGTGAAACCGATAGATAGCGAAATCCTTATCGATGCAATCAATTGCGTCGGCGTTCAATTTAAGGGCAACAGACCCTGCTCCGAAGGCGCGTCTTGAACTAAACCCCTCGCGCTCTTACCGCTTTTTATTTTGCTTTGGGTCGCGTTGGACCAAAGGCCACCTGGACAGTTGTCAACGCACTCGTCAAATTATTGAAAACGTTGCCAATGAAAACGTTGCCAAGACGACGTGACGATCTTTTGGTGATTGACCATGTCAATGTCATCGATGTCAGTAGAAACCGCGTCCCACGTAATACGCGAGGCGATGCGCGAAAAGGTCAAGCGGCATTCATTTTGGTACATTCTACAAAGCGTTCTGATGATATTGGGCGGGATCCTGGCGTTGGTCTTTCCAATCATATCGTCGGTCGCAATTGTAATATTCCTCGGGTGGCTCCTGATTTTCAGTGGCGTCTTGCAGGCGTTCAGCTTAATTGACGTGCGCCACGTACCGCATTTTTGGCTTCAACTTGTTTCGGTCGTTCTATCCGTTCTGGTTGGAATCTTGTTCCTGCGTAATCCCGGGGCTGGGCTTCTTACTCTCACACTTCTCTTAATTGTGTTCTTCATGGTCGAAGGCATTTCAAAGATAATTTTTTCACTGACGATACGGCCCTTTCCGAACTGGGGATGGGTCTTCGCCAGTGGCTTGGTGGGGATTCTATTGGCATTCTATCTTTGGGCTAACACCCCGGTTACGGCCATCTGGCTTCTTGGCGTGTTGCTCGGCATCGAACTGATCAGCGAAGGTGCCGCCCTTGGGAGTATGGCCTGGCAAGCACGCAAAAGTTAGATTCAGCGTTTCGGGAATTTTGTCGTGTTGGCGTAACGCTTCCGCGTGAGCCGGTAAACGTCATTGGGTCCCGCCGCAATCTCAACTTCGGACCAATTGGCGATGACCCTCGTGATGGGACCGAGGTCCGTACACACCCGCCGAAGCGCTCAAAATGGCGACAGCGGACAATGGCGAGTTGATGGCGCTGGAGAACATGCAACTGATCGTCGACCCTGACAAAAACTCACGATCTACAAAAACACATTGTCGCATTGAGAATTTAATGCCGTTTTGGTTCATCCAGCACTAAACTGATCGCATGTTCGCAATGCTAATTCAGAGAGCGGCGTCTCGCCAAACAGTGTCAGAATCCTTTTGAAACTCCAGTAGTCGCACGATAAAACCATAGCCAATCGCAAACGCTGTCAATTCAATGGATGCGACTACAAAACCGCCAACAGCAACGATCGCATTTCCCATTTTAGCGATCATATTTGTTATTTCGGCGCCATTCATCGGCTTTGACGCCGGTGCGCAGTCACTTATGTCGCTCACGCTCTCCGTAGCGATGATCGTCATTATGCTCGGAGCTGTTTTCGCGGCCGTCCATCATGCCGACGTGATTGCACATCGCATCGGAGAGCCCTTTGGAACACTGGTTCTAACATTGGCAGTGACCATTATTGAGGTTGCCCTCATCGAATCAATCGTGCTGACGCCAGGCAGTTCGCCCGCGCTGGCTCGTGACACTGTGTTTGCCGTCATTATGGTTGTCTGCAATGGCCTCGTAGGCTTGTGCATTTTGTGGGGTGGGCTGCGTCACCACGAGCAGGAATTTCAAGCTTCCGGAACGGGTGTGTACCTCAGCGTGCTGGGTGCCCTTTCCATTCTCACACTTGTGCTTCCCAATTATACAGTCACAACAGTCGGACCTTACTTCTCCAACAAGCAACTTATCTTTGTCAGCATCATAACCGTTATTCTCTATGTCGCTTTTTTGTTCATTCAAACATCGCGGCATACAGACTATTTTCGCGCCGATAGCAGCAGTGCGCAGGATGGAGACCACAGTTATCCATCCAGTCGGATGGTAACAATCAGTGTGATTTTGCTCTTGGCAGCACTCTGTGGGGTAATCCTTATTGCGAAGAAATTTGCTGCAATTCTAGAAATTGGTCTTTCTCATATTGGCGCCCCACCAGCCGTCGCGGGCATCGTCATCGCTATTGTCGTGTTGGCGCCTGAAAGCATCACCGCGGTGCGCGCAGCTCACCGCAATGAACTGCAGAAGAGCCTCAATCTTGCGCTTGGCTCCTCCTTGGCGACAATTGGACTAACGATTCCTGCCGTCGCTTTCACCAACGTTTTTATCGGCAAGCAAATCGAAATAGGGCTTTCGCCGCGTGATACGATGCTGCTCGCGCTTACACTTTTCTTGAGCCTGCTGACATTCGGATCTGGCCGAACCAATATTCTCGCCGGGCTCGTACACCTGGTGGTTTTTGCAACGTTCTTATTTCTGGTTTTCGTTCCCTAGGTAGACAACTCGATCATATGCGCGTCACAGCGGTTGCACTTTATGCAGAAATGACCGAACGGGATCGATCGTCGATGAATTGCTTCTGAACGGTGCGCGCACGGAAATCATCTAATACATACACACGGATTGCAGATGAAAGGTTGTGGCTATTGCGGCCCCGGTCAATCTTCCCGATCAAGGCCGACACCGTCATGTTTTCGCGACCTGCAATTTTCTGTAAACCATCCCAGAATTGATCTTCCAGAGACACACTCGACTTGTGTCCATCGCGAATGATCGAGCGCTTGATGACAGGTGATTTCATCATGTTTGTCCCATCGCGTCGCATTGTCACCGGTGGCGACGCTCCAAATATTCATGGAGCGAGGGAAACCCGGTTTCTTTGAGTAAGGTCTTGAGCATCATGTCTTTGCGGCGGCCCCTCGCAAAGCGCTCGCCGTATTCCTTGCGCAGTGAGCCAATCCGGGTATTACCGTGCTTCTTTTCAATTCTACCGCCTTTGTCGCGGTGGCGGCGGTCAAGTCCACGACGTCCTTTGGCCATAGAAACCCCCTCGCTGAATAATAAGCGTTGCGCCAGACGCGGCGCCTTTCCTCTTTATGCAAACGATAATGCAGGTATTTAATTTGACATATTGGACCAGGGTCCAACGCACAAAACGCCATTGTTTGGAAGCCGCAGGGAGAGAAACTGATCGCGAGCTTGGACTCATTGCTGCGCGTTTCTTCAAATCCTTTCTTTTCCTACATGATCAAGCGGATCGACGGGGCCATCGACACCAAATCCCCGACGAAGAAGGCGACACCGGCTTCATCGCCCTCACCCGGTGCCGAGACCGTCGAGGACGCGTGGGGTTGGAGCATCAAGGATGTATTTGCGTCCATCCTGACATTTACACGAAGCCGTCCCGAGGCCTTACCGGAGTCGCCCTAAGCATCAATTCTTGGCCGCCACGCGCGATCGCGCGCATGGGCGATGTGGAAATACCGTGTTGTTTTTTGTTGACGCTGTTTCGTTGCCACACAACAGTCAAAATAAGCACGCCGCCAAGCCCATGACTTGACGGCGTTATTTTGGTTGCGGGGGTAGGATTTGAACCTACGACCTTCAGGTTATGAGCCTGACGAGCTACCGGGCTGCTCCACCCCGCGTCAAAATGTTAAGCGCGGGGCAAGGCCCGCGCCTTTCGGGGCTATGTAGCAACGGCGACTGCCAATGGGAAGGGCGAAAAGCGTTTCTTTTCATCAAGATGCCCCGAAACGGCGGCAAAAAATGGCGATGAAGGGGGTTGCCGGAAGAAATGACAGCACCTTCGGCGACGGCCTCGCGGCCGCTACGCGTTCCATTATTTCTGATGGCCGCAGGGCCATTTTAATTAAATCGCCAATTGCTCGTCGGCGTTTGTGTGGGCGGCGGTGTTGCTACTGCTCGGCAACGAAATATCGAAAAGATTTCCCTGACGGCGAATCGGCCGATGGGGGCTATGCTCCCTTGCTACTTTAGGAACTCAAGCAGGTCAGAAGTATTCAACATATTATCATCCCTTAGCCGCTCGCTACTGACAAAATTAGGATCGTTCACGCTGAGTTGCGACATCCTCCCCCATATTCGTTGAGCTGTAAACGGATCGAATTCTTGATCTAGGTATCTTTTGGCAAGATTTAGAAAATCTCCAACCCTGATGTTGCCTTCCACATCCTTTATTCGTGTCCTTAATTTGCCAATGAAGTGTTGGGTCTGAGGGGAGTCTACGTTTCCTAGGCAAGCGATAAACTGTTGGACATAATCCTGCGTTCTGGGTTTCGAAATACCAGGAGCAACAACGAGACCGCGTACAAGGGGGTCATCCTGCGCAATCCGCAGAGCTGCAGGCGCATCCTGCATAATTGTTGCAATATCATCCTCAGGAATATTCCCTTCGCCCTGCACCGGTGCGCCAGGCTC
>DATFVF010000267.1:0-3956 GCA_035260465.1 Pseudolabrys sp. | reverse complement strand
TCGATCCCGATTTCCCGTTTGACACGTCGGGCAAATCACTGGCACATCTACATCATCGCGAAATCAGGCTGTTGACCGGCGCGTCAGCGTACGCTGACGAAAGCGCCCCATACGGCGGCAAGCGCCGCTCCCACCACCACGATAAGCGGGTTGGCACAAAACGAGCTGCCATATTGGCACATGGTGACGCCGAGCGAGCCGATCTCGTGATGGCTTGCCGCATAGAACAGGCCCGACAGGATTGCGAGCAGGGTAGCAACGAAAAACATCGATGGCCTCCTTGCTCTCTGGTGGACGGACCGGTTTGCCAACCGGCGTCCAATGATTTCGCTTGAATATCGTTGCGCCAAACCAAATGGGCCAAACCAAATTACTGACGAATTACTTGGCGCTTGACGCGTCGGGCAAATCAGGGGCACATTGACATCATCGCAGCTATCGTAAAGCCCGCGCCGGGAAACCGGCAGCGGGTTTTTCGTTTGTGCAGGACAAATCGGTCGAAGCAGTTTCAATTTATCGAAGCTGTTGCGTTGCATTTTCTGCAATTTGTTGACGGCTCGAAAACAGTTTGACACGTCGGGCAAATCAGGGGCAAAAACAACGTCATCGCAGAAATCATAAAGCCCGCGCGGAGAAATCCGCCGCGGGTTTTTTCATGAGTTTTTTTTGAATCGGACGGCGGTCGCATATCGTGACGCCACGTCTCTCAACGCCTGTCGCACGGGCGTCGCCCGCGTGCCGTCGTCCGAGCGTTCATCCATGAACATCATTAGCCGGCATGCGCGAACGTGCCGGCGCGCGACGTGGGCTGAAATCCACGACCGCACGCGGCCCCCGGTGGGGATAGGGTTCGCGCCCGAAATGATCAGCCTTGCGATCATGCCGCACATTTTATTTCAAGCGAGAAGCCGATGACCGCCTATCTGATATCGCTCGCGCTCGTCGGATTGATTGCCATCGCGATCTGGGAGGGCTGTTCGTGAGCGCCGAGATCATTCAACTCATGCCGAGGCTCGGACACGACAGCGAGCGGACCGATTTCCCGGCCATCCCTTCCGCACCGCCGTACCGGATTTCGCCACGGATCAGCATGCCGAACCGGACGACGTCGCCCCGAAGGCCCGCGCGCTCAATAATGCGGATCGTACATCTTCGAATGAATGAACGCCGCCATGTCGTTCGGGGCATGTCCGGTCGCAAGACCGTTATTGTAGGCAACAACGGCGACCGCCTCGGCGATGCGGGCGGAGACTTCACGGATCCGCGGCAGCGCCGGATAAAGGCTGCCCTGCGCCAGATCTTCCTGGCTGACGAGCTGCGCCAGCGCGTGGGCGGCAACCATGAACATTTCGTCCGTGACCAGCCTTGCGCCGCACGCCGTTGCGCCAAGGCCGACCCCGGGGAAGATGTAGGAGTTGTTGCCCTGGCGCGGCACGAAAGTCTTGCCGTCGAGTTTTACTGGATCAAAGGGGCTGCCGCATGCGAACAGCGCGCGGCCGCCGGTGTGTCGATAGGCTTCCTCGGCGGAGCACTCTGCCTTTGAGGTCGGATTGGAGAGTGCAAACACGATCGGCCGCTCGTTGAGCCCGGCCATGGTCTGCAGCACTTCGGGCGTGAATGCGCCGCCAACCGCCGCGACGCCGATGATCGCGGTGGGCTTGAGCGCGTTGATCGCGGTCAGAAAATCGCCGATCGGCGCCTGATCGTGCGCGTAGCGAAGCTTGTGCTCGGTGAGGCCGGCGCGATCCTTGACGACGAGGCCGCGTGAATCAACCAGCCAGTTACGCCTGATGGCTTCGGCTTCGGTCAACCCTTCGGCTATCATGGCCGAAACGATGAGGTCGGCGATCCCTGTTGCGGCTTCGCCCGCGCCGAGGAAAAGCACGGTCTGGTCCGTGAGTTTGCCACCGGTGACCCGTAACGCCGAGAACAGGCCTGCGAGCGCGACCGCAGCCGTCCCCTGGATGTCGTCGTTGAAGACGGGAATGATATCGCGGTATTTGTGCAGCAGACGGAAGGCCGAGTGATTGGCGAAATCCTCGAACTGGATCATGACGCCGGGGAAGGTCTCGCGCGCCGCGGTGACGAATTCGTCGACGAACTCGTCATAGGGCGCGCCGCTCAGGCGCCGCTGGCGCATACCGATATAATAGGGATCGTTGAGCAGTGCCTCGTTGTTGGTGCCGACATCAAGCACCACCGGCAGGCAGAGTTCTGGATGAATGCCGGCGCAGGCGGAATAGAGCGACAGCTTGCCGACCGGAATACCCATGCCGTTGGCGCCGAGGTCGCCGAGGCCCAGGATGCGCTCGCCGTCGGTGACGACGATGAGTTTGGTCGAATAGGGCCAATTGGCCAGAAGCTCGGCGATACGGCCGCGATCGCTGGCTGCGATGAACAGGCCGCGCGGCCGCTGGAAGATGTATCCAAAGCGCTGGCAGGCGAGGCCCACCGTTGGGGTGTAGATCAGCGGCTGGATTTCATCGATGTTGTCGCACACGACGCGGAAGAACAGCGCTTCGTTGCGGTCGTGCAACTCGTTCAGCGCCACGTATTTGGCGAGGTCGCTGGGCAATTCGCGCAGATTGGCCATCACGCGCGCGACCTGGGTTTGCATCGAAAATACGTGCGCCGGCAGGAAGCCGCGCAATCCCAGTGCGTCGCGCTCCTGCTCGGTGAAGGCGGTGCCCTTGTTGAGCAGCGGATCGCGCAGCAGCGCCAGACCGTGCGGCATTTCGGAAGGCTGTGGGCGCGGAGTCGCGCGGGCCGGCACGTTCATCGTATTCCTCCAAAAGCCGCGCAAAATTAGCCGGCTCGTATTGTTGGTCGTTCTTAAGCAGAGAACGCGGATCCGGATCAAGGCCGAAGAAGGCTGTTCGCGCGATAAGGGCATCGAACGACGCCTCGATCTTAGCACTTTTCGGACTCGCCGCGATGGCTAACATGAAATTCATAGTGCACTGCAAAAATCTAGGTTGATGGACCGGTGCCATCTCTCCCCGATGAATGAAAATGCGTTGCTACCGGCTGGGGCAAGGCCTCCAAACCGCTAGAGAGGGGCGATGACGGCAAACTCAAACCGATTCATAGAATAGAGCGCGTCATTGTTCACCCTGGAAATCGCGACAGCGAAAGTGTTTAAGCCGCTGCTGCAGCCGGCGCGCTGCAAGGGCGCGTTTGGCGGTCGCGGCTCCGGCAACTATATCGTGCGAGTGATGTAACCTATCGAGACTCACTAGCGCCCCGAGCGAACATCATCATCGGGCGTTCAATCAAGTGCCAAGAACACAGCCCGGCCAGAATTGCACCGATCGAAACGACTAATATCAGCCACTGCGAACGATCAGCTTCCGGTATGTTCATAAGCGCCGTGACGATCAGCATGTGGTAAAGATAGATGCCGTAGGAGGTGTCATTCCGCGCCAGCGTTTTGCTTTTCAAGATGGGGCTTACGCCAATGCATAGCACCAAGGCGCAGAGAAGTGCGGTTTGAAATGCATCGTAGCCTGAAGGGGCAGATTTCCATTCGAATGTCGCAAAGTGCCGCAGCGACGCAAACAGCATGAAGGCAGCGAGCAACGGCAGGATAGCGGATCGAATCAAGCGTGTCGGCACGGACCAAAGTCGGAACAGCATTCCAATTCCGAAAATCCAGAAATATGGCGCAATCGTGATGGTTACGGTCAGGCGAGAATCTGGACCGAGGAATTTCTGGAAAGCGAAAGACGCGGCGGAAGCTGCAGCTATCAAAATGGTCTGGCTGGCGCGGCTTTTCATCAATGCCGCAATTGGGATTGCAGCATAGAACGTGAGTTCTACAGTCAGGGTCCACAGCACGCCGCTTGGATAAATCTGAAAGAAGCCGTCAAAGGATAGCGTTCCACCACCGCTGCCAACCCACAGCGATGCAATATTGTAACTCGCGGTGGCTGCGTAGCAGATGAAAAACAGGAGAG
>DATFVF010000266.1:0-16818 GCA_035260465.1 Pseudolabrys sp. | reverse complement strand
CCGGAAATGGTGTTGCCGGTTTTTGTCACGGTCGTTTTGTTTTTTGCATTGCTGGTGAGTTATCCGTGGCAGGTGCTCACCGTCGGCACACTCGCTTATCTGGCTTGTCTGCCGCTTGGCTGGCTGTCCTATCGTGAATACCAACGCAAGGACACCGCTGCTGCTACGACGACTGCCGATGCCGCATTTCCACACGAGGCCACGGTTGGCCGGGATGTTGAAAAAGACCGGCCGTCGCGCCTGAACTGACGTCAGTTCTTACCGAACGGATAACCCGGCATGAGATCGTAGGGGTGCGCCCAGCCGGGCAGCGCCTTCAGCCGCTCAAGCCAGGAACCGATTGCGGGATAGTTCTTGGCGATGTCGAATCCGAATTCCTCGGACGGATAGTAAAGATAGCCGGCCATCGAAATGTCGGCGATGGTTGGCTTGTCGCTGACAAGAAATTTCCGTTCGGTCAGCCGTTTGTTGACGATTGCAAGATTGGCGTCGATGCGGCCCTTCAGAAACGCAAGGACTACGGGATCGCCCGGCGGCTTTGCGAAGTTCTTTAAGAAACGAAATGGACCGAGGAAGCCATTGACCTTCTGATTATCGAAAATGATCCAGCGCAGCGCTTCGAGCTCCTCTTCGTCGCCTTCCGGCCTGAACCTGCCGGTTAGTTTCGAAAGATAAGTCAGGATCACGCCCGACTGGGTCAGCTTTTTCTGTCCATGAACCAGAACGGGCACTTCACCCATCTCATTCACGTCCGTTCGATATTCGGCCGTACGCTGAACGCCTTTTCCGAAAAAATCGATCCACACCGGCTGCCAGTCAGCATCGATCAGATTGAGCATTAGCGCGGCGCGATAGGCATTGCCGGATTGGGCAAAACAATAAAGCTGAAATTCGGCCATCGGATTTCCAATCGTAAATGAGTTCTAGCGGCTGAGTGCGACCGGCAGCCCGCTTGCTGATTGCCCCTCGAACCGGCCGCGATCGAGTTTGAACTGCGCCAGCGAATCATTTTCGCCATCTGAGATCGTAAGCGCGGGTGCTGGCCCCTTTCCATCCCCCAATCAGGGGAGTGGTCCCTTTTGATTTTCAGCGTGGCCTCTTTACGTCCGTTCGCGATATTCGGCCGTGAGATTTCCAATCGTAAATGCGTTCTAGCGGCTGAGCGCGACCGGCGTGCCGCTTGCTGATTGGCCTTCGAACCGGCCGCCATCGAGTTTGAACTGCGCCAGCAGCTCATTTTCGCTATCCGTGATCGTAAGTGAACCGCTCTCCATTGCCCAGTGTCGGCTCGTATAGAAATTGCCGGGGCAGCCGCCGTCCGGCGCGACGTTGCCATTGCGCGCGCCGGGTCCACCGCGGAATTCGAGACCACAGGAAGGAGCGTTCGGCGCGGACAATATCCAGCGGCCAGCGAGGGAAGCATCCGCAGGCGCCGGCGTCGGCGCGGATGAGCCTAATGATAACTGCTCGCCGGCGCAGCCCGTCAGCGTGAGGACGACAAGGACGCCTATTGCGGCCCTGACGGAGGTCATGTCCCGGCACGCCTCATTTCATGGTCGGGATCACGAATTCAGCGCCTTCTTTCGTGCCGGTCGGCCATCGGGAGGTGATGGTCTTGGTCTTGGTATAGAAGCGTATTGAATCCGGCCCGTGCTGGTTGAGATCACCAAATCCCGAGCGCTTCCAGCCACCGAAGGTGTGGTACGCGAGTGGGACCGGAATAGCGAAGTTCACTCCAACCATGCCGACTTGAACGCGATTGACGAAATCGCGCGCGGTATCGCCGTCGCGCGTGAAGATGGCGACGCCGTTGCCATATTCGTGCTCGGATGGCAGCCGTACGGCCTCCTCGTAGTCCTTGGCGCGAACGACAGACAGGACCGGGCCGAAAATCTCTTCCTTGTAGATCCGCATGTTCGGCGTCACATCGTCGAACAGGCAACCGCCCATGAAGTTGCCGTTCTCGTAGCCCTGAAGCTTGAAGCCGCGGCCATCGACGACCAGCTTGGCGCCCTCCTTGACGCCAACTTCGACATAATCCTTGACGCGGTTGAGCGCCGCCTTGGTTACCAGCGGCCCGTAATCGGCTTGCGGGTCGTTGGAGGGTCCGATCTTCAGACTTTCAACGCGCGGGATGAGTTTCTCGACCAGAATGTCTGCGGTTTTTTTGCCGACGGGCACGGCTACCGATACCGCCATGCAACGCTCGCCCGCCGAGCCGTAGCCTGCGCCGACCAATGCGTCGACAGCCTGGTCCATATCTGCGTCAGGCATCACGATCATATGGTTCTTGGCGCCGCCGAAACACTGCACGCGCTTGCCGTGCGCGCAGCCGGTTGAATAGATGTACTCGGCGATTGCAGACGATCCGACGAAGCCGATGGCCATCACGCGCGGATCGGTGAGCAGCGTGTCAACCGCTTCCTTGTCACCATTGACCACGTTGAGAATGCCGGCGGGCAGTCCGGCCTCGACCATTAATTCGGCGAGGCGCATCGGCACGGACGGATCGCGTTCCGACGGTTTAAGGATAAATGCATTTCCGCAAGCAATCGCCGGCGCAAACTTCCACATCGGAATCATCGCCGGGAAATTAAATGGCGTTATCCCTGCGACCACACCGAGCGGTTGGCGAACAGAATAGAGATCAATGCCGGGCCCGGCACCTTCGGTGAACTCGCCTTTTAGCAAATGCGGAATGCCGCAGGCGAACTCCACCACCTCGATGCCTCGCTGGATGTCGCCGCGCGCGTCGGGAATGGTCTTTCCGTGCTCGGAGGAGAGTAGCTTGGCAAGCGCGTCAGCTTCTTTCTGAATGAGCTCGAGAAACTTGAACATGACTCGGGCGCGACGTTGCGGATTCGTCGCCGCCCAACCCGGTTGTGCCGCCGCGGCGTTGGCAATGGCGTGTTCGACCTCGGAGTGTTTGGCGAGCGCAACCTTCGCCTGGACCTCGCCGGTGTTGGGATCGAAGACATCGCCGAACCGCCCGGAGCCGCCCTTTACTGTCTTGCCGCCTATGAAATGGCCGATCTCACGCATGGGTCGCACTCCTCCGCTTCTTTTTATGGCCCGGAACGGGGACTATTGGTCATTCGGCGCCGGTTTTGTAGCAATTTTTGAAGTTTTTCAGCGGCGGGCCGCGGTTGGCGGGCCCTTCCGAGCGTTTTTCTTTCACGAACGGTTAGCCTTTACCCCCTCTTAACAGCGCCAGTCTAGGGTCGTTACGGGAAGCGTTTGTTCCGGGAATGCGTACGCGTTGGGTGGGAAGTAATGGATATTGCGACCGGTCTAGGTCTGCTGTGCGGTGTCGCTGTCGTCGGCCTCGTGATTATGATGGGCGGCGACCTGCAGATGTTCGTCAGCGAACATGCATTCATCGTTATTTTCGGCGGGTCCTTCGCTGCCACGCTGATCCGCTTCCCGCTTGCCTCTATTTTTCACGGGCTGCCGCTGGGCGCCAAGTTCGCCTTCACATTGCGGCGTATGAGCCAACGCGAATTGGTCGATGAATTGGCGGGCTTGGCCGAGATTGCCCGCAAGTCGGGGCCGATTGGCCTGGAAAAGGTCGAGATCGAAGATCCCTTCCTCGCCAAAGGTGTCCGCTTCGTCGCGGACGGTTACGACGGCAATTTCATCCGCGACAATCTTGAGCGCGACCGCGACAACTTCCTCACCCATCTTGACGAGGGCCAGAAGATCTACCGCGCGGTCGGCGACTGCGCGCCAGCTTTCGGCATGATCGGTACCTTGATCGGCATGGTGCAGATGTTCGCCAACATGACCGACCCGTCGAAGCTCGGTCCGTTCATGGCGGGCGCACTTTTGGCGACTTTCTACGGTGCAGCTCTGGCCAACATGTTCTGCTTGCCGATCGCCGACAAGCTGCATCTCAAGCTGGTGGACGAGGAAATCAACCGTACTTTGATCATCGACGGCATCTTGATGATCCGTGAAGCGAAAAGTCCGACTTTGGTGCGCGAGATGTTGCTCGCTTACCTGCCCGAGAAGCATCGCCACACTGAAGAAGACGTGGAAAAAGAGGAAGAGGCGGAGCCAGTGGCCGCATGATGCGGCTCGGTTCCGAGCCATAGAAAATGGCCAGGCGCAAGGATGCAGGTCACGGCGGCGGTCACGGGTGGTTCGTTACCTTCGCCGATCTGATGGGCTTGTTGGTCAGCTTTTTCGTGATGCTGGTTGCCTTTTCCACGCAAGACCAAGCCAAGCTTCAGGTTGTTGCCGGTTCGATGCGCGACGCCTTCGGCGTCCAGGATCGCGTGCGATATTCCGGCATCATCGAAGTTCTCGGCTTGCCGACGCGTCCCAGGCTCAAAAATTCGGCGCATATCGATCCCGCGGAGGCTTCAGCCACACCGTCGCCGGAGGACAGCGACCGTCAGCGCACTTTTGGCGCCCGCTTCAAGGAAGATCGCAAATTCTCGCTTGCGTCCGCTTCGTTACGGCAAGCCTTGCAGGAAATGCCGGAGATCAGCGATATTTCGAAGCACATAATGCTCGAGGAAACAAAGCAGGGGCTCAACATCGAGATCGTCGATCAGGACGGTCGTTCGATGTTCCCGGATGGAGCCAAAGAGCCATTCGAGCGCACCAGAAAAATAATTCAGAAGATCGCGCCGCAGCTCAAAGCGATGCCGTATCGGCTTTCGATTGTTGGACACACCGCTTCCAGCAAGGTGCCCTCGAAGCCGGGCTACGGTCCATGGGAACTATCGGCCGACCGCGCCAATGCCGTTCGTCAGATTCTGGACGCAGAAGGTGTGCCACCCGGGAATATCTTCATGGTGGCGGGGAAGTCCGACACCGATCCGCTGTTCCCGGACGACCCTTCCATGTCGCCGAACCGCCGCGTTACCATCACTTTGATGCGGGAAGAGCCGCCGCTGCCGGAGAATTTGACGCCCTGACCATGTACAACCGCGGGTCGGCCTAACCGATTCAGAAAAAAGCGCGGTATTCTCCAGCCCACCACAATGATATAAGGCCCGCCTTCAATTCGAGCAGCGCGGACCACAGCTAATTTCAATGAGTGACGGCGCGAAAGAAATGACGGCCGCGCATACAGGCCAAGACGCGCCTCCGGGACTTTTCGCTCTCGCGCTCGGCAGCGTCGGGGTCGTCTACGGCGACATCGGGACAAGCCCTCTCTACGCCTTTCGCGAAGCGGCAATCGCTGCCAGCACGAACCATGTTGTTACACGGGGCATCGTGCTCGGTGTGCTTTCGCTCATCGTCTGGGCCCTCATCATAACGGTGACCCTCAAATACGTCCTCATCCTGCTGCGCGCCGACAACAACGGCGAGGGGGGCACGCTTTCGCTGACAGCGCTGGCAACGCGCGCGCTTGGCAGGCGGACCGCATTCGTCTTCATCCTCGGTGTGATCGGTGCTTCCATGTTTCTGGGCGACTCCGTGATTACTCCGGCAATTTCGGTGTTATCCGCAGTCGAGGGGCTGAAACTTGCAAGTCCGGCGTTCGGCGAATTTGTCGCGCCACTCACGGTCATCATTCTGATTGGGTTATTTGCTGCCCAGAGCCGAGGAACCGCCAAGGTGGCGGCGATGTTCGGCCCGATCATGGTCGTCTGGTTTTTGTCGATCGCAGTCGCAGGCGCCTTGCATATCCGCGACGATCCAACCGTTCTTGCCGCCATCAACCCGTATTACGGCATTGAGTTTCTTGTGCATCACGGCGCAATCGGCTTGGTCACGCTCGGCGCAGTATTCCTGGTCGTCACCGGGGGCGAGGCGCTTTACGCCGATCTCGGCCATTTCGGGCGTAAGCCCATCCAGATCGCCTGGCTCAGTCTCGTCCTGCCTGCGCTTTTGATCAATTACTTTGGACAAGGCGCAAAAGTGCTGGCCGACCCGGGGGCGATCGAAAATCCGTTTTATCGCCTCGTGCCAGAGACCCTCCTGTTGCCAATGGTCGTGCTGGCAACTGCTGCAACGGTGATTGCAAGTCAGGCAGTCATCACAGGTGCCTATTCACTCGTGCACCAGGCTATCCAGCTTGGCTTGTTGCCACGGCTCGCCATCCTGCACACCTCGGCTTCGCACGTTGGCCAGATCTACATTCCGCGCGTGACGGTCGCGTTGATGATCGGGGTTCTGCTGTTGGTTGGATTATTCCGGACCTCGAGCGCGCTTGCTTCCGCGTACGGCATTGCGGTCGCGACAACCATGGTGGTCGATGGGCTCCTTGCCTTTGTGGTGATCTGGAGAGGTTGGCGCTGGCCTCTCTGGCAAACCTTGCTCCTCATCGCGCCTTTTGTCGTCGTAGACGTAATTTTCTTCTCTGCCAACTTTCTCAAATTGTTCGAAGGTGCGTGGGCGCCGCTTCTGTTTGGCGCAAGCATGGTCCTTTTGATTTTGACCTGGCGTCGTGGCACCGGAATTTTGATCAACAAAACCCGGCGCACGGAAGTGCCGCTCGACACCTTATTTCGCAGTTTGGAGAAAAAGCCGCCGCATTTTGTGCCGGGCACAGCCGTCTTCCTCACCAGCGATCCGGGGTTCGCGCCGACGGCGTTGCTGCACAATCTCAAGCACAACAAAGTGCTCCATGAGAGCAATGTGATTCTCACGATCATCACCGCGGACACGCCGCGCGTGCCCGAAGAAGATCGGGTATTGATCACTCCGATGTCGAAGCACTTTTCTCGCGTATCGCTGAAATTTGGCTACATGGAACAGCCGAACGTGCCGAAGGCACTTGCGATCGCGCGCAAGCACGGCTGGCAATTTGACATCATGTCGACGTCTTTTTTCCTGTCGCGGCGCGCGCTCAAACCGTCAGCGAAGTCGGGGATGCCATCCTGGCAGGATCATCTCTTCATCGCGCTGGCGCGGTCGGCGAGCGACGCGACCGACTTCTTCCAAATTCCGACTGGAAGGGTGGTCGAGGTCGGCACCCAAGTGACGGTGTAATCTTGATGTCTGCACTGCAAAAATGCGCGCGATCGATCTCCTTCGTTCACTAACTCATTGATTTACTGACGAAATACTAGCTCCATCCTGCAATTTTCGCATGGCTCGAGATGCTGAATTGCGCAAATGCGTATGCCGGACCGGTAGCCTCGGCGTTATAAGCCGCGACCCACCGACATTTTGCATTGCAAAAAAGCAAAACATTCAGGCCAACACTCCATGTCACAAAGGATTGCCGCCGCCGGCGGCAGCTCGGTCGCAGCCCATGACGGCGGCGAAGCGGTCGCGAAAACCAGCTTCTGGGCGCTGACGCTCGGGAGCATTGGCGTGGTGTATGGCGATATTGGTACCAGCCCGCTCTATGCCTTGCGCGAGGCGGTTTTGGCAGCGACTGGGTCTGGCAACGCCGTCAGCGAGCCCATCGTCCTCGGCATCCTGTCGTTAATTCTCTGGGCTCTGTTTTTGGTAGTCACTGCCAAATACGTGCTCATTTTGTTGCGCGCCGACAACAAGGGTGAGGGTGGCACGCTTGCTTTAATGGCCCTTGCTTCCCGGTCGCTCGCGCGCGGCGGCGGCATTGTCATCCTGCTCGGCGTAATCAGCGGCGCGCTGTTTTATGGCGATGCAATCATTACTCCGGCACTCTCGGTGCTTTCGGCGGTCGAAGGTCTGAAAGTCGTGACACCGGCATTCGACGCCTATGTAGTCCCGCTGACGGTTCTCGTTCTCGTCCTGCTGTTCATGGTTCAGTCGCGCGGCACCGCGAGCGTCGCCACTTTCTTTGGTCCAATTACACTTTTCTGGTTTGCAGCCATTGCGGCGGCGGGCATCTGGCATGTTACAAAAAATTTGACGGTGCTGCTCGCGTTCAATCCCTGGTACGGAATCAGTTTTCTCCTCCATCACGGCATCGTCGGATTTTATACGCTCGGCGCCGTGTTCCTGGTCGTGACCGGTGCGGAAGCGCTCTACGCGGATCTCGGTCATTTCGGCCGCGGCCCGATTCGATTTGCCTGGCTGGTCATTGTGCTGCCCGCACTCATTCTCAACTATCTCGGGCAGGGCGCATTGGTCTTGGCCGATCCGAAGTCTGTCGAGAATCCATTCTTCCTGCTTTTCCCGGATTGGGCCCTGCTGCCGATGGTGATACTTGCCACCGCCGCCACTGTGATTGCGAGCCAGGCAGTGATCACCGGCGCCTATTCGCTCACGCGCCAGGCGATTCAGCTCGGCCTGCTGCCGCGCCTGGAAATCCGCCACACATCGGAATCGCTATTCGGACAAATCTATATGCCACGGGTGAACACGCTGCTGCTGATCGGCGTACTTCTGCTGGTGGCGCTGTTTCGTTCTTCAAGCGCCCTCGCTTCCGCCTATGGCATTGCGGTTACCGGGACTATGGTCGTAACAGCCATGATGTCGATCATCGTCATACGACGGGTCTGGCACTGGCCTTTGATCGCGGCGCTGGCACTGATGCTGCCGTTCCTGTTCATCGATTTAACGTTCCTTGCCGCCAACCTCCTCAAGATTGTCGAAGGCGGCTGGATGCCGCTGGCGCTCGGCGCTCTGGTGATGGCCGTGATGTACACATGGCGGCGCGGCAGCCGGCTGCTGTCAGAAAAAACGCGCCGCCAGGAAACGCCGCTCGAATCATTGGTCAAAAGCCTGGAAAAGAACCCGCCGGCGCGCGTGCCGGGAACCGCAGTGTTCCTCACCAGCGACCCGGTGAGCGCCCCGACCGCACTATTGCACAGTCTCAAACACTACAAGGTCTTGCACGAGAAGAACGTCATTCTCACCATCGAGACCGCGGACACTCCGCGGGTCGACCCGGCCGAGCGCGTCCGCATCGCGCAGGTGGGCAAAACCTTCTCGCAGGTGGTGCTGCGCTTCGGCTTTATGGAAACGCCGAACGTTCCGAAGGCGTTGGCGATTGCCCGCAAGCTCGGATGGCAGTTCGACATCATGTCGACGTCGTTCTTCCTGTCGCGCCGGGCACTCAAGCCCGCGGCCCATTCGGGCATGCCGCATTGGCAAGACCGCTTGTTTATCGGGCTTACCCGGGTCGCGAACGATGCCACCGACTATTTCCAAATCCCCACCGGTCGCGTGGTGGAGGTCGGTACGCAGGTGACGATTTAGAAATGGATTCACGAAAAGACTGGTGCAGCACGCCGAATTTCCGGCTAAAACTGGCTATTATTGGGTAACGGAGTTTCGGTAATGGCCGACGAAATGCCGCGCGCCGATGAGGTAACGAACCTCACGCCCGAGCAGGTCGCCGCGGGATTGCGCGCCGGTCGAATGTTACTTGTCGATGTGCGCGAACCGAACGAGACTTCGGTTGAAAGTTACCCTGATGCGGTGATCGTGCCGCTGTCGTGTTTCGACCCGGCCGCGATTCCCGATCCACAGGGCAAACAAGTCGTGTTTGCTTGCCGATCCGGGCGGCGCTCTATCACCGCTTCGGTTGCGGCGCAGGACGCGGGATTTCCATATAGCGCGCATCTTGCCGGCGGCATTATCGCCTGGAAGGCGGCCGGCCTTCCGACCAAAACCTGAATCACCGCATCGATCCGAGGCTTCCTATGCGCCGCGCTTTGAGAATCGCTGCTCTGGCCGTCAGCCTGGGCGCCGTCGGTGTCGCCGTGGCTGACGCGCAGGGCCCGCGCATGGTCAATGTCTACAACTGGTCGGATTACATCGACCCGAAAGTCCTTGAGGACTTCACCAAGGAGACCGGCATCAAAGTCCAGTACGACACTTTTGACGCCAATGAGACTTTGGAAACCAAATTGCTCGCCGGAAAATCCGGCTATGACGTCGTTGTGCCAACCGCCTATTTTCTCGAGCGGCAAATCAAGGCCGGCGTCTTCCAGAAGCTCGACAAAAGCCGGCTCAAGAATCTCGGTAATGTTTGGCCGGATATCGCCAAGCGGCTCGCGGTCTATGATCCGGGCAATCAGTACGCCGTCAACTATATGTGGGGCACCACCGGTATCGGCTACAACGTGAAAGCGATGCGCGAGCGGCTCGGCCCCAGCGGTACGATTGACAGCTGGGATATCGTATTCAAGCCGGAGAATCTGGCGAAGTTTAAAAACTGTGGCATCCACATGCTCGACTCCGCCGACGACATCATGCCGGCGGCGCTGCACTATCTCGGTCTCAATCCGAATTCCACTGATCCGAAAGATCTAGAGAAGGCGGGCGAGCTCTTGATGAAAATCCGATCGCTCGTGCGAAAATTTCATTCGTCGGAATATCTGAACGCTTTGGCCGGAGGGGAAATCTGCCTTGTGGTCGGCTGGTCCGGTGACATCAAGCAGTCGCAGCGGCGCGCTGCGGAGGCCAAGAATGGCGTCGAGATCGGCTATTCCATTCCGAAGGAGGGCGCACAGATGTTTTTCGACAATCTCGCCATTCCGAAGGATGCGGCCCACGTCGCCGAAGCGCACGCCTTTATCGACTATCTGTTACGGCCTGAGGTCGCGGCGAAAAACAGCAATCTGGTCGCTTATGCCAACGGTAACCTGTCGAGCCAGAAATTCATCGACAAGACGGTGCTGGACGACAAGAGCGTCTATCCTGACGCCGCGACCATGAGCGGGCTCTACACCGTCGGCGCGCGTGATCAGAAGGTGCAGCGCCTGCTGAACCGGCTGTGGACGAAAATCAAGACCGGGCACTGATCGGCCGCTGATCGTTCGGCCGCCATCGGCGGTGCAGCCACAGCCATTGTTCCGGGTGCTCGCGGATCCACCCTTCGATTACGGTGGTGATGATCTGCATCGTGCCGGCGACATCGACTTTGCCCTCGGTATCGCGCGCAGGAGTGATCGCGTCGGTCATTTCGCCGCGGAAGCGGTGCTCGGGGAGGCGAATGATACGGGCGCCATGGATGGGGCAGTCGAAATGGCGCGCGAGCCGCGCGATCAGGGGATTGGCCACGGTGCGTTGCCCGAAGAAAGTCACCGGCACGCCGCGTACGTAATACTGGTCGACCAGCATGCCGACGTGCGCGCCGCGTTTGATCGCCTCCGCCATCTTCACAGGGGCATCGAGCCCGGTCGAGATCAGTTCGCCCATGCTGGCGGTGCGAGTCTGGCGCAGCCATTCGTCGATGCGCGCGACATTGGGACGGCGATAAAGCACCGCACTATCGAGTTTGTATGTGGCGGCGCAGATCGCAGGCAATTCCCAATTGCCGAGATGGGCGGCAAACACGAGCGCCGGCTTGCCGTCGTATAGCAAGTCACGAAACCGCTCGATATCGCCGTCCAAAATTTCAATGCGCCCCCGGCGCTGTGGATTTTCGGGGTCAAAATCCCATAGCCGGTCGAGATGGGCGAATTCGGCGCCCATGCGGCCCAGATTGTCCCAGCAGCCGCGCAGGATCGTGTCGATCTCGACGTCAGATTTTTCCGGGAATGCGGCCTTGAGATTGGCGCGCCCGATTCGATTTTCAGGAAGCCAGGGGCCGATCGTACGTGTTGTCCATCCAGCGACATCGGCCATCTTGTCGGGATTGGTCAGGCGCAAAGCCTTGATCAGCCCGATCACAAACGCGGCGATGAGCGCATCGCTTGCGCGCTTGAAACCGCGCCGCAGGCGCCGGGTTATCCGCCTCATCGCAATACGACCGTGTTTACATGGCGCATGGTCTTTTCCGAAAGCCGGTCCCTACTTTTCGGGATCATGCGCTAGAAATTCACGATGACTTTGCCGAACACCTGCCGGCTTTCTATCCGTTCCAGACCCCGCTCGAACTCGGCCAGCGGCACTTCGGTATCGATGATCGGCGCCATGCCCGCAGCGATCTTTGACAGGCTGTCGCGGATATTGCGCATCGACGCACCGAACGACCCGAGTATCTTGTATTGCTGTTGGAACAACTGCATCAAGTTGATAGTCACGGTTGGGCCGGCGGTGGAGCCGCAAGTGACAAGCCGCCCACCGCGCTTGAGGCAGAGGAGGGAAGCGTTGAAGCCCTCTCCGCCGACGTGTTCGAACACAACGTCGACGCCTTTTTTTGCGGTGAGCTTGCGGGTGACACCCTCGAAGCGTTCGGTTTTGTAGTTGATGACATGATCGGCGCCGAGGGCCTTCGCCTTCTCCGCCTTGGCGTCGTCGCCGACGGTTGTGATAACGGTGCAGCCGAGCGCTTTCGCCATTTTGATCGCGACCGACCCGATGCCGGAGCCGCCGGCGTGCACAAGGATCGTCTCGCCGGGTTTAAGTTTGGCATTGTCGAACAGCATGTGTTCGACGGTACCGAACGCAATCGGCGCGCATGCGGCATCACGCAACGAAACGCCCGTAGGCACGGGGATGACCAGTCGCGCCGGTAAATTGATCAGGTCGCGCGCGAACCCGTCGATGTGGAAGCCCATAATGCCTTTGACGTTCTCGCATAAATTGTCGCGGCCTTCGCGGCAGGCGGCACAATGGCCGCACGTCATCGCGCCATACATCACCACTTTGTCGCCGGGCTTAAAGCCCGTGACGCCATTGCCGATAGAGGCGATTTCGCCGGACGCCTCGGCGCCGACCACCAACGGCAACTGCCGCCTGGCGAAAGCCATTCCGCGAAAGCCCCATAGGTCAAGATGATTGAGTGCGACTGCTTTGATGCGGATTTGCACCTCGCCCGCGCCGGGCGGCGGAGGAGCTGGCACATCGGCAAGTTCCAACTTGCGATCGGCGATCAGTCTCAACGTGCGCATGTGAATTGGCTCGCTCGCCCGTCAGGCGGGCTCGAGCCCCATCACCAACGAAACGTTCTGGCCGCCAAAACCGAATGAATTCGAAATAGCGTGGCGCAAGCGCGCATCGCGTGCCTCGTTAGGTACGACGTCAAGCGGGATTGCGGGATCGGGTATTGCGTAATTGATGGTGGGTGGGATGCGCTGGTGCTGCAGCGTGAGCAGCGTGAATACGGCCTCCACCGCGCCGGCCGCCGATAGCGTATGGCCGATCATGGATTTGTTGGAAGAAATCGGCAGGCTTTTCATGCGTTCGCCAAATACGGTCGCGCAGCCGAGATATTCCATCTTGTCATTTTCCGGCGTACTCGTGCCGTGCGCGTTCACATAATCGATGTCGTTCGGAGTCAGAGCGGCGTCCTTGATGGCGTGGACGATACAGCCGACGATCGGCTTGCCGTCTGGGCTCGAACGGGTGCGATGAAAGGCATCTGTCATCTCGCCGCAGCCTTCGAGCACACCGAGAATTGTTGCGCCGCGCGCCTTGGCGGCGTCGTAACTTTCCAGCACGAGTGCGCCGGCGCCCTCGGCCATAACAAAACCGTCGCGGTTTTTTGAGAATGGCTTGGCCGCGGATTGCGGCACGTCGTTGCTGGTTGAAAGCGCGGACAGCAGCGAAAACCGGATCACCGCCTCGGGATTGATCGAACCATCGGTGCCGATGCAAAGGGCAGCGGTGGCTTCGCCGCGGCGAATTGCCTCGACGCCGAGTTGAATTGCGGTCGCGCCTGAAGCGCATGCAGTGGAGAGCGAAATCGGGGAGCCCAGTGTCCCAAACTTGTCCGCTAAATTATCGGCGACCGAACCGAGGAGGAAACGTTGGTGATAATCTGGAAACTCTGCGCTCACGCGCAGCATGTCGGCATAGGTGACTTTATCGTTTGCGCCGGATTTGGCGCCAATTTTGAGGCGCTGCGGCCAATCCATTTCAATCGGCGGCACCGCCAGAAAAAGTGGGCCGGGGAATTGACCAGCCGAGCCAAGGGCGGATTGCGTAATCGCTTCCTCGGCTGCGAGCTCAGCGAACGATTCCGTTAATGCAGCCGCGCAAGGTTGGGGTGGCAGAAAATCAATGGTCCCTGCGATACGCGTTTTCAGCCCGTCGGTGGGAAAACGCGTGATGGTCTTGATGCCGGATTCGCCGGCAGTAAGCTTTGCCCAATTCTCGGTTTTACCGGCACCGAGCGAAGTGACGACACCGAGGCCGGTGACCACCACAATCGGCCGTCCCAATTTGTCCTTGCCCGCTGCCATTTTTTTCTCCTTAGCTGGCCCGATCGACCAGCGCGAGGCCTTCGCCCCGCCAATGTCCGACGCCGGTCACCAGGATTTGGCTCAAAGCCCCGTTAATCGGCTTTTCGAGCCCCGTCGTGTCGCAAGCTGGAAATAGACTACCATGTCCCAACGCGATCGTGGCCAAGGCAATATTCATGGCGAACTGAGGCTCCAACCCGTGTCCGAGATATGAGCCCGTAGCGCGAACGGCAAGGTCGGCATGACTTTCCAAAAAGGTACGTTCCTCGGCGGTTGCTGGATTGGCACCGGTTGCGCCGGACAAGATTGCCAATTGGCCGACATTTATTTTTTCTTTGATTCGATCCCATAATCGGGACAGCGTTTGAGTAACCGTGCCCGGCTGGCGGTTGGCGCGGTCCGAGACGACCGCGGTCAGGCGGGCGAGCGGTTTAGCGCCACGCTTTTCAGCATGATCGCGCGCTTCGATGACCAGAAAAGCGCCGAGCGACGCCATGGCAAAACCGCCCTTGCCGTCGTGACGTTCCCACACCTGCGTAAACTTGTTCTTCAGTGCGAGGCCGGCAAACTCATAGAGCATGAGTAAGTCCGGCCGCTCGCCGTTATAAGAGCCGCCCACCAAGCCGATATCGCTTTGTCCGGCACCAATGCGCGCATGTGCGATCCGTACCGCGTCGATGCCGGCAGATTCCTCGCCCATAAAAGTACGCGAGGAGCCGGTCACGCCGTGCACAATCGAGATGTTGCCAGCCAGCAGGTTGGAAAGCTGTGCCAGGAATAATGTCGGGCGAAGATCGCTCATCAGCCGTTCATTGAGAAACGCCGCCGGATTTGCGGCGTGCTGTATGCCGCTCAGAATATTGGAATCCACCGTCAAATCGCGTTCGCCGCCGCCGGCGGCAACGATCATGTCCATTTTGGAAAGGATATCGGTGTTGCCCTTCACGCCGGCGGAATCGAGGGCAAGGCCGGCAGCATAGGTGCCGATGCGCTGCCAGTTTTCCATCTGGCGCTGATCGCCTTTCTTGGGGATTTGTGCGTCGAAACTAATCGGCGCCAGTGGATGGACCACGAAGGGCGCGAACGTGGTTGCATCCGCGCTTGGGCGCGCTTCCATCAACTTCTGCCAATGCGCGTCAGGCCCTTCACCGAGGCATGAAATAATTCCAATGCCGGTGATCCAGACCTCCCTGGAGCTCTTAGCCATCGGCCGGCACCTCGGCCGGGAAGCCGACGCGGGCGGCGGTTTCCCGCACACGCATTTTCATTTCATCGTTGGGAAAATCGAGCACGCGAAGCGTCAGTGTCGCGTCACAGATTTGTTTGCCGTCGAGTGCGATGCTTGCCTCGGTGACGGCGTAACCGGAACCTTCGTGAGACAGCTTTGCATCCACCAACAGCTTTTGGCCAGGCGTGACAAACATGCGAAACTTGGCATCTTTGACGGCCGCCAAAAATGCCATGCGGTTAAAACGATTCACAGCCACCACAAGCCACCCCGAGGTCTGCGCCATGGCCTCGATCAGAAGCACACCGGGCATCAACGGGAACCCGGGGAAATGTCCCTCGAAGATTGTGCTTGTGATTGGAACCGTCGCCTCGGCTCTGATTTTGCAGTCGGCGGTGCTGAGGTCGACGATCCGGTCGATCAGCTGAAAGTACTCCAGACGCATGTGACCGCGCTTCAAGCCCCTTTGGCAGCGACGAGCTCGTCGATGCGGGCGCTCAGGTTCTTAAGCACAAAGTATTGGTCGGTCGTGGCTTTGCCGTCATTGACCTCTTGCGTCCACTGCTCCAGCGGCAGCTTGATTCCAAACGCTTTGTCGATAGCGAAGGCGATATCCAGAAAATCGAGGCTGTCGATGCCAAGATCGTTAATTGCGTGGCTTTCCGGCTTGATGGAGTCGCGCGGAATGTCGCAGGTTTCGGCGATGATATTGGCGATGGTGTCAAACGTCGAAGACATCGGTAACTCTCTGGTTGATTTGGGGTTCTGGGCGAGCGGGCGGCCAACGCGCCCAGGCCGCGCCATAGCCCCCTCCATCTGCACTTCCACGGCAAGCGATTGGCTGCCCGTATAGCGAAGCAGCGGGACAAGTTCAATGGCGACGGCCACTTAGCGGCCCGTTTGCGGGTTTGCAGGCTGGGGACTGCGTTTCGGGAGCCGAATCCCTCTACCAGCGTTCTTTCGTGAATTCGACCGGGCTGCAACCCCGTCGTCCCGAGAGTACGCAGTCCTGGTTCTTGCGCATCGACGCCATGGTATCGGCGAGCCAGACTCCCGCGCCGATCAGCGCGACTACAAAAATAAATGCCGCGATGTTCACGATCATGCGATGCCCGTAATCGTCCGACCCTTCGTCGCGCTCGTATTTCGCGAGATCTTCGACGGGGGCGGTTGCGGGCGGTCGCGGGCGGGCGCCGCCGCGCCGGAAACTGACTACGCGATGGTCGCTGTCGGGAGAAGAAGAGTTCCGATCAGGCATGAGCCAGCATAACATGTCTGGTGTGGACATTCGACTCTCGGCGCAAACATGTAACGAGGAAAGGCATAGCAGCATTTCCAAAAATTAATGCACCAAAGGCCTTCCACCCATGTCATTACGAACCCTTGGTTTCGGACAGCACGATGAATAAACGTTTCCGCAAATGTGCCGCTCGTCCGCATTACAGTTCAGGAGTTCATCAATGAAGCGCGGCGTGCTTGTCGCCGCGTTCGTTTTTGCCCTATGGGCGACTGCGCCGGTGCACGGCGAGGACGTCACCGTCGGCGGCTTGAAAATTTCTGCCGCGTGGGCACGCGCAACCCCTAAAGCCGCTCCTGTCGGTGGCGGCTATTTGACGATCA
>DATFVF010000265.1:0-2718 GCA_035260465.1 Pseudolabrys sp. | reverse complement strand
CGGACTCCGGCATCAACGCCAATATCTGCGCATAGGTATCATCCGGAAATACGCGGTCGAATTCGAGGTGGAAGAATGGTTTTTCGACCGCGCGGGCTGACTCAATCGACTGCGCGACGAAACTTGCCAGACGGCCGGACGCGCGGCGGCGATCGTAAGTGGACAGGGTTGTTGTCTGGTCCATAGCAACTTCTCGCGTTCGGGTTTCCTTCGCAATTTGCTGCAAATTCGCAGCCAAATGCAAGATGGCTATTTCGGCGTTGCTAACGCCGCGATTTTAGGGCGTCGCGTCCGGCATATTTCGCTTGCGGGCCGAGCTCCTCCTCTATGCGCAGCAGCTGATTGTATTTGGCAGTACGGTCAGAGCGGGCGAGCGAACCGGTCTTGATCTGTCCGCAATTGGTTGCAACCGCCAGATCAGAGATGGTCGAATCCTCGGTTTCACCAGATCGGTGCGACATCACGGCGGTATAGCCTGCCTTGTGTGCCATTTCGACCGCGGCAAGTGTCTCGGTCAGTGTGCCGATTTGATTGACCTTAATCAGAATCGAATTAGCGATCCCCTCTTTGATTCCTTTGGCGAGCCTCGTGACATTTGTGACAAACAAATCATCGCCGACCAGTTGGCATTTTGCTCCGATCAGATCGGTGAGAATTTTCCAACCCTCCCAGTCGTCCTCCGACATCCCGTCTTCGATTGAGACGATCGGATAACGCGCGATCAGGTCGGCAAGATATTTCGCCTGCTCTTGCTTCGAGCGCTTCTTGCCTTCCCCTTCATAGACGTACGAACCGTCTTTGAAAAATTCCGTCGCAGCGCAGTCGAGCGCCAGCATTACATCCCCGCCGGGCTTGTAACCCGCTTTCGTGATCGCTTGCATGACGAAATCAAGTGCCGCCTCGGCAGACTTTAGATTTGGAGCGAACCCGCCCTCATCGCCAACATTGGTGTTTAAGTTCGCCTCTTTTAGTTGGCTTTTGAGCGTATGGGAGATTTCCGCGCCGGCGCGCAACGCCTCCGCGAAAGTCGGTGCGCCCACCGGCATGATCATGAATTCCTGAAAATCAATCGGGTTGTCGGCATGCACGCCGCCATTCACGATATTCATCATGGGTACCGGAAGCACGCGCGCGGCGGTGCCGCCGACATAACGATAAAGCGGCTCCTTCTTGGCCACAGCCGCAGCTTTGGCGACCGCAAGCGACACACCGAGAATGGCGTTTGCGCCAAATCGGCCTTTGTTTGTCGTGCCGTCGAGACCAATCAAGGTCTCGTCGATCTTGGCTTGTGCCTCGGCATCCATGCCGCCGAGCGCATCAAAGATTTCGCCATTCACTGCATCGACCGCCTTGCGAACGCCTTTTCCGCCATGCCGATCCTTGTCGCCATCGCGCAATTCGACCGCCTCGTGCGCGCCAGTGGACGCGCCTGAGGGAACCGCCGCACGGCCCTTTGAGCCGTCCTCCAAAATTACATCGACCTCGACGGTCGGATTGCCGCGGCTATCGAGGATTTCGCGGCCGATGATGTCAGTAATGGCGGTCATGGGCGGATCCAGACTTGTGATGCTGGGCTTCTACAGGATCGACAACCCCCTTGTCATGCCCTGCACGAACCGGGCATCCAAGGGGTGCAAACCGTGCGATAAAAGCCTATGGCCAAGAAACGATTACAGCTGGGACGCCCGAGCCCAATCCCCGCATCGCCGGACAAGGCAGTCCTCGATCGTGTCCCCAATCCCCACGCGGATACGAACTATGTCGCGCGTTTCACCGCGCCGGAATTTACCACCCTTTGCCCGATTACAAGCCAACCCGATTTCGCGCATTTGGTGATCGACTATGTGCCGGCGAAATACTTGGTTGAGTCGAAATCGCTCAAGCTCTACCTCAACAGCTTCCGCAACTACGGCGCTTTTCACGAGGATTGCACTGTAGCGATCGGCAAGAAACTCGTCGCCCTGCTCAAGCCGAAGTGGCTGCGCATTGGCGGCTATTGGTACCCGCGCGGTGGTATGCCGATCGACGTATTTTGGCAAAGCGGAAAATTGCCCAAGGATGTCTGGATTCCCAATCAGGGCGTCGCGCCCTACCGCGGGCGCGGCTAGACCGCCGGGGCATGGCGCCGCAATTGCAGTGCGCACGTCCACCCAGTAGCGGCCAATACTGCCGCCCCGACCAACAACACCGGCGTAAAACCAACACTCGCCAAACCAATGCCGTACACAACCGGACCCGCCGCTTGGCCGAGAAAGAAGAAAAACGAATGTCCAGCGGTCGCAGAGCCACGAGCCGACGGTGCCAGCTCGGTGACGTAAACCTGAATGCACCCGTGCAGCAGGTAGAAGCCAAACCCCATGACTATGAAATTTATGAACTCGACCGGCCAAGGCAATCGGAGCGCTATCACGATGAGACAGAAGCCCATCGCCATGCCGCCCGCAGCCATGAGTCTCTGCTCGCCGACATGCGCGAGTAGCCAGGCGACCATGAAAGTGTAAATGACACCGCCAACACCGAAACCGGAAAGAACGATCCCCGCGATTGAAGCGCGCGCGTGTCCTTCAGCGTTCAACAGTACGGCCATGTAGGGAAACACTCCGAACAAGAATATCGCTTCGATGAAGACCGCGCCGAAGCAATACTTCGCCATTGGGTTGTTGAAGATCGCGCGGTAGTTTGGAATGAGCGTCGATAAATCGAATCGGCCCGGCTTTT
>DATFVF010000264.1:0-7093 GCA_035260465.1 Pseudolabrys sp. | reverse complement strand
AATCCCGAAAGACGGGTCGGTCATGGACATCGTCTGGATCACCGCAGTGACGGGCGCCGGCCTTGGGGCCCTTTCGGTGGCCGCGCAAAACTGGGCGTTTCGCCGCACCACCCCGGTCGAGCGCGGACTATTCCTGGTGACAGGGCTATTGTTGGTATTCCCGAGCCTGTTGGAAGCCATGATGGAAAACATCACCGGGCTGGATATTCCGCACCCCGCGCCATTCGGCTTGGCGCTCGGTGCGGCGCTGCTCGTTTGGCAATGGATGAGCCGCCGCCCGGCGGCGGCCCCGGCCTAGCTCGATGCCAAGAGGTGAGCTGAAGAAAGAAAAGTCAGGGAGGAAGGCATGAAACGAGGATTCACAAGCGCATTCGCCGGAATTCTAGCGGCGGCTCTCGCTTTCGGCACCGCCACCGCGCAACAGCGGGCGATCGCGATAGGCACCGGCGGCACCGGCGGCGTCTATTATCCGATCGGCGGCGCGCTCGCGAACCTGATCTCGAAGACCTTTCCGAACATGCAGGCGACCGCCCAGGTCACCGGTGGCTCGGTCGATAACCTCAAGCTCATCAATTCGGGGCAAAGCGAACTCGCGTTCTCAATGGCCGATGCTGCGCTCGATGCGTTCAATGGCGTGGACAAGTTCAAAGGCACGAAGGTGCCACTGCGCACGCTGATGGTGCTCTATCCGAACATCATGCACGTGGTGTCCATTGAAGGCACCGGCGTCAATACGCTCGCGGATCTCAAGGGCAGACGCGTGTCGACCGGCGCGCCTGGCAGCGCCACCGAAGTGATGGCATTTCGCGTCATCGAAGCGGCCGGGCTCGACAAGGACAAGGACATGAAACGCGAGCGCCTCTCGGTCGCCGAATCGGTGAACGCGATCAAGGACCGCAAGATCGATGCGTTTTTCTGGGTTGGCGGATTGCCGACCGCGGGTGTGACGGACCTCGCTGCGACACCCGGCACGAAGATCAAGCTGATCGATCACTCCGATGTCGTCGCGAAGATGAATGCGAAATACGACAATCTGTATTCGACCGCAGTGATCAAGGCCGGCACCTATCCGGGGCAAGACAAAGACAATCAGGTGTCCGCGGTGTGGAACATCCTGGTGACCAACGACAAGATGTCCGACGAGGACGCTTACAACATCGTCAAGCTGATCATCGACAAAAAGGCCGATCTGGTCGCCGTGCACAAGGATGCGTCGAGCTTCACGATCGAAAACCAGGTCGTGGCAAACTCGCCGATTCCGTGGCATCCGGGCGCCGTGAAGTTTTTCAAGGAAAAAGGCGCCAAAATGTAACGCGACGGCTTTTCGCCGGTTTCGTAGCGGCCTCGCTTCGGCGGGGCCGTTTGCGTTTAGGCGTGATGTGCGTGCGGTGTGCGCGTTGTCAGCACGAGGCTGGTGAAATATCCGAACGCGCTGAGGAGAGCGATGCAAAAACTCACCGGCCAATCGGTGTAAAAGGCCATCGTCAAGCCGAGCCAGGCTTCGGCGAGCGCGAGCGCTGCCGATACGAGCAGCCCGCTCCACAGACCCGTGGTCACGCGCTGCGCTGCGGCCGGTGGGCCGACCATGAGCGTGAATACCAGCAACACCCCGACGATCTGCGCACATTCCGACACGGCGAGGGCCACGATGGCGAGAAATGCGGTCGATATGAAGCGCAGTGGCACGCCCTTGGCCTCTGCCAATTCCGGCTGAAGGCTGGCAAAAATCAACGGCCGCATGATGAGCGTGAGTGCGGCCAGGGTCATTGCGCCGAGCACCGCGAGTGTCGCGATCATGGCATGATCGACCGCCAACACGTTTCCAAACAGAAGCGCGGTCGCCTGAGTGGCGAACGACGTATAATAGTGCAGGAACAGCAAGCCGAAGCCGAGCGCCAGCGACAACACCACGCCGATGGCGATGTCGCGGTTGCTGATGCGCTCGCTTAAAGCGCCCATCACGATGCCGGCGGTGAGGGTGAAAGCCAGCAGGCCCCAAAGAGGGGCGAGGCCGATCAATCCGGCGCCGGTCGCACCGGCAAAGCCGATATGTGAGAGTGCGTGTCCGGCGAAGGTTTGCCCGCGCATCACCAGGAAATAGCCGACGAAGCCGGAAACCACCGCGACAATACCGGCAGCGGCGAAGGCGTTTGTCATGAATTCGTAGGCGAACATGTCAGTGATGATGGTGGCCGTCCTCGGAGCCATGAGCGTGATGGTCGTGTAGGTGATCGGTGCGCTCGACGTCGCGGCCGCGCGACATCACGAAAATATGCCCGTCCGCGCGCACCACCTGGATGTCGGTGCCGTAAAGCTTCGACAGGACTGGTGCAGTCACGACGTCATCGACACCCCCGAGCACGGCCTGCCCGTTGCCGAGATAAAGCACCCGGTCGAGCGTACCCAGCAACTGGTTAAGCTCGTGCGCGCTAAACAGCACGGTGATCTTTCGCTCGCGGCAGACCTTGTGAACGACGTCGATCGCCACTTCCTGGTGACGTGCATCGAGGCTGATCAACGGCTCGTCCAGCAGCAGCAGTTTTGGGGCGCCAATCAACGCTTGCGCCAACAAAAGCCGTTGCCGTTCACCGCCCGACATGTCTGACAGGGGGCGGGTGGCGAGATCGCGCGCGCCTACGGAATCGAGGGCCTCTTCGATCATGCCGTGGTCGTGGCGGCTGTATGAAGGCAAGCCCCAGCGCTCGCCATCGAGCGAGCTGGCGATGAAATCGCGTCCGCGCACCCGCAAATCGGGCAACACGGTGCGCACCTGCGGTAGATAGCCGATCGCCGGATTGCCTCGCTCGGGCTTGCTGCCGAACACTTTCACGGCGCCGTCGCTTGGCACAATCAGGCCAAGGATGGCCCGCATCAACGTGGTCTTGCCGGCCCCATTGGGGCCAAGCACGCCGATAAATTCACCCATCCCGATGTCGAAACTGACGTCCGACAGCACGGCGCGGGCGCCCATTTGAAGCGTGGCGTGGTCGAGGGCGACGATGCTCAAGAATTTGGTCCGCTCAACGCCTTGTCGAGTGCGTCCAGCTCACCGAGGATCCAATCCTGGAACGAGACATTCGCCGGCATGGTTTCGGTGACACCGACGACGGGGACCTTGGCCTTCACGGCCACGTCGCGTAGTCGCTCGGTCATCTTCTCAGAGACCTGGCTGTTGTAGATCAGTACCTTTACCTTGTGTTCTCTCAGATCCTTCTCAAACGCCGCGATATCGCGCGCGCTCGGCTCGGTGTCGTTCATCATGGCAAGTTGGAAGCGTTGGTTACGCATGGTGAGCCCAAGCGCTTCCGCCATCGGGCCGAAAACCGGTTCGGTGGCGGTCACGGGCGCCCCGGCGTACTTTGCTTTTAGCTGCGCGACGCGCTGATTGATGCGTTCGAGCGAGGCAAGAGTTGTCTTAAGCCGCGTCGCATAATCCGATGCGTGGGCGCTGTCTGCCTTTGTCATCGCATCAGCAAATGCATTCGCCACCGCCGGCATTGTCGCCGGATCATACCAAAGATGCGGATTGTCTCCCGGATTTCGGCCAACGAGTTGTGCGGCACTAATGACTATACGGCGCGGCCGTGGCGCGGCGGCCAGGAGCTTCTCCATCCAGGGATCGTAGTTGGCGCCATTGAGAATCACGACCTGTGCGCCTGCGAGCTGGCGCACAATTCCAGGAGTGGTCTCGAACAGATGCGGATCCTGGTCCGGATTGGTCATAATGCTGGCGATCGAAATCCGCTCGCCGCCGATCTGGCGGGCGATGTCGCCGTAGAAATTTTCCGCCGCCACCACAGCGATCTGGTTTTCAGCGGCACGCACAGGTGCCGTCTGGCCAAATGCGAGGACCAAAGCGAGCGCGGAAGCGCATTTCATGAAATGAGTGCCCATTGGAGCCATCAAACCAATGTAACATTATAACATTCGCGTCACAAGACCAGTGTGCACGCCGCTTTTTCTCAGGGGAATGAGGGTTAGGCGCCGGTTTTCGCGACGCCGCGAAGGAGCCAGAAACGGAACATGCGCCGAGCGGTCGGTACCGACAGCTTAATGAAATCTGTCCGCACCCGCGTGATGTCGGAGGCGGACACCTCGTACGGCCGAATCTTCAGAATGGCATTGAAGGTCGGCCAGCGCAGCTCGGCGGCTTTGCAGGCAACGAGAATGCCGTCATAGCGAACATTCTGCATCAGCCGATCGATCAGTTCGGCAGGGCCCCCGCAGATGCGAGCGAGTCCGACCACCAACTCGTCATATTGGCCTGCTTCGGCAAAGCCTGCGATTGCCAATTCGTCGAGTTGGCGACTGCCCTGCAATTTGTCGATCAGCGCGATTGCGCGACTGAAATCCCGTGGCGCTGACGCGTCACGCATCACTCTGTCCGATACCGATGACAAAACTTCCTGGATCGCAGCCTGACTTTCCGGCGGTACAACCGCGATCAGGCGCGCGCGGACCGTCTCGGTGGCTTTCGACATCAGGTCCTGTAGCAATTGCGGGGGCATATCCAGCCGCATGCCGAGATTTTCCGCGAGCCGCTCATCGGTCTCTGCGCGCTTTACCAATGAGACATAGCCGCCGTCGGAAAAGGCCGCGCCTTGATTTTGTGAAAGCTTGCGCACGACGGTTGTGTCGCCGCGCTGAATAAGGATGTCGGTCACAGCTGACGCCAGCCGTTTGCGTTCGGAGATAGCGCCGAGATGGCCCTGGCCTTTCGACTCGGCAATTTCGAAGAGGTCACCGTCGGTAAGCCGCGGCGATTGCGTCAGCACGGGTCCGGCGACTGCAATTTCATCGTGGCGGGCAAGAGTGCGAATAACGCCGTGAGGCGCGTTGCCGACGGGCGCCAGTCTGGCGCCGAGCTCCGCAAGCGCTTGTGTTTCGACCCGTTTGATCAGGTGCGCGAGCACGCCGTCAAACAAACCGACCTGCTCGTTGTTGAAAGTTTCCGCACCGCCAAGAAACAGATCGGTCATCCGTTTGAGAATTTCAGTACGCCGATCGTTCGGGCCTGCGGCCAGAACAGTTTCGAGTTCGAATATGACAGACGCGGCCTGCGACATTTCTTGTCTTGGGCGGGATTCTTCCCGCCGCCTTCCACTAACATGCCGCGGGTCGTCCCAACGTGCAGTGGAAACATATCGACGGGCCGTAAAGCTTAGGTAAAGTTTGCCCGCGCGACCGCGCAGCCCAAAATCATGAGAGTTCAAAATGGCTTACGCGCAGAGCCCGGCTGCTCGACCGGAGCCGCGAACCGGCCGCCGGCCCATGCGCGCCATAGGTGCAGTTGACGCTATTGCGCGTGAATGTTTCCCTCTTTGACCACCCGGCCCCATTTGACGATTTCGGCTTTGATGTATTCGCCGAACTCGGCCGTGGTCATTTGCACTGTCGCCGCGCCTTCGCGCTCGAACTGCGCCTGCAACTCAGGCGCTTTCAACGACTCTTGGGTTGCCTTGTACAATTTGTCCAGGATCGGCGCAGGCAGGCCAGCGGGCGCGGCGAGGCCCCACCAGTTGTCCGCCACATAGCCGGGCACGCCGGCCTCGGCGATGGTCGGAACGTCGGGCAGGACGGGGCTGCGCTTGGCGCCACCAGTGCCTAACGCAATGAGTTGTCCGGATTTAATGAAGGGCGTGGTTTGCACCAGCGAAGAGAACATGATCTTCACGTGTCCGGCGATCACGTCCTGCATCGCCGGCCCACCGCCTTTGTACGGCACGTGCACAAGATTCACGTGAGCCTGCAGCTTGAACAATTCGGCGCCCAAATGCTGGAAGCTGCCGACGCCCGCGGAAGCGTAGTTAAGTTCGCCCGGTTTCTCTTTGGCGAGCGCGAGCAGGTCCTTCACCGTTTTGATCGACGCCGTCGGATTGACCACCAGCACGTTAGGCCCCGTCGCGAAGATGGTGATCGGCGTGAATGATTTGATCGGATCATATTTGAGCGTGTAAAGCGCCGGATTGACCGCGTGCGCGATGGATATAATGCACAGCGTGTAGCCGTCCGGCGCCGCGGTCGCACAAGCCTCGCTGCCAAGCGTGCCGCCTGCTCCGGCACGATTATCGACGTACACTTGTTGTCCCAATTTCACGCTGAGCTGTTGGGCAACCAGGCGGCCGACCACATCGTTGCTGCCGCCCGGCGGAAACGGAATGATCAGCCGCACCGGTTTGTTCGGGTAGTCGTCGGCAAACGCCGCAGCCACGGGCGCCAGCAACAATGCGGCGGCCATGATCAATCGAGATAGCAATGTCGGCATGATGCCTCTCCAATGTCGAAATTTGATTAATGCCAGTAGGGCGGGTAGCCGGTGTTATTCTGCTCGGCATCAAGCCGGCGCAGCATGGCCGGCCATTCCAGCACACCATAAGGGCGCCGCGTGCCCGGCTGATACAAGTGGGCGGTGTGCGCCAACACGTTTTCGCCCGGCATGGTCAGCTCGGTCCGCGCCGCCATCGCGTCGACCTGCGAACGGCACGAAAGCTCCAGCTGATACATCGTGTTGAACGCCTGCTGGATCGTCGCGCCACAGGTAAGCAAGCCGTGGTTACGCATGATCATGGCCTCGTGCGGCCCGAGGTCGCGTACCAGCCGCTCGCGTTCGTCGAGCTCGAGCGCCGGACCTTCATAGTCGTGATATCCGATATGGCCGACAAAGCGGATCGATGTTTGCGAAAGCGGGAGTAGGCCACATTTCATTGCGGCGACTGCCATCCCCGCGCGCGTGTGCGTGTGCAGCACGCAGGCGACGTCCGGACGGGCTTTATGGATGGCGCCGTGGATCACGTAGCCGGATTTGTTGATGTCGTAGTCGGTGTCCGGCTTCCAGATGATCTCGCCATCGACGTGGATCTTCACCAGGCTCGATGCGGTGATTTCCTTGTAGAGAAGACCGTAGAGGTTGAGCAACACAACGTCTTCTTCGCCCGGGATGCGCGCGGTGATGTGGTTATAGATGAGGTCGGTCATCCCATAGACGTCGATCAGCCGGTAACAGGCGGCGAGTTCGAGACGCGCCTGCCACTCCTCCGCCGACACGCGATCTTTGATCGACGGGAAGTCGGTCGAATAATTCATGGCGTTTCAG
>DATFVF010000263.1:0-16109 GCA_035260465.1 Pseudolabrys sp. | reverse complement strand
CAGCACCGATTTCAACTACGAGATGCAGATGGCCGGTATGAACGAGGCGATGGCGCCGGAAATGCAGAGCGTGTTCCTGCCGGCTTCGCCGATGGCGCGCCCGATCACTGCCACATTGGTGCGGCAGATCGCGGGGATGGGTGGCGACATCTCTCCTTTTGTGCCCGCATCCGTCGCCGCGCGCCTGAAAAAGAAATTTTCCCGTTAGTTAGGAGCTTCCATGATCCGCGTTCTCGCCGTCGTATGCGCACTCGTTTGCGTCAGCCCTGCGCTGGCGCAGGCGCCGAAACTGCCGGCCGGTCTCGATCCGCAGAACACCATTCTGCTCGACACCAAAGGTGGCCGCATCGTCATCAAGCTGCGCAACGACATCGCGCCCAAGCACGCCGAGCGCATTAAGCTGCTCAGCCGTGAAGGCTTCTATAACAATGTGCCGTTCCATCGCGTCATTGCCGGCTTCATGGCACAAACTGGCGACGGACAATTCGGTAATGGTACCGGCGGCTCGAAATATCCGCCACTGAAATCCGAATTCTCGCAGGTACCTTTCGTGCGCGGCATTGTCGGCATGGCGCGCTCATCCGATCCGAACTCGGCCAATTCGCAATTCTTTATCATGTTCGGCACCAATTCCGGCTTGAACGGCCAATATACAGTGGTCGGCGAAGTGGTGTCGGGGATGGACGTAGTCGACAAGGTCAAGAAGGGCGCGGCCGAGCAGAACGGCTCGGTCACCGATCCCGACAAGATCGTGAAAATGCAAGTCGCCGCCGACGCCAAATAGCGGGGGATGTCATGCGGCCGGTTTGTGCGCTCCTCGGCGTTGTCGCCTTGGTGGCCACGGACGTTGCTTGTCCACCGCTCGCGTCTGCAACGACGGATTTTCTTTGGTTGGCGCAAAATGAATTGCGGCGAAATGCGCAGCCGCAAAAACCAGCGAGCGAATTGAATACGCTCAATGACATTTTTACTGCATTACGCCGCTGCTATCGACCGCCGAGCCTGGAAAAGGCTTTCCCGGGCATGCGCATCACCGTGCAATTTGCTTATACGCGCGCCGGCGATATCTTCAAAAAGCCCCACATTTCGTTCGAAACTCCCGGTATTTCCCCGGAGCAACAGTCGGCCTACCGCATGGCGGTGGCGGCCGCGCTGGTGCGCTGTGCGCACCTTCCCTTCAGCGATGCACTCGGCAATGCCGTCGCCGGGCGCATTTTCGCAATCCAATTTGTCGACGAACGCACCCTCAGACAAGCGGAGTATTCAACATGGCCAAGCCCGAAGACATACTGACGCTTGAGACGACCAAGGGCAATGTTGTGATCGAGATGCGCCCGGATCTCGCGCCCGGCCACGTCGCGCGCATCAAGGAGCTAGTTAAAGACGGCTTCTACGATGGCATCGTTTTCCACCGCGTTATCGACGGGTTCATGGCGCAAACGGGTTGCCCGCATGGGACCGGGACTGGCGGCTCGGGCAAAAAGTTGAAAGCGGAGTTTAACCGCGAGCCGCACGTGCGCGGCACGGTGTCGATGGCGCGCGCCAGCAATCCGGATTCCGGCGACAGCCAGTTTTTCATTTGCTTCGACGATGCGGGCTTCCTCGACAACCAATACACCGTCTGGGGCAAGGTGATTGAGGGCATGGAAAACGTCGACAAGATCAAGCGCGGCGAGCCCGTGAGTAACCCGGACAAGATCGTAAAGGCGACGATGGGAGCGTAAGTGTAAACCGAGCCGCAGTTATCGCGCCATGGCCGGGCTCGTCCCGGCCATCCACGTCTTTGAAACATGCTAAGGCGGCCAGACGTGGATGCCCGGCCCAAGGCCGGGCATGACGATGAAAAGACATGAAAACCGACCTCTTCAACTTTGATCTGCCGCTTGAGCGCATAGCGCTGAGACCGGCGAGCCCACGCGATGTGGCGCGGCTTTTGGTAGTGAAGCCGGGCGGCGCCCCCGTGTTGGAAGATCGCACCGTTCGCAATCTTCCGGACTTGCTGCAGCAGGGTGATTGCCTGGTCGTCAACGACAGCAAGGTGATTGCGGCGCGGCTCCGGGGCCGGCGCATCGGCCGGGGAGACACAGAACCTGCGATCGATGCCACCCTTCACAAACGGCTAGATGGGTCGCGTTGGCGCGCCTTCATTCTTGGGGCCAAGAAGGTGCAGGTGGGGGATACCCTGCGATTCGGAACCGAGGGCCGGGTGTGTTTCCTGGGCGAATTAGATGCTCAAGTTTCACATAAAGATGAGGGAGGGGAGGTAACCCTTTCATTTTCCTTCAGTGGCCCAGTTTTGGATCAAGCTGTCGCGGAACGCGGTGAAATGCCCTTGCCGCCTTATATTGCCTCGCGCCGGGCGCCCGATGAACGGGATCTGACCGATTACCAGACGCTCTTCGCCCGCGATAAAGGGTCCGTCGCTGCGCCGACCGCCGGCCTCCATTTTACCGAGAGCCTTTTGGGCAGGCTCGGCGAACGTGGAATTGGACTGCACAAGGTAACCTTGCATGTGGGGGCCGGCACATTCCTGCCCGTGAAAACGGACGACACCGAAGGCCACAAAATGTATGCGGAATTCGGGAGCGTTTCGAACGAGGTGGCGCAGGCGCTCAATTCGGCGCGCGCCAAGGGCGGCCGGCTCGTCGCCGTCGGTTCAACCGCCCTGCGCTTATTGGAAAGCGCTACACACGAGGACGGCAAGATTCATGCTTTTTCCGGGGAAACGTCGATCTTCATCACGCCCGGCTACAAATTCCGCGCCGTCGATCTGATGCTTACCAATTTCCATTTGCCGCGCTCGACTTTGTTCATGCTGGTCGCGGCTTTCAGTGGGCTCGACGCTATGAAACACGCTTATGCCCATGCGATTAAGGCGGGTTATCGCTTCTATTCCTATGGCGATGCCTGTTTGCTTTATCCTCCGGCGCGATGAGCAATCCCTTCGGCTTTCACCTCAAGGCAACCGACGGTGCGGCGCGCAGCGGCGAATTCGTTACGCCCCATGGGAGAGTGCAGACGCCGGCATTTATGCCGGTTGGAACCCAAGCAACCGTAAAAGGCCTGATGCCGGACGACGTGCGCGCGACCGGCGCGGAGATTGTGCTCGGCAACACCTATCATCTGATGCTGCGGCCCGGCGCCGAGCGCATCTCAGCGCTTGGAGGGCTCCATAAATTCATGAACTGGCCGCTGCCGATCCTGACGGACTCCGGGGGCTTCCAGGTGATGTCGCTGTCGGACCTTCGTAAGCTTGATGAGAAGGGCGTCACGTTCCGCTCTCATCTCGACGGAGCGATGGTCGAGCTTACCCCTGAACGCGCAATCGAAATCCAGTCCCTGCTCGGCGCCGATATATCCATGCAACTCGACGAGTGCCTAAAGCTGCCGGCGTCGCAGGAGGAGATCGCGCGCGCGATGCGGCTCTCGTTGCATTGGGCCGAACGGAGCAAACGATCTTTCGAGGGTCACGAACGTGATGGATTTGCTTTGTTCGGTATCGTGCAGGGCGGCGACGATCTCGAATTGCGGACCGAAAGTGCGCGCGCTCTCTCCGACATTGGTTTTGAGG
Organism: Pseudolabrys sp.; assembly: GCA_035260465.1. Taxonomy (GTDB): domain Bacteria; phylum Pseudomonadota; class Alphaproteobacteria; order Rhizobiales; family Xanthobacteraceae; genus Pseudolabrys. The sequence goes on along the minus strand of DATFVF010000263.1, from coordinate 12,538 downwards.
GTTATGCGATTGGCGGCCTCGCGGTCGGTGAGCCGCAGGACGTTATGCTCAAGGTTGTCGCGGAGACGACGCCCGTACTCCCCGTTAAGCGCCCGCGCTACCTCATGGGTGTCGGTACACCGCATGACCTGATGGAAGCCGTCAAACGTGGCATCGACATGTTCGACTGTGTTCTGCCGACCCGCAATGGTCGGCACGGCATGGCGTTCACGCGGTTCGGTGCGATCAATCTCACCAACGCGCGCCACGCCAATGATCCGCGCCCGCTCGACGAGCAAAGCGTCCATCCGGTGGCGCGAACGTATTCGCGCGCTTACTTGCATCACCTCGCCAAAGCCAATGAGATACTGGGAGCTGTGCTGCTTTCCACCATCAACCTTGCCTACTATCAGGCACTCATGCAGGGGATGCGTGAGGCCATCGAGGCTGGCCGGTTTGCGCATTTTCATGCTGCCTGTGAAGAAGGCTGGGTGCGGGGGGATATTCCGGCGCTCTAATTTCGCCCATCATTTCTGGGCGGCCTCCTAGGCCTGCGTCCTGAAACGAGCGAGAGGGTTGTCGCCTCGGCCGCACTTGGCTAAAGCCACCGCATGAACGTTCAAACCGGTTTTCTCAACCATCGCCGCAATCCGCGCTTCAAGCTGCCGCCCGGGGCATGTGACGCCCATTGCCACGTCTTCGGTCCCGCCGCGAAGTTTCCTTATGCGCCCAACCGGCGCTACACGCCGGCCGACGCGCCGAAGGAGATGCTGGCCGCGCTGCACGCTCATCTGGGTGTCGAGCGTGCCGTAATCGTGCAAGCGAGCTGTCACGGAACCGACAATGCCGCCATGCTCGATTGCATTGCATCCGATCCCAAACGCTATCGCGGCGTTGCCATTGTAAACGATGGTTTCACCGAAAAGGATTTCGATGCGCTCGATCGCGGCGGCGTACGCGGCGTGCGTTTTAACTTCGTCAAGCATCTCGGTGGCGCACCTAACATGGCCGCTTTCAACCGTGTTATCGATCGCATCAAGGACCGCGGTTGGCACGTTGTTCTGCATATCGACGCGCCCGATATCGTGCCGCTGTCGGAAATGATGCGGACGTTGCCGTTGCCATTTATCGTCGATCATATGGGGCGTGTTCCCTCGGCGGACGGCCTCAACCAACCACCATTACGCGCGCTGATCGAGCTTTCGCGCCTGGAAAATTGCTGGATCAAGTTGTGCGGCTCGGAGCGGATATCCATGCCTCCTTACGCGGCCGCCGTGCCAATTGCTCATGCTCTCGTTGACGCTTCGCCCGCGCGCGTGCTGTGGGGGACGGATTTTCCGCATCCCAACGCGACACATGAGGCCGATGAAGCCGACCTGGTCGATCTGGTGCCGCAGTTCGCGCTTGGCGCGCTGGCGCAACAGCGTCTCTTGGTGGACAATCCGGCCGCGCTTTATGGTTTCTGTTCATAAAAAGAAACGCTTGGAGGAGAGCCACATGAGCAAAGGAATTTTTCAGGGCACGCGGCGCAACGTGCTGCTCGCGGCCCTTTTGGCGCTGCTGCCGTTGAATTTTGCCCAGGCAGCCTGGCCGGAAAAGCCGATTAAAATCGTGCTGCCGTTCGGCGCCGGTGGCGTGGCGGATGTCACCGCCCGTATTTTGGCTGACCGGTTGGGTCAGAAACTCAACCAGCGCGTCGTGATCGAAAATATGCCCGGGCCCGGCGGCATTGCCGCTGCGCGTGCGGTGATCTCTGCGCCGCCCGATGGCTACACGATGGCGTGGATTACCAACGGCGCCGCCACCAGCGTCGCGACATTCCAAAGCCTGCCATTCGATCCCACGAAAGATTTCGCGATGGTCTCGATGGCTGGCACCTTCGATCTGGTGTTCGTGGTCAACGGCCAGTCCGAATACAAAACGCTCGGCGATTTCATCAAGGCGGCAAAAGAGAATCCGGGAAAGCTTAACATCGGCACGATTGCGCCCGGCAGCACGCAAAATCTTGGCGGTGAATTGTTTAAGTCGATGGCGGGCATCAATGTACAAATCGTCGCGTACAAGAATTCGCCTGATATCGTGGTGGCATTGCTTCGCAACGACGTGCAGATCATGATCGATTTTCCGCCCGCAGTAGCAGGCCAGGTTGCGGACAATAAGCTCCGTATCCTTGCGTCCTCCAGTCCGAAACCGTCGCCACTGCTCCCAAGTGTTCCGACCGCCGATCAGGCCGGCGTCAAAGGTTACGAAGTGATCTCATGGAACGGCGTTGGAGTGCCGAAGGACACGCCGAAAGAGATCGTCGATACCATGAACAAGGCGATGCGCGACGTTCTCGCCATGCCTGACGTCAAGGAGCAGCTCGCCAAGGTCGGCGTCATCGCGCAGGCGAGCACGCCAGCTGAGTTGATGGCGCGCCTCACGTCGGACATCAAGAAATGGAACGACGTCGTCGATAAGGCGGGCATTCCACGCAAGTAACGAGTGGCGACCAGCGAGTGAGCAAAAGCAGGCAATGACAAAAAAACTTTCGGTCGGCGTTGTCGGCGCTGGCATGGGCGGGCTGGCCGTCGCGGCGACGCTGCGGCGGGTTGGTATTGATGTGCAGGTTTACGAGCAGGCGCCACGCTTTGCCCGCATCGGCGCCGGCATCCAGATGATGCCGAACTCGATGCAGGTGTTGCGGGGCATCGGCATCGAGGACCGGCTGCGGAAAGTTGCTTTCGCACCTTACTCGCACCTCAACCGAGACGGTTATACCGGCGAGATGACGCGCGAGCTGCCGATGCCGGAAAGCCTCTACAACGCGCCATATCTCTGCATGCACCGCGCCGATTTGCACGACGCCCTTGCTTCCGCGGTTCCGGCGGAGATCGTGCATCTCGGGAAGAAGCTTGTCGGCCTCGAGCAGGGTGGTAGCCAGGTCGCGTTGCGCTTCGAGGACGGCACCAGCGCCAAAGCCGATGCCGTGGTCGGCGCGGACGGCGTTCACTCGATTGTGCGCGATATAGTGGTTGGGCCGGACGAGCCGATCCACAAAGGCCGGATTGCTTATCGTGCGGTATTTCCAGCAGAGCTCATGGGTGGTTTCGACATCGGCCCATCACGCACGAAATGGTGGGGCAGCGATCGTCATATCGTCATCTACTACACGACGAAAGCGAAGAGCGAAGTTTACTTCGTCACCAGTGTGCCGGAGCCGGCGGAGTGGCTCACGCGCGAATCCTGGTCGGCCAAAGGCGACGTAAGGGAACTGCGCGGTGCCTACGAAAGTTTCCATCAGGATGTACGCAATGTTCTGGAAGCCTGCCCCGACTGCCACAAATGGGCGATTCTGGAACGTGAACCGCTGCCGCGCTGGAGCGAGGGGCGGGTGGTGTTGCTCGGCGACGCCGCGCATCCAATGACGCCCTATATGGCACAGGGAGCGGCCACGTCGATCGAAGACGCGGCCATTCTTGCGCGCTGCCTCGAAGCAGTGAACGGCGAAGATATCGAAGGCGCCTTCAGACGCTACGAGGCGCACCGCAAGCCGCGCACTTCGGTGGTTCAGGCGATTTCCAGTGCAAATACCTGGATGAAGGAAGGCGCGGGCGATACCAGCTGGCTGTATGGCTATGACGCCTGGAACGCGAACCTGGATCAACCGGCCGCACATCCGCGGCGCGAAGCGGCGTAGTCACGGCCCGCCGTAAAGCCAGGCGATACTGTCATAGCTCTGTTCAGCCGTGCGGCCGGCAAGCGCGAGCTCACGCAACTCGGCTGCCACTCCACGCGCATGATAAAACTCACCGTAGACGCGCGCCATGATCTGCGTGCGACCCGTACGTAGATAGCGTTCCTGTTGGTAGGCCTTGAACGCAGCGGCCGGATCGTCGGGAGAAGCCGCGACTTTCTCCGCCAGGACGACCGCATCTTCGGTGGCCATGCAGGCACCCTGTGCGAGGTATTGCAACATCGGATGCGCGGCATCGCCCAGCAATGTCACGCGGCCGCTCGACCAATTCTTGATTGGCTCGCGATCGCATAAGACCCACATGCGCCAGGTTTCGATGCGCTCGAGCATGCGTAATACCTGCGGCACCTGCGTCTTGAAGTGCTGCCACATGACATCCTTGCTGCCTTCCGCGTTCCAGCCCTCCTCGTAATGGTCGGAATGGAATACCGCGACGAGATTGTAGAGTTCGCCGCGTCGCAGCGGATAATGCACGAAATGAGTGCGCGGGCCGGCCCACAGCACGACGTCAGGACGCCAAAGATCGGTCGGCACGTCCTCGCGCTTGAGTACGCCCCGGTAAGCGATGTGGCCGGATACCCGTGGCTTGCCGTCACCAACCAAGCTCTCACGGATCTTCGACCACATGCCATCGCAGGCAATCAGTGCGCGGCCTTCGACAGCCTCGCCGTTATTGAGAGTGACACTGACGCGGTCGCCGTGATCCTTGAACGCATCGACGCGGCGACTCGTTTCTAGCGTGATCAGATTGCTGTCCTGGCAGGCTTTCAGGAACGCGCCATGGATGTCGGCGCGATGGGTCACGCCATAAGGTTGGCCGAAGCGCTTTAAGAACGCCTCGCCGAGCGGAATATTTGTGATCAGCTTGCCGGTGAGTGCGTTGCGAAATTCCTGCGCCGGAGGACGATGGGCATCCGCCAGCACCGCGTCTTTCAAGCCGATCTTTTCCAGCACCCGAAATATGTTTGGACCGAGTTGGATCCCGGCGCCGACCTCACGAAACTCAGGAGATTGTTCGAAGACGCGAACGGGAAAGCCTTGGTAGGCGAGCGCATAAGCGGTGATCAGGCCGCCAATGCCGCCTCCGGAAATTAGAAATGGGGCGGAGCTGCCATTCGTAAGAGCCATGGTTATTTCCTCAATTCACGCAAACCGAACCAATTTGTACCCGACCATAAAACCTCGGATAGTTCATGCAAGACTCGACAAACGAAAAACCCGCCGGCAAGCCGCCGGCGGGCTATTGATGAGAATTGACCGAGGCCAATACCTGGCCCCAGCATCGTTTTGGCTGCTTACTTGGTCACCTGGCCACGAACTTCGCCACCTTTGTTAGCGGCAGTGTGGACGTTCACGTACCACTTGCCAGCCATCAGTTCCTCAGCCTGCGCATCGGTCAGCGTGGCCGAGCCCTCAAATGAGCCCTTGTCAGCACCGGCAATCGGCACTGCAACGCCGCCGTTCTTTCCGGCTTCGCCGGCATGGAAGTGCGCTGCGGTTGCCGGACCCGACAGACCGGAAACGGTGCCCTTCCAGGACAGTTTCTTGCTGGCCGTATCGAAGGTCGCGGTTACCGAGCCCGCGCCTTTGCTATCGGTCGGCGGGACTTCGCTGGCGCCCTTCAGGTCGGCCTTCATATTGACGCTGGCCGCCATAACCGGCGTGGCAAGTGCGAAAAGGGCCGCGCAGGCGAGTGCGGTCATGCTGGACCGGAAAATCGTCGTTCTCATATGTGCTCCTCCTAGGAGTGCTTGTGTGCACCCATACTGCGAACACCGTACTCTACCACCTATTCCGGTGCCTCGGCAGGTTCAGTCGCAAGAGGATGCAAGTTGGACGGAGGTGCTGGAGGGCTCACCACAGGCATCACATTCCCAATGGTGGCGAATCTCGCCGCCCTCGACAAACTCCGACATAACGGGGGCGACCATCAAGTCGTCGCAATGGGGGCAGCGTATCGGATTGGCTAAGGCGCGAATAGCCGAGAGCTTCTCACGATATTCATGAAGCTGCATGTTACGGCTTCCTCTGTCTCTTTCGAACCTGCGTAGCTGATTAGCGAGGCATCGTGGCGAGGGCGAGACGCTTTAATGAAACTGTGGTGGCGATCGCTAAACTTTTACGACACCAACCACCGGGGCTTATGTGAGGTTATGCCAGCCAAATGGGTCGCCTTTGAGTCTTTCGCGAAATTACAGGCAACGCCGGGTGCGCTGCAGCGAACAAATTTTCGACGATTTTGGACGAAAGCGATTAGCGCCCGGGATCTGCCAGATGGGCGTGCAGAGTTGCCACCACCTGTGCGCCTTCGCCGACCGCTGCAGCGACCCGCTTGACCGAATTCGACCGGACGTCGCCGATGGCAAAGACGCCTCGACGGCTGGTTTCGAGCGGGCGGTTGTTTTGGGCGGCATCTGCGCCAGTCAACACGAAACCCTTTGCGTCGAGCATGACGCCGCAACTGGACAGCCAATTCGTGTTGGGCTCTGCACCAATGAACAGGAATAGATGACGGATGGGCCGCTGTATTTCTTTGCCTGATGCGTCGTCTTGCCACCTAATCGCTTCGAGCATGCCGTCACGGCCTTCCAGGCCGACGACGTGCGCTTGCGTCAGCACCTCGACGTTGGAGAGACCGCGGATGCGCTCGACAAGATAACGCGACATGGTCGACTCCAAATCCGGCTTGCGCACCAGCATCCACACTTTTGCGGCTTGACTTGCCAGATAGACTGCCGCTTGGCCCGCCGAATTGCCGGCGCCAACCAAGGCAACTTCCTGATCTGTGCAAAGTTTTGCTTCCAGCGGCGATGCCCAATAATGGACACTAGAGCCCTCGTAAGCGTCCAGGTTCTCAACCGCGAGCCGCCGATAACGGGCGCCACTGGCGACGACCACTGAGCGTGCGCTGACACGTTCATCATTGGAAAGCTTCAACACGAAGTGGCCGGTGCCAGGAGAACTGACGGTCTCAAGGCCGATCACCTCATCTGGGATCGCCATTTCGGCGCCGAACTTTTGCGCCTGGCTATAGGCGCGACCCATCAAGGCCATGCCAGTGATCCCGGTCGGAAAGCCGAGGTAATTCTCGATGCGAGCCGAAGCGCCGGCCTGGCCACCGAATGAACGGCAGTCGAGCACGAGGACGGAAACGCCTTCCGATGCTGCGTAAACTGCGGTCGCGAGGCCTGCAGGCCCGGCACCCACCACCGCCACATCATAGACGCGGGCTGGATCGATCGGGCCGACCAGCCCGATGCATCGGGCAAGCTCGGATTCGCTCGGGTTACGCAGAAGTTGTCCGCTCGGACACAACACGATCGGCATCTGACTGGGGTCGACGTGGAAGCGTTCGATCAGCGCTTTCGCTTCCGGATCGGTTTCCGGGTTCAACCTTTGGTGCGGATGGGCATTGCGGGAGAGAAAGCCCTCGAGCCGAAGCACGTCGGCGCTCTCGGCGCGGCCGACGATCACCGGCCCGCCGGCGCCAGTTTCAAGCAAACCGACGCGCCTCAGGATGAGCGCACGCATGATCCGCTCGCCAAGTTCCGCTTCTGCGATCAACAACGCGCGCAATTTGTCCGGCGCGATGACCAGGGCCTCTACTGCCTCGCGCGCGTGGGCGTCGACCAGAGCCGGCCGGCCCGAAAGTTGCGCCAACTCGCCCATGAACGCGCCCGGGCCGTAGCTGACGATGCGCTCGCGATTGTCAGATTGACCGTGCCGAGTCACATCGACCCTGCCGCTCAAGATTACGACCAGGCCTTGACCAACGGTACCGACTTTGGCCAACGCGTCGTCCGCAGCATAAGAGCGGAGCACGCCGAACCGGCGCAATCGCTCAATTTCTGGCGTCTCCAGAACAGGAAACATCTGGTGGCGCCGCGTATCGATAATCGATTTCGTCGGTTCTGACATGCCTTAGTTTTTTAGTGCCGTGGAGCCGCACTGTTTTCGGTCAACGAACTGTCTCGGTGCATTGAGTCCGGTTGGATCTTCTCGCGTGAAATTATCTCACTGTCGGAAAGCCAAGCACAATGAATATGGCCAGCACAACAAGCTGAGCGATCACGCCTGACTGGGCCACCCAATGAAGAAACCCGCCGGGCGTGGCGGGTTTGTTTTTATCGAAAGCATTGCTTTTTATTGGTGAGCGCGATGGGACTCGAACCCATGACCTACTGATTAAAAGTCAGTTGCTCTACCGCCTGAGCTACGCGCTCTTTTTACCTACCGCATGACCTTTTTCGAAGCGGAATCTGCTCTCGGAACAAGCCCGAGGACCAAGCGTTTCGGGATCATGCGCTTGCGCGGTGTGTAGGGGTGACCGCTTGCCCGGTCAATAGGCGTGTGCCGCCTACTTGAACTCGCGAAAGCCCCGGAATTTGCTAAACTATTGCGGCGGCCAATGCCGCCTGGAGAGCCCCCATGCCCATCGTCAACCGCATCGCCGACTTACATAGCGAGATTACGGCATGGCGGCGCGATCTGCATGCCCATCCGGAACTCATGTTCGACGTACAGCGCACCGCAGGGACCGTCGCAGACAAGCTGAAGGCCTTCGGTTGCGATGAGGTCGTGACGGGTCTTGGGCGCACCGGCGTGGTCGGGGTCATTCGCGGACGCAAAGGCGCCTCGGACAAGACCGTCGGCTTACGCGCCGACATGGACGCCCTGCCAATCGAAGAGGCAAATGAGCTGCCCTATACGTCGACTGTACCGGGCAAAATGCACGCCTGCGGACACGACGGCCACACCGCCATGCTGCTCGGTGCCGCACGCTATCTCGCCGAGACGCGAAATTTCGCAGGGACAGCCGTTGTGATCTTCCAGCCGGCCGAGGAAGGCGGTGGTGGCGGCAAAGAGATGGTCGACGACGGGCTGATGGATCGCTTCGGCATCGGCGAGGTCTACGGCATGCACAATTATCCCGGCATGCCCGTCGGCGCGTTTGGCATTCGTCCGGGCCCGATGATGGCTGCGGCGGATGCCCTGACCATCGACATCGAGGGGGTTGGCGCGCATGCGGCACGTCCGCATCTTGGAATCGATACGGTCCTGGTTGGCGCACAGATCATCAACGCCATTCAGTCGGTCGTTTCACGCAATGTCGATCCGCTGAAGTCGGCGGTTGTATCGGTCTGCATGTTTCGCGCAGGAAATACCGACAATGTCATTCCCCAGACGGTGCAGTTACGTGGCACAGCGCGCAGCCTCGCGGCCGACGTGCGCGATCTGCTGGAAAAGCGGCTGCATGTTGTCGTGGAGAGCACTGCGGCAGCCTACGGTGCAAAGGCAAAGCTTACCTATCGGCGCGGCTACCCCGTGCTCGTCAACCACGAGCGGCAGACTGAATTCGCTGCATCCGTCGCCTCGCAGATCGCCGGAAAAGACAAGGTCGATACGTCTTTGCCGCCGATGATGGGCGCGGAAGACTTCTCGTTCATGCTGAACGCACGGCCGGGCGCGTTCATCTGGGTCGGCAATGGCGAGAGCGCCGGCCTGCATCATCCGTCCTACAACTTCAACGACGACGTGATCCCGTTTGGGACGTCGTATTGGGTGAAATTGGTTGAAACGGCGCTGACCGCGTAGCCGCAATCGCTATTGGACGAGTTCACCCGGTTTCGGGGCCGGAGCGGTAGGAGTGATTTCGGCCATTGCAGTATTGCGGCGCGCAATTGGCAGCAGCTCGGTGACGCGCGCTTCGAGGCTGCGCCAGTATATGAATTCATTGAGCCGTGTACGTTCGATTACGGCGAGGCCGACGGCGGCAATGAACGGGAGGCTCTGTACCAGCAGAACGACCGCGAAAAGATTGATCTCGCGAATCTCTTTGTAATTCGTCGAAATCAATACAACCGAGCTGACGATCAACAAGCCCGCAAGAATCGCCTCCCAGAACGCATGGAAATCGGTCGAACGCCGTATGCCGCCTTTCGACGTGCGTACGAATGGCAAGTGATCTTTGATGAGCCCAAAGCCGACCGCTCGCGCGACTGTCCACTGCACCGACATTGCTGCGAACACAGATCCGAGGAGCTGGCCTTTTCGGGGGCGCACACGCAGCCGATACAACGTCGCAAAATGAGCGACCGACACAATGAAGCTGACGATGATCGGCGCGGTCAGGATGCGGTCGGGGACCGCGATATCGAGGAACGCGACCACCGGCACCCAGATGATATTGAGGATCGCAACTGCAACGCCGATGCTTTCGGCACCGAGCCAGTTGAGCCAGCCAAGCGTAAATTCGCGTTTCTGCTCGCGTGTCAACCGGCTCGCGCCCGGCAGGAATCGACGCCAATGCTTCTTGAGGATCTGGAAGCCGCCATACGCCCAGCGGTGCCTTTGTTTCTTGTAGGCCTCGAAGCTGTCTGGCAACAGGCCATGGCCGTAACGGCGGTTCGTATAATGCGTCTGCCAGCCAAGCTCGAGCAGCGTGAGACCGAGATCAGTGTCTTCGCAGATCGTGTCACTTGACCACCCGCCTGCGGCCTCGATTGCTGCGCGCCGAACCAGGCACATCGTGCCATGCACGATGATTGCGTTGTACTCATTCCGCTGGACCATGCCGATGTCAAAGAATCCGGCGTATTCGCCGTTCATGGCGAAGTGCATGACACTACGCTCGCTATCGCGGTGATCCTGCGGTGCCTGGACGAGGCCTACATTCGGATCGCGGAACAGCGGCACAAGGTCCTTGAGCCAGTCCTGCTGTACGACATAGTCGGCGTCGATGATGCCGATGACATCGGCATCGGCGGCGGTGTGGATGAGGGCAAGACGCAATGCGCCGGCCTTAAATCCAGTGAGGTTGTCGGCGCGTACGAACTTGAAGCGCTCACCCAGTGTGCGGCAATGCTCCTCGATCGGCAGCCACAGCGCGGGATCGGGCGTGTTGTTGATGACAATGACGCATTCGTAGTTAGGATAATCGAGCCGCGCGACCGCATCGAGCGTCTGCTTGAGCATCTCCGGCGGCTCGCAATGCGCTGGAATATGAATGGAGACCTTTGGCGCAGTGGTATCCGGTGCGAGCGGCGGACTTGCGATCAACCGAAGCGGCTTTCGTCCGAAGGCAATTGCTGCAATTTCTTCGATACGTGCGAGCGCAATGACGATCAGCGGAATTAACAGCAGCATGCCGAGGCCAAGCGCAAACGCTGCACCGGGCACGAAATAGTGTCCGTTCCAATAGCCGAATACGGCCGCGAACCAGGCACCAACGACGTTTGCAGCGCCGGCCAGCATGGCCCCTTGCCATACGGTCACGGCGCTCATCGCCAGGAGAGGTAGAGACAGCAGTACGCTCACCAGAAGCGCGATCGTGGCAAGGCGCCAGTGGTCCGGATCAGTGATCGGTCCGGTCCAATCGAATTTCGGCTGACGCGCTGCGTCGAAGATGCCCCAATAAGGACCAACGCCGCCTTCGAAGATTTTCCATGGCTGGTCGATTGCTTCAACGATGTTGTAGTCGATTCCAAAGGCTTCCGCGCGCGTCACGAAATCGCGCAACGCGACTGCCTGTTCGATCCGGCCAGGATTGGCGTTCTTAAGATTGTATCCTGCGCTCGGCCAGCCGAACTCGGCGATGACAATTCGTTTGCCGGGATATGCCTGACGTAGTTTATCGTAAATCAAAATTGCCTGGTCAACGGATTGCTGTTCGGAGAATCCTTCCCAATAGGGCAGGATGTGCGCGGCGATGTAATCAACCGCGGACACCAACTCGGGGTGCTCTATCCATACGTGCCAGATCTCACCGGTCGTCACCGGAACGTTTGTCGAGCGCTTCACGCGCTGGATCATCTGGATAAGATCGCTGACTTTCTGCTCGCCGCGAAAGATCGTTTCGTTGCCGACGATGATGCCGTTGATGTTGCTGTGGCGCTTGGAGAGCTCCACGACAGAATGGATTTCGCGCTCGTTGCGATCCTGATTTTTGTCGATCCAGGCACCTGCGGTAACTCGCAATCCAAACTCGGATGCGATGCCAGGCACGAGCTCGACGCCACCAGTGGAAGAATAGGTGCGTACGGCGCGCGTGAGAGGGGCGAGCTGCTTAAGGTCGGCTCGAATTTGTGCTGTGCGCGCCTTGCCGCCGGCGTCTGGGTGTGCCGAGCCTTCGAACGGCGCGTAGGAAACGCTGGCAAGCTGGCCGTCGAAGTTGGGGGCGCGAACATTATCGCGCATTAAGGCCCACAACCCGGCATGCACGCACGCCACGAGGGCGACGACGGCAGCTACGGTGCGCATAGAACTCAAGACCAACTGGGGCTGGATGGCAGACCCTCGAACCCGTCCCCTGGGCTCAGCCGATACTCCGTCTGCAAGGGCGCAGCGTAGCGCGGCATAAGGTAGAGATTCAAGTAATTAGCCGACATGGCAAATCCTAGGCGGCCACATGGCGCCCCGATGAATTCCTCAAACGGAAACGCGAACTAGTGTGGGGTGGTTCCGCCGGAAGTTGCAGCTGGGGCAGGCGGGGCGACAGCCGTTGCCGGCGTCGGCTCGAGGCCAGGGTTAAGCCAGCAGGCATGGACCCGGCCGTTAAGGGTCTCCTGGGCCTTGGGATCGATGTTTCCCTGGCGGACGAGGCAACGGAAAGTGGCTTGGATATGGGCGCTGGGACAGCCGAAGCGGTCGTACAGGTCCAGATGACGGAAAGCCGTGTCCAGATCATCTCGCCAAAGCAGGCTTACCACGCGGCGGCCGAGCCAAACGCACTCCGGATTGCCAGCCGGGCCGGTCAGGACCCGTGAAGCTTCCGCGATCTCGTCGATCTTTTTCTGGGTCTCTTTGGCGGTGTCGGCGGGCGGC
>DATFVF010000262.1:0-3350 GCA_035260465.1 Pseudolabrys sp. | reverse complement strand
CTGCGCGAGCGGCGACCGCCGGTGCAAAACCGTTGCCGATGACGGGGTACAAGCTCGATCTGCTGAGCGGAGTCGTGCAGGATTTGCTGGAGCGGGTCGCGGCGTAACTCAATTTCCGTCATGCCCGGGTGGCTATTATATACTCGGCGAAACATATTAGGATCGATCTTGAATATGTCAGCATTACTGACTATGTTATAGGGCTTGGCCGTCATTGACGCGTTGTCAATCATCCGTAACTAATGTGGGATCTTGAGGCCCCGGTCATGAAACCAACTTGGCGTGTCGCTAGCATCGTAAATGGGACGACAGAGACCCAGACGGTAACCTATGTCGGAGGTCCCGCCAAAGCGGACGCTTCCCAGTCGGGAACAATCTCATATAGCGCTTCTCAGGGAGGCCAGACCCTCACTGTGACTATTGGCGAGGTGCGTGGAGAGAACTTCCAGTATATTGGCAGTCGATCTGCTGAAATTGGCTCATCCGTAGTCTCTGGGATTGCAGATGCGTTTGTTATGATTCCTCACCATTCAAGTATGGTGTCTTGCTGGAAAAGTGATTTCAATAAAGTCGCAGCAGATTTCAATAAGGTAGTTGTTCGGGCCCATGAGCGATCCGAGAAACAACGATAGAGCGGCTAAGCCCAATTCGAGTACGCCAGATCAACAAGTCGTCATTCTGACACCGGAAACGGTGCAGGAAGCCGCTAAACAGAATGCCCCATTAACAATCACGCTAACTGCCGCGCATGCTGGCCCGTTACCGCCGCCTGCAATGCTTCGGGAGTATAATCAGGTGATCCCCGGTCTGGAGACACCATTGTTCAGGAATTCAGGGCGGAGACATCTCACCGTCGCATTACGCAACGGATCGCCCAAATAGGCGCAATCGTCATTGCTATGCTTTCAATTATTTGCGGTCTTGCCTTGGGAATTATTTTGAAAAACCCATACGCCGCCTTGTCAATTATTGCGCCAGTATGCGGGATTGTAGGCACCGCTCAACTGCTACAATTGTGGCTTAAGACGTAGGCTTTTTCTTCCTTTTCGCTCCCGCTTGTAAGAAAGACGCGGATGGCCGGGCATAGGCAAGCGGTAGCGACGCCGTCCTTCGGACGGCTATGCCCGGCCATGACGAAAGAGGGGATTCCGCCGAGCCTACTCGTCCTCGAACTCGTCTTCCTCGTTGACCTTGTTCGACTTGTGCCGGTGCGCGACGTGACCGCTGCCGCCGAGCGATCCCGTCACGTAGGGTTCGCGCGAGGCGTAGGGATTGCGGCCCGCGGCGCGCGCGGCGATCTCTTCGCCGGAGACCGCTGACGGTTCGCAGATCAGCCGCCCCGATGCGCGGCGCATCAAATCGACATGGATGTGATCGTAGTGATAGGCGTTGGAGCCCGGCGCCAGGACAGTCGTGAACTGCTGGCAGGCAGCCGCCTGGATATCGTGCAAAAAACCCTGCTCTTCCGGCATGCCCTTCCAGCCGTCCTTCACGGTGATGCGGCGCCCGTCGGCGAGGGTGAAGGCCGCGATATCGAGCGCATTGCCGAACGCGTGTTCGGAAATATGCGCATAGGAATTGCCGTTCATGCCGCGGCAGGAATAGGCAGAAATCTGCTTGATCTCGACCACGCGTGCGCCGAACCAGCGCTGTGCCGCCGGCTGCACTGAATCGGTGAGCCAGCGATCGAGCACCGAGACGATCGGACAGGCCAAGGTCGCCGCAGGTTTTACCGCGACCGGCCCGAACGCCGCGACGGAATTTTGCTGCGCCGGCCCAAGTCGCGGCAGCGGTTCGGCTTGCGGCTGCGCCGGGGCGGCATCGGGGCGCGATGAGTACGGCGCGGAATAACGATCGCGCTGCGGATAGTTTTGCGCATCCGGGTACGGCCGTTGGTGCGATCCCTGATATTGTCCTTGATGCGGTCTTTGGGCGGGCGGCCGGTTCATCCCCGGCGTACCCTCCGGCGGCAGATCGATTTCACCTTCATCGGGCGCGACGCCCGGCGCGGTCAGCGAAATCGGACCGCCTTGCGACGCGCCGCCGTAGCTGGGCTGGTGCTGGCTATAATCCGGATAGGACGATGCCGGCGGCGCGCCTTGCGGCGGCGGCGAGACCGGCCAGCGCGGCTGATTGCCGATGTTTGCGGGCGGCCGCAGGTCTTCATCGGCAAACCCAAAGCTGCCGCTACCTTCGCCGAGCGCTGCGACCTTGAGCGGAAAGTCGGCGCCGCAAACGCCCGGGCCCGAAATCGGGCTGATCCGGACCACGTCGGCGCTCTCTTTGACGGCGCCGGATTTCAGGCATGCGATCTCGGCCTCGGCCCGCCACGGTTCGCGCTCGGCGGAAAAGAATCCGCGCCCGCAGCCCGCCAACGAGACAAGGACGAAGGAGCCGACGAGATACAAACGAACTCCATGCGTCATCCGCGGAAGGTTTGCGCGAATTTATTTAAAGACTCTTCAACATGTTGTTTTTACGAATTTTTAACCATATCGACGGCGGTGCAGCATCGGAGCGATAGCGGGGATGGACAGCAGCCCTGACTTTTTCGCCCCTGAACCGTTTGCTAAATTCTGCCGTTAATGCGGGCAGCGACGTGAACCAGGGAGAGGTTGATGACCTTCGTCGGTCCTTTCGTCAACAAGTTGAGCGTTGTCACCGCGTATCTCGCATTCGCTTTTGTCGGAGCCATCGTGCTCGGCGTCTTCTAGGACGATTTTTGCATCACATTGGTTTTCTCGGCGCCCGGCGATCTGGATCACTCCAATCGCCGGGCGTTTTTTGTGGGGCTTGGTCGCCCCGCCCTCAAAAATTCGAGCAGCTCGATCCGGTGATGCCGCCGATGACAAAATCCTTGCACATCAGGCCGGGGTTATCGGGATCGGGGTACATGCCGTCTCTTAAGCGGTCGCGCTCGGTGTGGTGGTAGCGCCAGCCGCGGGAGAGCATGCAGCGTTGGTAGGCTTTCGGGGTCGGCGTGCCGCTTTGCGGCGCGCCCAATAGTTGCGAGCAATAGAGGGTGTCAGCCTGCAGCGCGTCATCGCTGCGCGGATGCCTGGTGATGTTGTTATAGACGTCATTGTCGGCTTGCGCGCCAAGCGCGCTGCCGAGCAGCAACAGAGCGACGAGGCTCAGGCGTTTCATCTTCGATCTCCATCTGCGCGACCGATAGCCGCCATCGTCCGTCGCGCCAAACGCGCGCGCCGGTTCAGATCGGATCGATTACAAATTGGAAACGTCGTGGAGCGATCACCGCGACGCCGGAATCGCTACGACCGTGGCGCCGGCAAATCCTGCGTCGCCGTCACTTGCGCCGGTGGCGCGACGATTCGGGTCCAGACATTGCC
>DATFVF010000261.1:0-17928 GCA_035260465.1 Pseudolabrys sp. | reverse complement strand
AGGACATCAATGCGCTGGTGCGCGATTTCACCAAGTGGGACGATCAGCCGGTGTCGCTACAACATTTCGCACAGTCGTTTGTGCGCGCCTACAAAATGGCAATGACGCCGCCGCATGAGCCGGTGATGATCGCGCTCGATTCCGGATTGCAGGAACAGACGCTGCATGATCGTTCAAAGCTCACGATCCCGCGCTATGTGCCGACCTCCCCGCCGCAAGGCGACATGAACGCAGTGCGCGAAGC
This sequence comes from Pseudolabrys sp., assembly GCA_035260465.1. Classification (GTDB taxonomy): domain Bacteria; phylum Pseudomonadota; class Alphaproteobacteria; order Rhizobiales; family Xanthobacteraceae; genus Pseudolabrys. The sequence continues at coordinate 17,684 of DATFVF010000261.1, read as the reverse complement.
GGCGCGCCTGCTGGCGGCGGCCGAACATCCGGTCATCATTGCCGACAAATATGCGCGCACGGCGGATGGGGTGGCCTTGCTGGTGCAACTTGCCGAAACTTTGCAAGCGCCGGTCATCGATCAAAAAGGCCGAATGAACTTCCCGAACACCCACCACCTGTTCCAGAACGGGCGCGCTCAAGTGCTGATCAAGGAAGCCGATGTTATTCTCGGCCTCGAATTGTCCGATTACTGGGGGACGGTAAACGGGCACGTCGACAACGGCGAAAACGACGGTACGGGTTTGCAGGAATCCCACATCAAGCCGAACGCCAAGCTCATCAGCATCAGTTCGATCACTCTCAATACCAAGTCAAACTACCAGGATTTCCAGCGTTTCCAGGTCGTGGACGTCGACATGGCGGGCGATGCGCAGGCGACCTTGCCGGCGCTGATCGAAGCGGTGAAGCAGGCATTGCCGGCAAATCGCGCGGCGAACCTCGAGACGCGTGGCGCAGCAATGCAAAAGGCCTGGGGCGAGGCCCGCGATCGCACCCGGCAAGCCGCGTCCTACGCGTGGGATGCGACCCCGATCAGTACCGCGCGGATGTCGATGGAAGTCTATGCGCAGATCAAGGATCTCGACTGGTCTTCGATTGGCGGTGACCGGCAACTTTCATCCTGGCCAAGCCGGCTTTGGCCGATGGACAAGTACTATCACCACATTGGCGGACCCGGCGGCTATGGCATCGGTTACAACGCCTCAGCCGCCGTCGGCGCGGCGCTGGCTAATCGCGCATTCGGCCGCTTCTCGGTGAACTTCCAGCCCGACGGTGACATGATGTTCGGACCGGGCGTGCTGTGGACCGCCGTCAAGCACCAAATTCCGCTGCTCTCGGTCATGCACAACAATCGTGGCTATCACCAGGAATCGATGCACGTGCAGCGTATGTCGAGCCGGCGTAACCGTGTCGCCAGTCTGGGCAAGGACATCGCCCCGGTCGGCACCCGCCTTGAAAATCCGACGATCGACTACGCCAAGCTCGCCGGCGCGATGGGGATGTGGTCGGCTGGTCCGATCACCGATGCCAATGAACTTGCACCCGCGCTCAAGAAAGCGGTGCAGGTGGTCAAGTCCGGCGAGCCCGCGCTGGTCGATGTCGTGACGCAACCACGCTGAAAGGTAACGTCATGCATTTTCGTATTTCATGCGCGTTGATTTTGGCGGCGGCGGTGATCGGGCAGTGTCCCGCATTTGCGGCGTCTGCCGAGCATGGCAAGACAGTCTTTATTCAGAAGGGCTGCTGGCAGTGCCACGGCACCGTGGGGCAAGGTTCGATCATGACCAGCGGTGGCAAGCGTCTCGCGCCGGATCCGATGCCTTGGGAAACATTTTTCGCATTTGTGCGGTCGACAAACGGCGCCATGCCGCCGTTCAGCGATAAAATACTTTCCGACGGTGATCTCGAGGACATCTACGCGTATATGCAATCGATCCCGAAGCCGCCCGACACGGGCAGCATTCCGCTGCTTAATCCTTAAGCGCGATCGCGTCCTTGCGCGTTGACGCGGGCGAGGCGTGTGATCGCCTCGATTATGGCGCCGGGGTCCGCTTGGCCTTTTCCCGCAATGTCATGCGCGCTGCCATGCGCAACCGACGAAAACAAAATCGGCGAGCCGATCGACAATCCCGCGGTGCGATTAAAGGCTTGGAGCTTGGCGGCGATGTGACCCTGGTCGTGCAGCATTACGATGAATGCGTCGGAACCCTTTTTACGAAACATGGTATCGGCGCCGAATGGGCCGGAGGCGTCGATTCCATCCTTCGCGGCGCGTGCGATTGCGGGCGAAATGATGTCGATCTCTTCGGAGCCAAACAGGCCGTCTTCGCCGGCATGAGGATTGAGGCCGCCGACAAATATTTTCGGTTGTGCGATGCCGATCTTTTTCAGCGATGTGTCGGTCACTCGTATGACGCGTTCCACGCGTTCGGGTGTAATCAACGCGACGGCCTCGCGCACACTCACATGCAGGGTTGCGTGCACAATGCGGGATTGGTCGAAACAGATCATCAAGTAAACATCGTTGACCGGGGTTCGGGTCTCGCGTGCAACGAACGACGGATAGCCGTCGAAGGCGATACCGGCGGCAGCGATCGAACGTTCGGTTTGTGGCGCCGCCACGACAGCATCGACCTCACCGGCAAGTGCAGCTTTGATGGCCCGGCTTGCGCTTGCGAGTGACGCGCGGCCGTAAGCGGCGTCCACGGTCCCGATTTTTACCGGCGCATTGCTTCCGTCGCGGACCTCCAAAAGATTGACAGCGCCGTTCGTCCAGTCGACATCGGCTGCGGTTTTGACGACGTGCAGATTTGGCGACAGGCCGGCGCCGCGCGCGTGCAGTTCCACCGCTACAGGATCGCCCACAAGCAGCGGACTGCACAGGCCGCGGACTTGCGCGTTGAGTGCGGCCTTGAGCGCGATCTCCGGCCCGATACCGGCAGGATCTCCCGTTGCAATGGCGATGCGCGGCAAAGGCATGACACTTGGCTTCCGTATTGGCTTCCGTATCCGGTCAGGCTGATTATAATGGGTGCAAAAGCTGCAAGAAACATAGCAAACGCTTGAGGAAACGTCGCCATGATGTCGCGTGAGCAGAACGATCAATTTAGCCGCGTTGGCCCGGGAACCTTCATGGGCAAATTGCTGCGACGGTATTGGGCGCCATTCCTGTTGGCGTCCGAAATTCCCGAGCCGGATTGCCCGCCGGTGCGTGTGAAGCTGATGGGCGAGCATCTGGTGTGCTTCCGCGACAGCAAAGGCAAGATCGGGTTGATCGACGAGTTCTGCGCGCATCGCGGCGTTTCACTCTGGTTCGGCCAGAATGAGGAATGCGGGCTTCGGTGCCCCTATCACGGCTGGAAATACGACGTGACGGGGCAATGCGTCGACCTGCCTTCGGAAGCGGAGGAATCGGGTTTCCGCAAGAACATCAAGCTGAAGTCCTATCCCTGCCTCGAAAAGGCAGGGCTGGTCTGGGCCTATCTAGGCCCGCCGGCCTTGCAGCCACCGCCGCCGGCGCTGGAGTGGACCGACGTCGAACCGCCACAGCGTTTCGTTTCCAAGCGCCTGCAGGAGTGCAACTACCTCCAAGCGATGGAGGGCGGCATTGATTCCAGCCACGTGTCTTGGCTCCACGGCAGCGAGCTCAATAACGATCCGCTGTTCAAGGGCTCGAAAGGCAATGTGTACAATGAGCAGGATCGTATGCCGTTGTTTGATGTCGAGGAATTTCCAGGCGGGCTGTTGATTGGCGCGCGCCGCAATGCCGATGGCGAAAAATATTACTGGCGTATCACGCCCTGGATCATGCCCTGGTACACCATCATTCCCCCGCGCGCCGGCCATCCCTTGGGTGCGCATGCCTGGGTGCCGATCGACGACGAGACCTGTTGGGCGTGGAGTATCAACTATCACCCCAAGCGTGCGCTCACGAAATCGGAAATCTCGGCGATGCAGGACGGGGAGGGCATTCACGTCAAATACGTGCCCGGCACCTTCATTCCACTTGCCAATAAGTCGAACAACTATTTGATGGACCGCGAGTCGCAGCAGCACGGCCATTCGTCGACCGGCGTCGATGGCATCGCGATGCAGGATGCTTCCATCCAGGAAAGCATGGGGGCGATCCAGGATCGCACCAAGGAGCACCTTTGCGCGACCGACCGCGGCATTGTGATGACGCGCAAAATCATGCTGCGCGCTGCGAAAGCGGCTGCCGAAGGCGGTCCCGTGCCGGCGACCGAGCCGGAAGCGCAGCGCGTGCGCTCGGCGTCAGTCGAGCTCGACAAAAATGTGTCGTTCACCCAAGGCGCCAAGCACGGGCTCTACGCGGCGTTGGGCACTGATCCGATGTCGGTGTGAACGTTCTTCGTCATGGCCGGGCTTGTCATCGCAAGTCGGATATATCCGACTTGCGACTCGTTGTTATGCGGAAGTCGGGCAAGCCCGACTTCCGGTGCCATCCACGTCTTGCCTTCCATTCCGAAAAACGTGGATGCCCGGGACAAGCCCGGGCATGACGAATTGATAGGTTGTGCTTTTCTTCTATTCCGCCGCGGTCTTCGCCGGCTTGCCGATTGCTGCGTTGACGCGCGGCATCACCTCTTCCGCCATCAGCTGCATCGAGCGTCTGGCGAGCGTTGGATCGACCCAGTCGAGCCCGGCATAAACGAGTTCGCCGAAGTCGCCGGTCTCCTCGCGTATCTTGAGGATTTCATCGACAACTTTGTTGACGGTGCCGAACGTCACGCAATTGTCCATCACGTAATCGTCGGTGATCTCGTCGTCAGGCTGCTCCTTGTAGCTCTTGAACACGTAGAGCCGGTTGCCGCGCTTCATCTTCGCGCGCATCTGCTCGAAATAGAAACGGTATGGACTGTTGGCATCGCTGTGGCCATATCGTTTCGCCGCCTTGTCGTCATCGGCGACGAAAATCGTGCGTGCCACCCGCCAATCGGCAAAGTTCGCCTTGGCGCCGGCCTCCGCCTTACCCTTGGCGTAATTGGCCCAGTGTGACTTGAGATGTTTGGCAAGCAGGAAGTTCGCCGAGAGTGGATGGAAGTCGCGCTTGCCCATCAAGACAACGCCGGGCGAAAACGGCGCGACAACGGTGCCGACAATCTCCGGCCGCGGCTTCTGAAGCGGCTTCGCGAGGATGCCGACGCCGAGTTCGAGTGCCGCGGTGCGCGCAAATCCAACTTTGAAGCGGTTATCGGGGAAATCGATGTTGTAGGGCGGGTCGCGCTCCCACACCGCCAGGATCACATCGATTGCTTCGGCGAAAATCTTGTTGCGGTCGAGATCGAGAATCCCGATCGCTTCCGAATCGGACGTGAGGGCGCCGGCGCTGATACCCATCACGAATCGTCCTTGCGATAAATGGTCGAACATTGCGGCGTTCACTGCGACGACCACCGGATGCATCTGCGCGAGGTTGGTGGTGCCGGTCGCGAGCTTGATGGTCTTGGTGTCGTGGATCAGCGTTGCCAGAAACATCATGCTGTTGGTGATGTTCTCGCAGGTATCGGTCAGGTGCTCGCCGACGAAGGCGTCATGGAAGCCGAGCTTGTCGGCGAGAATGATCGCCTCGCGATCCTCGCGCAGGGTCTGCGACCAGTCCCGGCCTATCGGATGCACGGGCATGGTGAAGTAGCCCAACCGCATTGAACGTCTCCGCCTCGGATACCTCTTGGTCCGGCAAACTAACCGACCCGGCAGGCCGATGCAGCAAAACTTCGCTCAATCGTGTGGATGAGGGGCACCACGAAGCCATTGTTTTCATGGTATTAAACTTGGCCGCCGTGCCACGCCGGAAGCGCAAGATTTCGGTGCGCTCAATGTTTCCACAGGCGGATTCCGCCGGATTTCGCTACCACACGCCGAGCGATTAGCTTCTCATCGAAGGCCACTCGCTCGACAACGGGGTTTTTCACCATGATGCGCTGGTTCCACGCCTTGATGCCGAAGGAAGAGCGCTTCTTCGACCTGTTCGCTCGCCATTCGGAGGCGGTGCTCGCCGGGGCGCTGGCTTTGCGCGCCATGCTGGAAGGTGGTGCAGCGGTGCAACGCAACTACCAGATTGTCATGGATCGAGAACACGACGCCGACGATGTAACCCGTGAGGTGCTAATCGCTGTGCGTCGCACCTTTATCACGCCGTTCGACCGCGGCAATATCCGCGACCTGATCACGTCGATGGATAACAGCATCGACCAGATGCAAAAGACCACCAAGGGCGTCATTCTGTTCGACGTGACCGAATTCACGCCGCAAATGAAAGAAATGGCGGATGCGATCGTAAAATGTGCGGAGCTTGTCAAAGAAGCAGTGCCGCTGCTGCGGACGATCAGTTCGGAAGCGGTGCATATCAGCGATTTGACCGCGCAGATTTCTGCGCTCGAGGGCCGCGCCGACGAATTGCACGATATCGGGCTGCGTGAGCTTTATCTGTCCAAATCAAAATCTGACCCGATGGCGTTCTTCGTCGGCAACGAGGTTTACGATCACCTCGAGAAGGTTGTCGACCGCTTCGACGACGTGGCCAACGTCATGCATGGCATCGTGATCGAGCACGTCTAACGCTTCCGGAGTTTCGTGACGATGGACGCTGCCCTGTCATTGCCGGTTCTGGTCGGACTGATTGCTGTCGCGCTAGCGTTCGATTTTCTTAACGGGCTGCATGACGCGGCGAATTCGATCGCAACCATTGTCTCGACACGCGTGCTGCGTCCGCAATACGCAGTGGCCTGGGCGGCGTTTTTCAATTTCATTGCGTTCCTGTTCTTCGGGCTGCACGTCGCCAACACCCTCGGCACCGGCATTATCTCCGCCTCGGTAGCGGATTCACACGTCGTGTTCGGCGCGCTGATGGGGGCGATCATCTGGAATCTGATCACGTGGGCGCTGGGGATTCCGTCGAGCAGCTCGCACGCGCTGGTCGGCGGGCTTGTCGGCGCTGGTCTGGCCAAAGCCGGTCCCAGCGCAATCGTTTGGCACGGCCTGGTGCCCACGACCCTTGCCATCGTCGGTTCGCCACTGATTGGCTTTTTGCTCGCGTTGCTGATGGTGCTGGTGCTTTCCTGGATTTTCATACGGTCGACACCGTTTGCCGTCGACCGCACATTTCAGCACCTGCAATTCGTGTCTGCCTCGCTTTATTCGCTCGGCCACGGCGGCAATGACGCACAAAAGACCATGGGCATCATCGCCGTCCTGCTCTACTCGCAAGGGCATCTCGGCGGACAATTTCACGTCCCATTCTGGGTGGTCATCGCCTGCCAAATCGCGATGGCGCTCGGCACGTTGATCGGGGGCTGGCGCATCGTGAAGACCATGGGTTCAAAAATTACGAGGCTGACACCGATGCAGGGCTTCTGCGCGGAGGCGGGCGGTTCGGCAACCCTGTTCGCCGCGACCTGGCTCGGCATTCCTGTGTCGACCACCCACACAATCACCGGCTCGATTATCGGTGTCGGCGCCGCGCGCAAGGTTTCCGCCGTGCGCTGGAGTGTTGCCAATAATATCGTCGTTGCCTGGATCATTACGATCCCGGCGTCGGCCGCCATTGCCGCGCTGTTCTATTGGTTGAGCGGGCTTTTGGGTTGATCACGCAGCGACGCGCGAGAGAAAGCCTTCAACTTCCTTGCGCAGCTCAGCCGCCGCAGCTTCCACCGCCTGCGAGGCGGTGAGCACGCTTTGCGCCGATTGACGCGTTTGCGCGGCGGCTCCAGAAACTTCGCCCAGCACCGAGACAACGACTTTCGCTCCATCGGAGGCGCCGGCGACGTTTTGCGAGATCTCGCCGGTGGCAGCGCTTTGCTCTTCGACCGCAGCGGAGACGGCCGTCGCACAGCTGTCGATCTCCTGCATGCGGCCGGAGATACGGCCGATCGCCGACACCGCACTCGTCGTTGCCGCCTGCACCGCCATGATCAGCTTTGAAATATCTTCCGTTGCCTTCGCGGTTTGCACAGCCAGCGATTTGACTTCCGAGGCTACGACCGCGAAGCCTTTGCCGGCGTCACCGGCGCGGGCCGCTTCAATCGTGGCATTGAGCGCCAAAAGGTTGGTTTGGCCTGCGATGGCGCGAATTAGTTTGATCACATCGCCAATCTTCTGCGCGGCTTGCGCCAGTGCGGTGATTTGGTGATTGGTGCCGTGTGCCTCGCCCACCGCGCCGCGCACGATATCGGTGGTCATTGCAAGTTGGCGGCCGATTTCGTTGATCGAACCGGACAACTCGTCGGCCGCGACCGCGGCGGTTTCCACGTTAGTCGAAGCTTCGTTTGAGGTCGACACAGCACTATTGGCGCTTTGCGAGGTCTGGCCCGAATTGCTGAACAACGTCGTGGCTGTGGAGCGCATGGCCTCGGCGCCTTCGGCCACGGTCTTAAGGTGGTCTTCAACGCGCTGGCGGAATGTTGCAATCGCCTGCTCAATGACGGCGCGGCGCTGCTGCTGCTCCTGCATCGAGATGCGTTCGCGCTCGGCGTCGCGTCGATCAGTGATATCCTCATGGGTCGCTACCCAGCCGCCGTCGGACATCGGACGATTGATAACGGAGATTGACCGCCCGTCGACGGATTTTACCTCGGTAGCGGTCGTCTGGCCGGCGGCCATGGCGCTGGTCAATTCGCGCCGATAATCGATAGGATCGCGCGAAAAGCTGCCGTTGTGGATTCGGTATTCGAGAAGGCTTTGGAGCGTGCAGCCCGGCTTAACGATGTCGTCGGAGAGTTTGTACATCTCCCTGTAGCGTTGGTTGCAGATAACCAGTCGTTCGTTGCCATCGAACATGCACAGGCCCTGCGACATATTGTTGATCGCGACCCGCATACGCAAATTGTCTACGCGTAGTTTGCTGGCGAGCATGGCCGTGGCGATCGCCATGGCCAGCAATCCAACGACCGCGGCGAGTAATAAAGAGGCCATAGGTTCCGATGCCGATGTAACCCAGTTCTCGACCGGCAGGACAAAATGGAACAGTGCGAAACTAACAGCAAAGCTCGCGAAACCGGCGAGAGCGACCATACGCCAATCGCGCGCGCTTGCGTGTGCGGATGTATGCTCGGCCATGTTCGCGTCCAGGTAGGGTCGCACGCTATTCCCCAACACGTTTTTTTGCAGTTAATTGCCGGGCATAACAGGTTAAGCAAAACTTAAGGGAACGCGCTGGAGGAGGGCGGGGGATGGCCAAGTTGCGGGCGGCGGAATGCCGCGAATTCATCAAGGCTGTGGTGGAAAAGGCGGACGCCATGGGCGTGCCGGTTTCGACCGCTGTGGTCGGGGCCGAAGGCCACCTTATTGCCGTTGAGCGGATGGATGACGCCGGGTTCATCACGCCCGAAACCGCCATCGCCAAGGCCTTTACCGTGGCGGCGTTTCGCTCGATGAGTCCGCGATTTCCGGACGGGCTCGTGATCCAGCAATGGTTCAAGGAGCGCAATCCGCAACTGCTCGTCAGCCTCGCCGCTATGACCAACGGGCGCATCGCCGCGAGCGGCGGCTCGGCGCCCGTGTTCAAGGGCGACGAGATGGTGGGTGCCTATGGCATCTCCGGCGGCACATCGCAGCAAGATGAAGAAATGGCCATTTATGCGCGAGCCAAAGTTGGCTGGGCGCACGCGCCTGAGCACGACACCATCGATCCGGAGGTGAAGGCGCACATCAATGCGCTCTACGCCAAAGCCGGCATCACCGATCGCAAACTTTAAGTTTCGCCGGAGCCCCGCATGACGCAATCAACAACCGCCCGCAACGACGACCACGCAGCCTGGTCGGGACGCATTGAGGACGATGCGCTCTTGCGCGGGCAGGGCCGTTTTGGTGACGATGTGAAACCGCAAGGCGCGCTTGCGGCCCATTTCGTGCGTTCGCCACACGCTTTTGCGAAAATTCAACGCATCGATGTCGCGGCCGCGAAATCCGCTCCGGGCGTGATCGCTGTGCTGACAGGGGCTGATCTTGCGCCCGCGCACTATCATTCCATTTCGCACGGGCATCCGATCCCCGGCCGCGGCGGCAAGGCCGCAATCTCGCCGCATCGCCCATCGCTTGCCGAAACGCGCGTCATGCATGTCGGTGAACCGGTTGCTATGGTGGTGGCGACCAGCGCTGCCGCTGCGCAGGATGCCGCAGACAAAATCGTCGCTGACTATGAGGCGCTGACGCCTGTTACCGACGTGCGTGCAGCGGTGAAGTCGGGCGCGCCGCAGCTTTGGCCGGAAGCGCCGGGCAATATCGGTTTCGACTGGACCGCCCCGGCCGATCCCGAAGCCAAAAAGCAGGCTGCGCTCGAGCGCGCCTTCAAGGCGGCCGCGCATGTAGTGCGCGTCGAATTAGTCAACCAGAGGCTGGTCGTTGCTTCGCTCGAGCCGCGCACGGCCAGCGCGAGTTACGATTCCGCCAGCAAGCAGTTCACCTTGCGCGTTGGCACCCAGGGTGTGGCGAGCGTGCGCGGGCAAATTGCCGGCGCCATGAACATCAAGCCGGAGGAATTGCGGATTCTCACGGAGGATGTCGGCGGCGCATTCGGCATGAAGGGCTGGTGCTATCCCGAATACGTCCCGCTGTTGCATGCCGCGCGCGCTCTCGGCAAGCCGGTTCACTGGGTTTCGACACGTTCGGAAGCCTTTCTCACTGACAATCAGGGACGCGATTCATTCTGGACCGTTGAACTTGCGCTGAGTTCGCGGGGTCGTTTTCTGGGCTTGCGCGTCGATTGCATCGGCAATCTCGGCGCCTACTTTACCGGCGTCGCGCATTTCGTTTTCACGACGCACATCTCCGGCTGCCTGCCGACGGTTTATGACATTCCGCACGCGCAGATTAATACGCGCTGTGTTTTCACGAACACGTTGCCGACGGGGCCTTATCGCGGTGCAGGCCGCCCCGAGGCGAGCTATCTGATTGAGCGTGTGATCGACGTCGCAGCCGATACCGTAGGTATCGATGCCGCCGAATTGCGCCGTCGCAATCTGATCAAGCCCGACAAAATCCCCTACACCACCGCGTTCGGCAATAATTACGACAGTGGCGAATTCCCGGCGGTCTTCGAGCGTGCGCTTGAGGCCATTGCTTATGACGGGTTCCGCGATCGAAAAAAGGCGGCGAAAAAGCAAGGCAAGCTGCGCGGCATCGGCATCGGGTGTTACCTTGAAATTTCCGGCGCTTTTCCGGAGGAAGCCGCACGCATTTCATTTCCGGGCGGCAAGTCCGTGCAAGTCAGCGTAGGGGCCGGGGCCAGCGGGCAGGGGCACAAGACGGTGTTTGGCCGCGTTGCCGCGGGGCGGTTGGGCATTGCACCTGAAGCGGTCACGCTGTCATCGGGTGATTCCGCGCGAGATGTTCCCGGTTTTGGTGCTGTTGCTTCGCGCTCCGCGATGATGACGGGTGGCGCCGTTGCGCGGACCGCCGACGCAGTGCTGGAGAAAGGCAAACGCGTCGCTGCCATGCTGCTGCAAGCGGGAGAAAGCGAGATTGATTTCAACGACGGAAAGTTCAGCGTGAAAAATTCCGGACGCGAGGTTTCGCTGTTCGATGTGGCGGAGCGCGCCACTGAGCTCAAGCGGCAGGGCGTGATCCCCGAGAGCCTCGATACGCAGGCGGGCATTAAAGTGCCTCCTTCGTTTCCGAACGGCTGCCATATCGCTGAGGTCGAGATCGATCCCTCAACCGGCACGGTCGAGATTATCTCCTATGTGGCTGTCGACGACTGCGGCAACGTGCTCGACCACACGATTGTCGAAGCGCAGATCCATGGCGGCGTCGCCCAGGGTCTTGGGCAGGCGCTCACGGAGAATACGGTCTACGATGCGGGCGGCCAACTCGTGTCAGGGTCGTTCATGGACTACGCCTTGCCGCGCGCAGATCTGATGCCGCCAATGTCTGTCGCGCATCATCCCGTCGCGTGCAGGACCAATCCGCTTGGCGTGAAAGGAACCGGTGAGGCCGGCACCACCGCTGCGCCACCTGCGGTGATGAATGCCATTCTCGATGCGCTGCCGAAAGGCGCGCTGCTCGACATGCCGGCGACGCCGGAGCGCGTCTGGCAGGCGTTACAGGACGTGAAGTAGCGGGAGTTACTGCGCAACGTCGATTTTCACCGCGGTGGTGATGGTCTGCCAATGCTTCATTTCGCCGTCGAGCCAGGACTTGGCATCGGCAAGCGACTTGTTCGGTACGACGTTGAAGTTCTGCTTTTGAAGTTTCTCGATTGCCTCCGGCGAGCTCAGCGCTTTGTTCACGGCCGTAAAGAGCAGTTCCAGCACCGGCTTTGGCGTTGCTGCCGGCGCAAACAAACCGTTCCAGGCCACCGTTCCAACCTCTGCGTAACCGACTTCCTTCATGGTTGGAATGTCGGGATATTCCTTGAGCCGCGTGCGATTGACCACGGCCAAGGCGCGGAATTTACCGGCCTGCACCTGTCCAGCGGTCGAGGCCACGTTGAGAAAGGCGGTCTGCACGTCACCGCGCAACATGTCCTGGATGACGCCGGCGGCACCGTTCTTGTTCGGCAACCCCATAAGGTCGAGATCGCCCGCGCGTTTGGCGAAATAGGCCATGTCATAGTGCGGGTAGGAGCCTATGCCGACGGTGCCGTAGCGTATTTTCCCAGGATTTTGCTTGGCGTAGGCGATGAGCTCGGGGACCGACTTCACCGGAAAATCATTCGCTGTGGTCACGAGCAGGAATGCCGGCACATCGACCAAGTTGGTAACGGCCACCACGCTCTTGGTATAATCGGTGTTCATCTTGCTGGCGTAGATGATCGGCGTGATCGCGTTGGTCGACACATTGCCGATCATGAGTGTGTAGCCATCCGGCGCCGATTTCACCATTTCATCGATTGCCAGCATGCCGAAGGCGCCCGGCTTGTTGAGCACGACGAAGCCCTGGCCGGTAACCTTCTGGAATTCGTCGCCGACGATGCGTGCGACGATGTCGGTGGCGCCGCCCGGCGCGTAGGGCACGATCACCTTGATCGGTCGGCTCGGATATTTCTCCTGTGCCGTGGCAGCGCCCGTGCCCAAAGCGAGAACGGCGAACAGCATCGCGATCAGACGTTTCATGCGATCCTCCACCCAAAATTGCGCGCCAGAATCTTTTTATTGTCGTCGCGCTGATGATTCAGCTCGCCTTGATACCATGCAAACTGTGCGACGCGTCCTTCACGGTGAAGAACACGACGTCACCCTCCGCCGTCGCTTTGCCGGCGTGCACCGTGTTGGCGGGGATGTAGACGACCGAGCCCGGCTTAACGTCGATTTCCTTGCCGCCGATATCGGCGTGAAAAGTTCCTTCCAGCACGTAGATCCATTGCTCGTTCGGGTGCGAATGCGGCTCCGCGCCCGTCCCGGCCTTCATGCGCATTAGGCCGACGATCATGCGGTCGCCTTCGACGCATGGGCCATGCGCGGTTGAGTAGGCGGGCCCCCCCATGATTTTCTCAACCGTACCAAGGTCGAAGACATATTCGCCTGGGGCGGCGCGCTTGGCGCCCGGCGTGCGTGCTGCGGGTACTGAAGTGGTCATGGCTGTTCTCCCGGTGCGTTGTTTAACGGCTTGTTGTTGGGCCGATGTTAGTGGAGCACGGGAGGTCGCGAAAGGCCTCCCAACTGTCGGTTCCGCGCATCGTCGGCAGAGGTTCGATATGCTGGGATTCAACATGGTTCGGCCATGGTCGGCGGCCAGCGTGCGCTGACAATTCGATTCGGGGATTTCCATCAATGAGTTTCGCTCGTGCGCTATTGGCAGTGCTGGGGTTCGCCGTGCTCGGCGGCTGCGCCGATACTTACGTGCCGAAAGCTGAGCCGACTTTTTACCGCAATCTGGCGCAGCCGGGCGCGGAACTTGATTCCGCTGCTGCCGCCTCGATGATTTCCGGCTATCGGGCGAACAATGGGCTGCCGGCCCTCACGCTCGATCCCGAGCTCATGAAGCTCGCGCAGGCACAGGCTGAAATCATGGCCAAACGCGACAAGCTCGATCACGGCGCCGGAAAGCCCTTTGTGCAGCGGTTGAAAGCTTCGGGTTACGACGCCAAGACCGCGGCGGAAAACATCAGCGCGGGGTATCACACGCTGGCCGAGGCGTTTTCCGGCTGGCGCGACTCGAGTCCGCACCGTGCCAATATGTTGCTCGCGGGTGCGACCCGTATGGGCATTGCCGCGGTCTATACGCCGGCGTCGAAGTACAAGGTGTACTGGTCGCTGATTTTGGCGGAGCCTGACGAGAAAAAGGGATAGTGCGGCTGTCGTCAGTTTGCTTTGCCAAGCACGGCGCGCACCGTCGGATGCGCCAGTAGTGTATCGGTGCCTGCCTGAATCACCAGGTCGACCTGCTGCTCCGGCAAATTAAAACTAGTCGGCACACGCTCGAGCAATGCGTTGCGCGCCGGGTCCAATTGTGAAAAACCGATCTCCACAACGTCAAAGCTGATGTTGCTGCAACGCCAATCGCCCGTGGCGCCAAGCTTTACCGCTTCGGCCCGCGACAAGCCGCAACGCCACTTGCGCGTCGCATCTTCCCAACCTTTGACGGTTAGCCGGAATGCATCGAATCCGCTCCGCACCGCGGAATTGATGGCGGTGTCGGTGAGTGCGCTGATCATTTCTTTTCCGGTCGGACCTTGCACGGTCTGTGCCCATTCTCCCTGGGGCGCCAATCCCGAATTGACGACGATGAAAACCAGGTGACGCAATTGTACGGCCCGGTCCCGGGCCAGCGGCGAATAGGGTTGCCCTGCGGCTTCGCGCGCAATGACGACACCAGACAGTCCGAAATTATCCGTGATGCCGCCATCGGCCAATTTCACGAAACGAATCTGTTCCGGATCACGGTATCGCTGAAGTGCCTGCGCAAACGCGCGGACCTGGGCCCCGGCGGACCGGTCTGCGAGAACGCGATTAACCCATGGCGGCAACGGCACGCTGCATGCGTCGGAGAAGCTGGCCAGCACAATCGGAACGAAAGCGACGGGGACGGCAGCCGAGGCTGCAACCGCCTGTGAGATCGGATATTTGCGTGGATCGCTGCACAATGCTTCGAACGTCACCGGAGAAAACAGGAACGGTGTGCGATTGTAGAGGTCCGAAGCGTTGAGCCAAACGATAGGCTTACCGGGTTGATAAAGATCGGCGAGCGTCGCCCCTTCATACAGGTTTTGATCGAGCCAGCCCGCAAACCGCGAGGAGTCGTTTACGCCACCTCCGAAGCCCCTGGCCAGGTTCACGAGATTAACTTTGGTATTGAGTTCTTCCTCGGCGTTCCTCAACAGAAATCGTTCGCGAAAATCCGCGAGCGCAGCGCGGCCTTTCAAACCGAAATAGGCGGCAGTAACCGACCCTCCAGACACGCCGGAAATGAAGATCACCCGGTCGAAATACGTGCCGCGCCCCCTGGCAGGCAAGCGGTCGAGACCGCGCATCGCGCCATAAGCAAAAGCGGCGGCACGCGTACCGCCGCCGGAAAATGCAATTGCCACGATAGTATCGCCGCCAACGTTTGGCGGCGTTCCGGGCGGAACGATTGCCGCATTGGATGCGACCGGCAAATTAATCGGTTCATTGAAGGTTGCGGCGCACGCTGCAAGGACAAGCGCGAGTGTTGCAATCGCGATCCGACATGCCGTTTCGCGCATTCCTCATCACTCCAACGCGGCGAGGCCAAATCGACGGTATTGATCCGAGCCGATATTGTTTTGTTTCAAATCAATACAGCGCTTCGGCCTTGTCTTATGAGCTTACCTGATACGCGCGGATTTAACGCGCGAAAAAATGATAAAACTTACATATCGGGGGGCATAAATGCTCAAATTCTTAATGATGGCGCCCCCGAGTTTGTGTTCGCCGTAGATGCTCACGGTCTGATACAACGGGTGGTACAATGGTCTCGCCAGGACATGTTTTATTCATGTGACACGCGCAAAGGCTTCGAACACAAACTAATTGTATGCTGTAAGGCAAACCCTGACCTTCGTATCATCGACGTGAATCGGATAGCGCCTGATGTTTGGCGGAGACCAACTGCAAAGATCTTGGCCTTTCTTGGCGATTGCCGGGGTTGTCGCGATTTTTCTGGGCGCCGGCGTCTATATCTTTGAGACGATGCCGCCGCGGAATGTCGTGATGGCCACCGGCGCCGTGGGTGGCGCCAACTACGAACTTGGAATCCGCTACCGCGAAATCCTGTCGCAATCTGGTGTCAAGTTACAGCTTTTGCCAACGACCGGTGGTCTCGAGAATTTGGCGCGACTACGCAAGGCGGGAGTAGATGTTGGATTCATACAGGGTGGAACCACCGCGGTGGATGACGCGGCGGATGTGGAATCGCTTGGCACGATATATTACGAACCATTGTGGTTCTTCTACAGAAGTGAAATTGGCCAAGGCATTCAGGCGCTCCGTGGTCGACGGGTGTCGATCGGTCCTGAAGGAAGCGGCACGCGGGCGCTTGCGCTCAACCTCATACAAAGATTCAAACTCGATAGTGTAATTGGCGCACTATCGGGATTTGAACCGCAGGCGTCGGCTGAAAAATTGATCGCAGGTGACATCGACGCCGCGTTTATCGTCACGGGCTGGGAATCCCCGGTCGTCCAGCGTCTCATGAATGCCAACGGCATCGAGCTTGCAAGCTTTCCACATGCAGATGCTTACGTTGCTCTTTATCCTTTCCTGAACAAGCTGGTGCTGCCCGCAAGTGTCAGCGATCTGTTGAACAACCGCCCGCCCACGGATGTGGTGTTGTTGGCGCCGAAGGCCAGTCTCGCCGTGCGAGCGGGCTTGCATCCGGCCATCCAGCATCTTTTGCTTGATGCTGCTGTCCAGATTCATTCCCAACCCGGAATTTTTCAGAAAGCTGGGCAGTTCCCCGCCGCCGAGTCGACCGATATCTCGCTCAGTGACGAAGCGCAGCGCTTTTACAAAAGCGGGCGCCCGTTCCTTCAAAATTATCTTCCGTTCTGGGTCGCGACCTTGGTCGAACGGCTGATTGTTGTATTCATTCCGATTGCGGCGTTGCTGTATCCCATGTTCAAGTTTCTGCCACAAATATACGACTGGGTCATGCAGTCGAGAATTCGGCGGCTGTACGATGAAATGAGATCGATCGAGGGCGAGATGGAATTGCAAGGAGAGGGATACGATGCCGAATCAATTGATGCGAGACTTGAACAGCTGAACCAGCGCGCGAACCACCTGTCGCTGCCGACATCCTACGCAAGCATATTGTACACGCTGCGAAGCCATATAAATCTTGTCCGCATTCATTTGGCGTCCAGGTCAAAAAAATAGCCCCCGGTCCGGCAATCCATCTTTGCCTCGAATCAGCACACCACGTACCGTCGACCCGCGCCCGTTTGGCGCGCTCTCGGCCTGGGGACAACTTCGAGCATGATGACGACTTCCGATCCGCTCACTGAGTTGCTGCGCCCCGAGCGATTGACTGCGGTTGTCGATATCGGCGCCAATCCGATCGACACCGATCCGCCTTACAAGCGCATGCTGGTCAATCGCCTCTGCACGCTTGTTGGCTTCGAGCCGCAGGCTGAGGGCCTGGCCAAGCTCAACGCGGTGAAAAGCGACCTGGAAACCTATCTGCCTTACGCTGTCGGTGATGGCGGCAAGGGCATCCTGAAAATATGCCACGCGCCAGGGATGACCAGTTTGCTCACGCCGGAACCACGCGTGCTCGATTGTTTTCCCGGCTTCACGCAATTCGGCCAGGTGGTTAGCGAGCTTCCGATCGAAACGCGTACGCTCGACAGCATCTCTGAAATCACGCACCTCGACTTTTTGAAGATCGACGTGCAGGGCGGCGAGCTTGCCGTGTTTCGCAATGGCAGTGCGCGGCTTTCAAACGCGATTGCTATCCAGAGCGAAATTTCTTTCGTGACGCTCTACAAGAACGAACCGGTGTTCGGTGAGATCGATCTGGCGTTGCGCGCGTTTGGGTTCATTCCGCACATGTTCGACAAGATCAACAAGCGAATGATCCTGCCGCTGCATTTCGGTGACAATCTTTTCGCGTCGATGAACCAGCTCCTTGAAGCCGACATCGTCTATGTGCGCGATTTTACACAGCCCGATAAAATGAGTCCGGAGCAATTGAAGCATTTGGCACTGGTCGCGAATCATTGTTACG
>DATFVF010000260.1:0-2243 GCA_035260465.1 Pseudolabrys sp. | reverse complement strand
TGACCTGGACGGTCTTGACCTTGACGGGCTTCATGGGTTCGGACGAACCCGGGATGGCGGCGATCGACTGCGTCTGGATCACCCCGCTCGTCAGGGGCGCTGGCTCGGGCTTGGCTTGCGCCGGCGGCACGGCCGCGGCTGCCTGCGCGATCACCGATCGTGTCGCCGGTGCAGCGGGACGGACCGGCGACGCCGCGGCTGGCTCGGCTGATGCTGACACGACCTGAATGGCCCCCTGGGCCTGAACCGTCCGTGTCGGCCGGGATTCGGCTTCGGCTTCCGCGACGTCTGCATTTGCCTCCGAGGCATTGCGTTCCATGATCGCAGCGACGGTACGGGTGGTCGAGGCTTTTCCGAGGTTTTCGGCAAGCAGGCTACGCATGGCGGCATCACGGGAACCGCCGCTGCGGCCTCCCATCACCACGCCAACCAGATGGCGGTTGCCCCGGCGCATCGAGGTCACGAGATTGAAGCCGGAGGCGCGGGTGTAGCCGGTCTTGATGCCGTCGACGCCCTCAACATTGCCGAGCAGGCGATTGTGGTTGCGGATCGAATGACCGCGGTAGTTGAACGCGACCGTCGAGAAGTAGCGGTAATACCGAGGAAAACGGTCCTGAATGGCGCGGCCCAGCGTCGATTGATCGCGCGCCGTCGTAACCTGATTGTCGTCGGGCAGGCCGGAAGCATTGCGATAGACTGTCCGCGTCATGCCGAGCGCGCGCGCCTTGCGCGTCATCTGCTTGGCGAAATCGCCTTCGTCACCGGCGATCGCCTCCGCGATCACGACGGCGGCGTCGTTGGCGGAACGCGTCACCAATCCCTTGATGGCGTCCTCTACGCGAATGGTTTGACCGGGCCGCAGGCCGAGCTTGGTGGGAGCCTGTTCGGAGGCGTGCGCGGAAACTTCCATTTCGGTATCGAGCTTCATCGTGCCGGCGTCGAGACGCTCGAACAGCAGGTAAAGCGTCATGATCTTGGTGAGCGAGGCCGGATGACGGCTCCCATCGGGATTGTTGGCGGAGAGCGTCGCGCCGGAATTGCCGTCTACGATGATGGAAGAGAATGCCGGGTTGTAGCTCTCGCGGGCCTCTTGATGGTGTTGGCGCGCCTGACGATGCCTGGAACGGCGCGCATCGGCGGAATCGGTTGTGAAAATGATCGCGGTGGTGATCGTGAACAACGCGAAAACGCTAGCTCGCAGAACACGCGAGGAAGCCAAGGTTGTGCGAAGCATGAACTTCCCCGTCCCAATTTCTGTCTTGATCACCGGTTCGTGAGGCCAAATTATGCCCAACCGCCGGCGATGTTCCCTGCTCAGGATGTCCGACCCCGGCAGACATTCGGCTAAAACCGCCGGGCGTAGGGCCATTCCGGCTAAGAGGCTGTAGGCAAATAATTTTTCGACAGCTTTCCCGAACCGGAGGAGTCCAAGAGTGAGGTTAGGCCGCCGGAGTTTCCAAAAGCTTAAGAAACCCTTGCGTCATCCCCCAGCTATTTGGCCCAAAGCCGCGGGTGATTTGTGCGTTGCACAAGATTCTTGACTTTTATTGTGCATCGCACTATGTAGCGGCGGCCTCAGGAGCCGCGACCTCCCGGCAGCTCAATTGCACCCCAGTCCGCGAAGGGACCCCAATGATCAAGGTTGAAGACATTCAGAGCTACGGAAAAGACCATCTCGAGACGGTCGTTGCCTCGGCAACCACCGTTCAGAACGGCCTTCAGGCAATCGCAAGCGCCTACGGCGATTACACCAAGAAGTCGTTCGAAGACACCAAGTCATTCGTCGAGAAGCTGTCCGGCGTGAAGTCGCTGGACAAAGCGATCGAAGTGCAGACCGAATTCGCGAAGTCCGCTTATGAGACATACGTGGCCGAGGCGCAGAAGATCGCGGGGCTTTATACCGATCTCGCCAAGCAGGCTTACAAGCCGTTCGAAGGCCTCGTCGCGAAGTTCGCCCCGACATCAGCCCACTAATTGCGGCACCCGGAAAACAAAAAAGCCCGGCCGTTGCGGCCGGGCTTTTTTCTTGTTTTCGGGTCGGCAGGCATTGCCGTGCGACGCCGCTGTAACCTCCCTTGATTTAGAGCGATTAGAATTTTGCGGAACCGGTCGATTCGCCTTGATCGCGCGATCCATCATCAAAGCCGCGCCGGCAGCTTTGTTTGTCAAACCCGACCGGATTGATTAACCTTCGGCAAGATCGCCGAGGCCGGAATCAGCCCGCCGTGGGTCGCGTCTGAGCA
>DATFVF010000259.1:0-7648 GCA_035260465.1 Pseudolabrys sp. | reverse complement strand
CCAAGGCCTTGATCGGAAAAACCAAGGGCACTTCCGTCGAGGTCAACACCCCGGGCGGGGCCAAGGCCTACGCAGTGAAGAAGGTGGATTGGAAATAGGCAAAGGCGCTACGGACAATGAGAGATCGTCATCGCCGGGCTTATCCCCGGCGATCTCGCTTAGGTGAGCTCCTCATCAGCCGACCTCACTATCATAGAGATCACGCCACGACGGATTCTCTTCCGCGAAACGAGCATGTACAAATAATATTGCTTCAAGACCGGGGGTATTTAATCGGGATGGCCGGGACGAGCTCGGCCATGACAACGTGGCTCGCTTCGCGTGTACCTCGAACGACCGCTAGGTTTCCATCGGCACCATCGCCGCGTCTTTCGAATTGCGCAGCGTGAGCGACGTCTTCACGTTGCGCACACTCGGAGCGGCCGTCAGCTTCTCGACAAACCCCTGGAACGTCTTCAGGTCGGGCGCGACACATTTGAGCACAAAGTCGATTTCGCCCGAGAGCATCCAGCACTCGCGCACCAAAGGCTGCGAGCGCACGAACTCCTCGAAGGTCACGAGATCCGTTTCCGCCTGGCTCGCCAGATGCACCATTGCGAATACGGTCACTTCATAACCAAGCTTCTTTTCGTCGAGCAGGGCGCGGTAGCCCTTGATGTAGCCAGCTTCCTCCAACGCCCGAACGCGGCGCAGGCAAGGAGGCGCTGAAATCCCGACGCGGCTCGCCAACTCCACATTCGTGATGCGTCCGTCGTCCTGGAGCTCTTTGAGGATCTTGCGGTCGATGGTGTCGAGACGAGCGGGCACTGGGACGCCTCCGAGAAACGGGCCGAAAAACGCGAGAACATTCATACCGCGAAATATTATTACGCGAAACAATATTGCGCGCTCCGCAAGTGTGAACACCCAATTTCGCTAAGCTTGTGGGTCAGGGGGTTGCGTATCTTGCATAGCTCGTCCGGAAGCCATAGATCGAACGAGGCAAAAGAGCCGGCGTGAGCCCGGCCGCCCCGGGCGACAACCGCCCGACGACGCCCATCCAGGGGGGCGTAGAACATGGGAAAGACTACCCACGCCAAAGTCGTGATCATCGGCTCGGGTCCCGCCGGTTACACCGCCGCGATCTACGCCGCGCGCGCCATGCTGGAGCCAATCCTGATCCAGGGTATCCAGCCGGGCGGGCAACTCACGATCACGACAGACGTAGAGAATTACCCGGGCTTTGCTGACGTCATCCAGGGGCCGTGGCTTATGGAGCAGATGCAGGCGCAAGCCGAGCACGTCGGCACCCGCATCGTCACGGACCACGTGAACAAAGTGGAGTTGGCGCGACGGCCATTCCGTCTGATCTGCGATTCCGGTGATATCTATCTCACCGAGTCTCTGATTATTGCCACGGGCGCGCAGGCGCGGTGGCTCGATCTGCCGTCCGAGCAGAAATTCAAAGGTTATGGCGTGTCGGCTTGCGCGACATGCGACGGCTTCTTCTATCGCAACAAAGAAGTGGTCGTGATCGGCGGCGGCAATACCGCCGTCGAGGAGGCACTTTTTCTGACCAATTTTGCGTCCAAGGTTACAGTCGTGCACCGGCGCGATGCATTCCGGGCTGAAAAAATTCTGCAGGACCGGTTGTTCAAGAATCCCAAGATCGACGTCATTTGGGACAGCGTGCTCGACGATGTTACCGGCGGCGACAACCCACTCAAGGTCAGTGGCGTTCGCCTTAAAAACATCAAGACCGGTGCCGTTACCGCGCGCCGTGTCGACGGCGTGTTCATCGCCATCGGCCATCAGCCGGCCTCGGAACTGTTCGCTGGTCAGGTCCAGATGAAACCGTCCGGCTATATCGTCACCGCCGGCCATTCCACAGCTACCTCGGTACCCGGCGTATTCGCCGCCGGTGACGTGACGGACGATATTTACCGGCAAGCGGTAACTGCGGCTGGCCTGGGCTGTATGGCCGCACTCGAAGCAGAAAAATTCATCGCCGCGCATGAACATCAACAGGCAGCGGCCGAATAACCATGGCCGGGACCAACACTTCAATGGACTGGGACAAGCTCAAGGTGTTTCACGCCGCCGCGGAAGCCGGCTCGTTCACGCACGCCGGCGAACGGCTCGGCCTATCGCAGTCGGCGGTCTCGCGGCAGGTCTCGGCGTTGGAGGGCGAACTTTCGGTATCGCTGTTCCACCGTCACGCGCGCGGCCTGATCCTCACAGAGCAAGGCGAGCTGCTTTATCGCACAGCTCATGAAGTGTTCATGAAGCTCGAGGCGGCCCGTACCAAGCTTACGGATAGCCGCGAGCGGCCGAACGGTGAGCTCAAAGTATCGACCACGCCAGGCATCGGCGTTCATTGGCTCACGCCGCGGCTCGGGGAGTTTCTCGACCTCTATCCGGACATCCACATCACCCTCATCACCACCGACGAGGAGCTGGATCTGGCGATGCGCGAAGCCGACGTCGCTATTCGACTACGCCAGCCGACGCAGCCGGACCTGATCCAGCGCAAGCTTTTCTCGGTGCATTTCCACGCCTATGCCTCACCCGACTATCTCAAACGATTCGGCACGCCGCGCACCCACGACGAGCTCGACAAACATCGCATTGTCCTTCTCGGCGGCGGCGCGGTGCCGGCGCACCTGCAAAATCGCCGCTGGCTGCTGGAAATAAGCCGCGACGGCAAAGGTCCCCGCTCACCGCATCTCACCGTCAACAACGTGCTC
Source organism: Pseudolabrys sp. (assembly GCA_035260465.1). Classification (GTDB taxonomy): domain Bacteria; phylum Pseudomonadota; class Alphaproteobacteria; order Rhizobiales; family Xanthobacteraceae; genus Pseudolabrys. The sequence goes on along the minus strand of DATFVF010000259.1, from coordinate 4,922 downwards.
GGCGTCTTGCGCGCATGCCAGCGCGGCCTCGGTGTCGCGGTATTGCCGGATTATCTGGTCGAGGAAAACGGCGGGCTGGTGCAGTTATTCGGCGAAGCCGACACGCTCGCGCTCGATGCCTATTTTGTCTATCCGGAAGAACTCAAATCGGTCGCGCGCATCCAGGTATTCCGCGATTTCCTTGTCGCCAATGCGCAGCGCTGGCACTTCTAACGTTCGCGCCCGCAAAATAAGATTCCAAATTTCGGCAATTGACCCCCGTTCGTTGCTAACGCGCGGCACTAAAATAGAAGCGTCCGTGAATTGCGATAGCGCATGGCAGTCATGCGGCGATTGGCGTTGCCCGCATAGCATGTGCTTCGCATACTCCCATCTCGCTGTTGTGCCGGAACGTATCCTCCCAGAATCGTTGGTACGCAGCATGTTCCCCTCTGGAAGATGTTGTCGGCCCCCACGCCGACAATTACTAAGCCGGGCCCCATTCGGGGCCCGGTTTTTTACTCATCGCCAGTCAGCGATTTCGCGGTCAGCGGAAACGCGCAATGTAGTAGGCGAGATCTGCAATTTGCGCGTCGTCGACGGGGGCGAGCACCGAGGCCATCACGCCGTCATAGCCATGCCGGATGTTGTCCCGATATTCGCGAAGCGTTTTCATCAGAAAATCCTCGCGCTGGTTGGCGATGTGCGGAACGTTTTCTTGACCGGCCAGATCAAGACCGTGGCAGCTGTTGCAGCGATTGTGGGTAATAATAGCGGCCGCCCTCTGCATGCGCGCAGGATCGCCGGGATCTGGCGCCGGCGGCGGCGGCGGCAATTTCGAAATAAAGTCAGAGAAATTTCGCAGATCGTCGTCCGTGAAGCCTTTTGTCATCTCGGACATCACCTCGATCATGTGATCGTCCTTTAGGTACGTGGAAGCCCGCTGATTTTCACGAAACAGATAAAGCTGGATCAGCAGGTAGGGCGCGGGCTGACCGCCAAGCGAAGGCACGGCCGGATGTTCGGACCGGCCTTTCTCACCATGGCAAGCGAGGCAAGGCGCGACGCGCTCGGCAAATGTTTCGGCTAGGAGCGGCTGACCGGCGGAGAAGAGAAGCAACGCCGCGACCACGATTCGACACATGAAAACTTCAATCGACATGATTTTCCGTTGAACGAGAAAAATGGTCCGGGGGCAAGAAGCCCCCGGCCCGCATGAGTATGTCTTACTTACCGGCGACCTTCTCCTTGCCGTAGGTGATGCGATAGATCGCGCCATTCCAATCGTCGGACAAAAGCAGCGATCCGTCAGCCATCTGTTGCACATCCACCGGACGGCCGACGTATTTGTTGTCGACCAGGAATCCTGTGATAAACGGCTCGATAGAGCGCACGGTTCCGTCTTTATTGAGCTTGATCACAACGACATCGCCGCCGATTTTCTTCGACCGGTTCCACGAACCGTGACGCGCAAGAATGATCGCATTCTTGTATTCCTTCGGGAACATGTTGCCGGTGTAAAAGCGCAGGCCGAGCCCCGCTGAGTGCGGACCGGTCAATGCGACCGGCGCCGTGAATTCGCTGCAGCTATGGCCCCAGCCGAATTCCGAATCGAGGATGTTGCCCTGGTAGCAATAGGGCGCTCCGAAATGCTCGCCGACTTTCGTCACGCGGTTGAGTTCGTCCTGCGGGACGTCTTCGGAAAGCCAATCGCGGCCATTGTCCGAGAAGTACAGCTGCTTGTTGACCGGATTCCAGTCAAAGCCCACAGAGTGGCGTACACCCCTGGCGACGACTTCAGCGCCGGTACCATCGAGATTCATACGGCGAATCTGGCCGTGCGCGGCGTCGTGCAGAACGTTGTTGCCGGGTTGCCCGACCTCCACGTAGAGCTTGTTATCGGGACCGACGGCAAGGAACTTCCAACCGTGCGCTTCATCCTTCGGCAAATCGGTATAGATCACCGTTGGCTTCGGCGGGTTGTCGAGCACGTTCTCGATATTGTCGATCTTTGAAATCTGCGAGAGCTCTGCGATGTAGAGCGTGCCATTGTGATAAGCGAGTCCGTTCGGACGGTAGAGTCCGGAGGCGACGGTCTTGAGTTCGGTCTTGCCGTCCTTCTTGACGATCGCGGTCACCTTGTTGCCGAAGCGGGTCCCGACAAACACCGTGCCCTTGTCGCCGACACGCAGCGAGCGCGTGTTCGCGATGCCGCTCGCGTAGACCTCAATGTTGAAGCCCGGCGGCAGTTTGAGTTGGGCGGTCGGCAATTTGTCGGCAGCCGCCGGTAGCGGCGGCGCGGCGACGGGCGCGAGTTTCGCGGCAGCTTCATTGCCGTCCGGGCGGCCGATCAACGGTGATCCGGGCGGCAGCGCCGGTGCAGCAGTAGGTGTCGCTGCGGGCATTGCTGCGGCAGGTGGCGGCGCTGCAGGTGTTGCAGCAGCCGGTGGTGCGGATGGCGCAGGTTGTTGGGCGAAAGCCGGCACCGTGAGCAGAACACCGGCGATCGTGCCGGCAAGCAGCATGGAACGTCGAGCCGCGACACACGGAATCATCGTAGTCCTCCCTGATGAGGAGGCGCTTGACTCACGTGGTCCGTAGAGAACGGCCCCGGAGCGCGCCCCCTTCGCGTTAAGTCTCCACCTTTTCGCCCCCTCGGTGCAATCGGGAAGTCGGCAATTCGGCGTGATCAGGAACTTCGATAGCTATAGGCGGCGTCTTCGCGCTTCGCCGTCAGTTGCTCAACAAGAGTGTGGTGCGGCGAAAGATGGCAAACCGGGTCGGCGGCGCGGGCGTTGCCCGCAATCAGGAATGCCTGACAGCGGCAACCGCCGAAGTCCAGCTCACGGCGGGAACAGGATTTGCAAGGCTCCTCCATCCAGCCGATGCCGCGAAACGCTGAAAATGCCGGCGAGGCGCGCCAGATTTCAGCAAGCGAATGTTCACGTACGTTCCAAAATTCGAGTCCGGGGATGACTTCCGCCGCATGGCACGGAAGTACCTTGCCCGCCGGGGTAACGTTGAGTGAACGACGGCCCCAGCCACCCATACAGGGCTTTGGAAACCGCGCGTAGTAATCGGGCACGACCGCATCGATGACGATCTGTCCGTGGTGCCTGGCGCGGAGCACCTCGACCTGGCGTATCGCCTCGTCCACCTGCTCCCGCGTCGGCATAAGCGCGGCGCGGTTCTTCATGGCCCATCCGTAATATTGCACATGGGCGATTTCCACGCGGCTGGCACCAAGCGACAGGGCAAGTTCGACCATTTGCTCGACGCGGCCGATATTGGCTCGATGCACGACCATATTCACCGTGAGCGGCAAACCGAGACGGACGACTTCGCTCGCCAGAGCGCGTTTGCGCGCGGAAGCGCCTTTGTAGCCCGCAATGTGATCTGCGGACGGCTCATCGCTGTCCTGAATGGAAATCTGAACGTGATCGAGACCTGCTTCGGCAAGCGCGCCGAGAGTTTTCGCGGTTAGCCCAACGGCGGACGTAATGAGATTGCTGTACAGCCCGGCTTCACGCGCGGCCTTGACGAGTTCCGGCAAATCGCGTCGCGCCGCCGGTTCGCCACCGGAGAGATGAACCTGCAATATACCGAGCGACGCGGCTTCGCGGAATACGCGCGCCCAGAGCGCGGTCTCGAGTTCGTCATCCCGCTTGTCGAGTGCTAACGGATTCGAGCAATAGGGGCAGCCGAGCGGACAACGATGCGTCAATTCGGCGAGCAGGCCGAGGGGCGCGGGCGTCAGATCCAACGCAGCCACACTAATGCTCCAATAACTTCTTGTCCGCGAGCGAACCGAGCAGCTTCACCACATCGCTATGGATACGCTCGCGTGGCGCCGCGAACGTTTTGGCAAGGTCGTCGACGATTGCGCCAAGTGTCGCCTCGCCGTTACAACGCTTCAAGATCTCGGCCGTGACTGCGTCCGCCTTGAACACACGTTCGGGCGCGAGCAAAACCCAGCCACCTTGCGCCTCGTTGTGGGTCAGCCGAACGCCGCGCGGCAAGCGCGGGCGGGCATCGTCGGAAATCTGCGCCGCCGACTGGTCCATTACTGGTCCTCCGGCACGAATGCACCCGGTGGCAGGTGTTTTGGCGCCACGTAGGCGTGGGAAAGCGCATCCAGCATAGCCCACAGCACGCCGCACTTGAATTCGAGGGCAGCCAATACCGCCTGTTGCTGCTCGGGCGTTTTGGCATTGCGTTTGACGTAATTGAGCGCGAAATCGACATCGCGTTGGGCTTGCGAGGGACGTTTGTCGAAGTAGCCCAGCGTCTCGCGCGTTACAAAGTCATAGTTTGCCAGCATTCCCGCCATACGCTCGCTGATGATGACCGGCGAAAACATCTCCGTCAGCGAAGATGCAATCGCTTCCAGCAAAGTCTTTTCGCGCACGAAGCGCACATAGGCCTCAACCGCGTATCGCGTGCCCGGCAACAAGCCGCGCAGCGACGTTACATAGTCGCGCTCGAGCCCAAGTCCATCGGTGAGCTTGAGCCAACGCGCGATACCCCCATCGCCCTCGCGCTCGCCGTCGTGATCGACAAGGCGCGAGCGCCATTCCCTGCGCACGGCGGGATCATCGCAGCGCGCGATCAGGCTCGCATCCTTGATCGGGATCATCGCCTGATAATAGTACCGATTGAGCGCCCAGGCCTGCACTTGCCCTTTTGTGCATTTTCCACCGTGCAGGAGTGTGTGAAACGGATGCAGGCGGTGATAGCGCCTGGCGCCGATATCGCGCAGCGCGGCCTCCAGCTCATCAGGTGAGAGTAAGTTCACAACGCGATCTCCATACCGTCTTCGGCGACTTGCCAACCGGCACTTTCAACCTTGCGACGTTCGACCGAACCGTCGATCAGAACCGGATTGGTGTTGTTGATATGGATAAAAATACGCCGCGCCGACAGCCCATCCAAGGCGCGTAGGG
>DATFVF010000258.1:0-2268 GCA_035260465.1 Pseudolabrys sp. | reverse complement strand
CACGGACTTCGGCGCCATCTGCACCGTCCCAACATTCTTCGCCGGCACTTTCCCGGCCTTCCATCCGGCAAACAATTTCTCGAGCTTCGGCGTCATCTCCGCGAGCGTTGTATCGCCAACCACGATTAGCGTCGAATCGTTCGGCCGAATCCAAACATCGTGGAACTTGGCCAAGTCCTCGCGCGTCATCTTCGCCACGCTCGTCGATGTTCCCGATCCCGTCAACGGATTCCCATACGCGTGTTGCGCGCCGTACAGCAGTCCCGGAAACACACGCAGCGCCATCTGCACCGGAGTGTTCTTTTCGCGCTCGATCCCCGCTAGCTGCAGCTTTTGCTGCCGCTTGAAATCCGCGTCCGGAAACGATGGATTCAATATCACGTCCGCAAAAAGCTCCAGCGAGGGATCGAGCTTCGACTTCAGCGCCGACAATCGCACGGTCGACATATCCAGGTTCGAATTCGCGCGCAACTCCGCGCCCAGCATCGCCAGTTGGTCGCTGATCTCCAGCGCGCTGCGCGTCTTCGTGCCGCCCGTGAGCAGCGCCATGGTCATGCTTGCCGTTCCCGGCGCGGCAAATTCATCCGCCGCGTACCCGGCGTCGCTCGTCATCCACAAGCTCACCAGCGGCACTTCATGCCGTTCCGCCAGCACGACCTTCAGCCCGTTCGATAGCTTCGCGCGCTGTAACTTCGGCAGCTTCAGCTCCGGAGGCGTGCCGATCTCCGGCGCTTTCGAACGATCCGCGCCCGCCGCCGCCGTTTTGTATGAGGGGAAGGGAAGCACTTCCAAAATGTACACGCCATCCGGCAGCCAGCGATTCGCCGCCGCCTTCAAATCCTCAGCTGTCGCCTCGCGCGCCAATTTCTGCGAATTCTTGTACGCGTCCGGACTCCCGCGAAACACCTCGCTTTGCGCCAGCCGGTCCGATTTCCCGCCGAACCCGCCGATGCGCTCGACGCCGCGAATAAAATCCGCGTCGTATTGCGTCTTCACTCGCTGCAACTCTTCCGCCGTCGGGCCGTCTTTCAAAAATCGCGCCAGCTCCTCATCCAATTCCTTTTCCACCTGAGCCAGCCCTTGCCCCGGCCGCGCCGTTGCCTGCACGCGGAACTGCCCGCCAATCTCCCGCAAATCCACAAACCCCGCCGCATCCGTCGCGATTTGATCGTCGTAGATCAGCCGCTTGTAAAATCGCGAAGTTTTCCCGGTCGTCAAAATATCGCTCACTAAATCTAAATAAACGCTGTCCGCGTTTCCGTACTCCGGAATATTCCACACCTTATAAATCCGCGCCTGCGGCACGCGATCCTGCACTACTTGCCGATGCGTTCCCGTCATCTTCGCCACCCAAATTTCTTGATGGCCCACCGGCGGCCCCGCGGGAATATTCCCGAAATATTTCTCCACCTTTTCCTTCGCCGTTTTCGCGTCGATGTCTCCCGCCATCACAATCACCACGTTCGACGGCCCGTAATACGTCTTGAACCATTCCTTCACATCGTCCATCGCCGCCGCATTCAGGTCGGCCATGTCGCCGATCACCGTCCACGAATACGGATGGCCCGCCGGATAGGTATTCTGCGTAATCAGTTGCCGCGACACCGCGTACGGCTGGTTCTCGCCTTGCCGCTTCTCGTTTTGCACAACGCCGCGCTGCAAATCGAGCGTCTTCTGGTCCAGCGTCAGGAAGCCCATGCGGTCCGATTCCATCCAAAGTGTGTAGTCCACCGCCGACGTCGGCACATTCTCAAAATAATTCGTGCGATCGTTGTTCGTCGTGCCATTCAAATCGGTGGCACCGATGCGCTCCATAGCTTCAATGTAGCTGCCCTTCGCATGGTCGCTGCCGCCAAACATCAAGTGCTCGAACAAGTGCGCAAAGCCCGTCTTCCCCAGCTTCTCGTTCTTCGACCCCACGTGATACCAAGTGTTGATCGCCACAATCGGAGCCTTGTGATCCTCATGCACAATCAACGTCAGCCCGTTATCCAGCACAAATTTCTGGTACGCAATCTCCACGTCCTTCGTCTGCGCAAACACCCCCGCGCCCGTCACCAACATCACCACCGCCGCCAAACACGCCGCCACCCAATTTCTCATCGCCACCCCTCCATCTAAAAGTAAGCAAAGAAGTGTACTCCGCTCTGTGTCCTCTGTGCACGCCGTGGTGAAATCCAGCAGCGGGTCGGTTTCCGATTATCCGGGAACCAGGGTTACGGAGGGCGGACCCGAGGACTCTTGCTTTGAGGCCGTTTCAATTCCTTT
>DATFVF010000257.1:0-14830 GCA_035260465.1 Pseudolabrys sp. | reverse complement strand
ACGTCGCGGATCGGACGAATATCGACCTGCGACCGCGGCAGGAACGCCACTGCGCCGTCGAGATCGACGGTGAAGCCGCCCTTGACCTGGTTGAAGATGACGCCCTGAACCTTTTCGCTGCCGTTAAAGGCCTTCTCCAGCTTGCCCCAGCTTTCTTCGCGCCGCGCCTTGTCGCGCGAAAGGACCGCTTCGCCGAGCGCGTTCTCGACGCGCTCAAGATAGACCTCAACATCGTCGCCGACCTTGAGAGAGGCCTGTCGTCCGGGTCCGGTGAATTCACGCAAGGCCACACGGCCCTCCGTCTTCAAACCGACGTCGATGACGGCGAATTCCTTTTCGATGCCGACGACTTTGCCCTTGATGACAGAACCTTCCTGCAGGTTTCCGCCGCCGAAGGTTTCATCGAGCAGCTTGGCGAAGTCTTCACGCGAGGGTGCTGTAGCGGTGGCCATGGAGTCTCCTGTAAGCGGGCGCCGGCGGGTTTGAATGGCGTTCAACAAGCTCGGGCCATTGGTCCCGCAAGACCAAAGGCGGCCTCCGGAAATCCGGATAGCCGGCGCAAATACCGTGCTTGTCGAACGATTGAGCGGTCAGGCGCGCCTTACGCAGAGGCTCGAGCGGGGCTTTGTCCTCCAACACGAGGGACGGTCAACCGCGCCCTCGGCCCGCTCGGGTGGCCTCGACGATGTCGATGGCGGCCCGGATGGCCGCGTCTATATCTAAATGCGTCGTATCGAGCAAGTGCGCATCGGGTGCTCGTTTTAGGGGCGCTGTCGTGCGGTTTTGGTCGCGTTCGTCTCTTTTGCGGATATCGGCCAGAACCGCGGCTTCGTCGATATTGCGGCCTTGCGCCTTGTATTCGACGGCACGGCGGCGGGCACGGACCTCCGGGGTCGCGGTGACGAAGATCTTAACATCGGCATGAGGACATATGACCGTACCAATGTCCCGCCCATCCACCACGGCCCCCGGCGGTCTGGCAGCAAACTCCCGCTGGAACGCGAGGAGCGCATTGCGTACCTCGGGGATGGCAGAGACGATCGAAGCCGCTTCGCTGATGCTGTGCGCCTTGAGCGCGACTTCGTCGAAGCGCGAGGGATCGAGCGCTTTCGCCGCAGACGCGGCGGCCGCGACGTCGGCAGGATTTCGACCCGCATCGAGCAGCGCTTTGGCAACGGCGCGATAGATCAGTCCGGTGTCGAGATGACGCAAGCCATAGTGCGCGGCAAGTCGCTTGCCGAGCGTACCTTTGCCCGAGGCGGCCGGCCCATCAATCGCAATGATCATGTGAGATCCGCACCGACCGAACGCATCAATTCAACGAAACCCGGAAAGCTGGTCGCGATGAATGCGCTATCGTCGATACGCACCGGATTTTCGGCGCCTAACCCCATCACCAGCGCTGCCATGGCGATGCGATGATCCATGTGGGTCTTCACCTCGCCAGCGCCGAAAGGACGTCCTTTGCCATGCACGATAAGATCGTCGCCTTCGATTTCGACAGCGACGCCATTGGCGCGCAGCATCTCGGCCGTGGCGGCCAAACGATCGGATTCCTTCACACGCAACTCTTTCAAGCCGCGCATCCGCGTCACGCCCTCCGCGAAGGAGGCAGCCACCGCGAGGATTGGATACTCATCGATCATCGATGGTGCGCGTTCCGGCGGCACTTCCACGCCCTTGAGCGCCGACGTGCGCACGCGCAGATCAGCGACTTCCTCTCCACCATCGTCGCGCTTTTCCAGCGCTTCAATGGAAGCGCCCATCTCAAGCAACGTCATCAGCAAACCGTTGCGCAGCGAATTGGTCATCACCGCTTCGAGAATGAGTTCGGAGCCGGGAGCAATCAAAGCAGCGACGAGCGGAAATGCGGCAGACGAAGGATCTGCCGGCACCAGAATGTTTGCTGGCTCAAGTTCGGGTTGTCCCTGCAAAACAATGCGTCGGCCGTGCTCACCGTGTGGCTTGCTGGTGAGCTTGGCGCCGAAATGTTTCAGCAATCGTTCGGTGTGATCTCGAGTCGCTTCTGATTCAATTACTGTCGTCTCACCCGGCGCCGCAAGCCCAGCGAGCAGCACCGCCGACTTGAGCTGTGCCGACGCGACCGGTGATTCGTAAATAATCGGGATCGGATCGGCAGCGCCCTGCAGTATTAGCGGCAGTCGTCCGTCATCGGCGATTTGAACGACGCGCGCACCCATCTTCTCCAGCGGGTCGAGCACGCGCCGCATCGGCCGGCTGCGCAAGGAATCGTCGCCATCGAAAGTAACCGTCACGGGGGCGCCCGCGACGGCGCCAATTGCTAGCCTCGCACCGGTACCGGAATTGCCAAAATCGAGTGCCCGGGCCGGCTGCGCAAAACCGCCAACGCCGACACCGTGAACGCGCCAGGCGTGATCGCCGATGCGCTCCACCCGGGCGCCTAACGCACGCATAGCGTCGGCGGTATGCAAGACGTCCTCGCCTTCCAACAGTCCGGCGATCACGGTTTCCCCGACCGTAAGCGCGCCGAGGATCAGGACGCGGTGGGAGATTGATTTGTCGCCGGGGACCCGCGTGCGGCCCTGAACAGGGCCGCTTTTGCGGGCGGTCAGCGGCGTGAATTCAGCGGAGTTCACCGGGTGGTATCCTTAAAATCTGCGCCGTCCTACCACGCAGCCGCGCGCGCCGTCATCCTGCCGCTTTTGGCCTTATTGGGCGCGTGTGCGCTATTGACAGGGGCGTTGCAACTAGCCAAGTGAAACACCGATTTAAACGACCCTGTCCCGAGGAACCTCGACTGTGGCGAAACCCGATCTCGGCACCAAGCGCGTCTGCCCCGATACCGGTCGTAAATTTTACGATCTCAACAAGACGCCGGTGATTTCACCCTATACCGGTAAAGTCGTGCCGATAGCGGCACCGACGCCTTCGCGCGCACGGGCTGAACCCGCAGCGCCCGTGAAGCCCGCACCGGTCGCACCAACCGAAGCCATTGTCCCGGAAACGGCGGACGCCGAATTCGTTTCGCTGGAAGACGCCGAGGCCGAACAGCAGGGCAAGAAGCCGGCAACAGCCGAAGGCGCGACTGCAGCGGGCGAAGAGGAAGAGGTCGAGATGGATGAGAGCCTCGACGACGCCGCCTTCATCGAGGAGCAGGAAGAAGGCGATGCCGACGTGACAGACATCATCGGCGAATCCATCGAGAAAGAAGAGGAGACCTGAGTCCAACGCGCGGCTGCTCGCGTTTCTCGATAGGCGGCAATCGAATTCGACGATTGGGGCCATAGCTCAGATGGGAGAGCGCGTGAATGGCATTCACGAGGTCGGCGGTTCGATCCCGCCTGGCTCCACCAGCCTTCGCAAACGATAGTTTTGCAAGCCGTCCGATGGGCGGCTTTTTGTTGCCGCGCGTTTAACGTTGACCGCTGCTGACAAGTCATATCACGGCATTGCATGATACACGGGAAACCGGGGACACGACATGCAAGGCAAGATCGCGCTTGAAGAACATTTCGCTATCGACGACACGCTGATGGATTCAAAGGGATTCTTTCCCGAAAACGTTTGGGTCGAAGTTCGCGAACGCATTCTCGACCTACACGATCGGCGTCTTCGTCTAATGGATGAATTCGGCATTGAAACGATGATCCTCTCGCTCAATGCGCCTGCCATCCAGGCCATTCCCGATGCAAAAAAAGCCAACGACATTGCGCGTAAGGCCAACGACTATCTTGCCGATGCCGTGCGCAAACGGCCCGACCGTTTTCAAGGTCTCGCCGCCTTGCCGCTGCAGGATCCCGACCTCGCAACTAAGGAAGTGTACCGATGTGTAAAGGACCTTGGCATGGTCGGGGTGCTGGCCAACGGATTTTCACAAGTGGGCGATACCAACACCATCGCGTACTACGACCAGAAGCAGTACTGGCCGTTCTGGGAGATGCTCGAAAAGCTCGATGTTCCGTTTTATCTCCATCCGCGCAATCCGCTGCCACAGCACGCCAAAATCTATGAGGGACACGGGTGGCTTCTGGGCCCGACTTGGGCATTTGGTCAAGAAACAGCTGTGCACGCCCTGCGGCTGATGGGTTCCGGACTATTCGATCAATATCCGAAAGTGCAGGTCATACTGGGACACATGGGCGAAAACCTGCCCTTCGGAATGTGGCGGGTCGACAATACAAACGGATGGATTCCAAATCGGCATAACTATCCGGCAAAGAAAAAAATCGGCCATTATTTTCAGAACAATTTCTACATCACGACGTCAGGCAATTTTCATACGCCCGCACTGCTCAATACGATGATGGTGGTGGGCTCTGACCGCATCATGTTCTCGACGGACTGGCCGTTTGAAAATATCGACCATGCCGCGAAATGGTTTGACACCGCCACTATCAGCGAAAATGACCGACATAAGATCGGCCGTACCAACGCCCTAAAGTTGTTCAAGCTGAAAGGTAGCTGAGCGCCCAACTTACATGCGGTAGCGCTCGACCGCTTTCTTGTCCCACACCATGCCGCTTCCGGGGCGCGCTGGAACCACGGCGTGGCCATCGATGATCGCCAGCGGCTCTTCGACCAGCACATCCGCCCAATCGACATATTCTAGGAAATGGCAGGTCGGCGTCGCGGCGAGCAGATGCGCACTCGCCTCGGGAAAAAGATGCGAAGACATTTTGACGCCGTGCGATTGCGCGATCCGGGCGGCCTGACGCCAGCCGGTGACACCCCCGATACGCTCAAGATCTGGCATGACATAATCGGCCGCATGATGTTCGATCGCGACCGTCATTGCGGCAGGCAATGAGAAATTTTCGCCGATTTGAATCGGGACCTGGAGTTCGCGCGCGAGCTCTGCAGCGCCGGCATAGTCATCGTGCCGGATCGGCTCTTCCAACCAATATATGTTTTCGGAATCGAGTGCGTGGCCGCGCGCGAGCGCTTCACCCACGCTGAGCGCTTGATTGTAATCGACCATCAACGCAATGCCGGCGCCGACCCTTTTGCGTACGGCGTGAACAGCAGCGATGTCGGCCTGCAGTGTCGGATAGCCGAGACGAAGCTTGATCGCACGAAAGCCGCCCGACAGCAGCTTCTCCGCTTCGGCCGCCAGCGCTCCGAGATCGTCCATGAGGCCGAGGCCGCAACTGTTGTAGGCGGGGATGGGGTGCGGCTCCGCCCCGAGCAACGTGGCAAGCGGTACATCAGCCGCGACCGCCAGCGAATCCCAACATGCGGTGTCGAACCCGGACATGGCCATACGCACGACACCTTGCACGCCAATCAGCGTGAAGCGATGCGTGAGTTTCGCCCAGAGTTCACCCGGCTTGACTGGCGCACCCTTGACGACGCGTTCGACCTCACCAAGCAGGCTCATGATTGCTGGCGCCGCGGCACGCAAATAGCAAAACACGTAGGTACGGCCAGTGACGCCCTCCTCGGTCTCCAGATCGATCAGGAGCAAGGGCACCTGGCGAAACGCGCCCATGGTGGTACCCAGCACGAAATTGGGCGGAACCTCGACCGGCGTGGCGCGGACGGCGCGAACGTTCAACGATGGGATCGGCATCTGTTTAGGCATGAGAAACCCTGCTGGCGGCTGATTATAGCGGACTACGGGCCTGTTTCCGCCTGTTCTTGAACCATTAACCGACCCTGCCCATATTAGGAGCGACCGGTCGGCAGTTGCCGCACGGTTGGGGTGCCTGAAAGGGGCCCCGTCAAAGTCGCTTCAAGCGAGGGCTTTGAGACCAATGTCGCGAGTTCCATCCCTCTCCAGCCCATTCCTCTTGGGTTTCGATGAGATCGAGCGCGTGCTCGACCGTGTCACCAAGGGGGCCGACGGCTACCCGCCCTATAATATCGAGCGGTTGCCGCGCGACGGGCAAAACCCGGAGCGGTTGCGCATTACACTTGCCGTCGCCGGATTCACCCGCGAACAACTCGATGTCAGTATCGAGGAAAGCCAGTTGGTGATTCGTGGCCGGCAGCAGGACGACAAGACCCGCCAATATCTCCACCGCGGCATCGCCGCGCGCCAATTCCAGCGCACATTCGTGCTGGCTGACGGCATGGAGGTAATGGGCGCAGACCTGAAAAATGGGCTGTTGTCGATTGATTTAGTGCGGCCACAGCCGGAACGAATCGTGAAATCGATCTCGATCAATGAACAGGAATGACAGACTCGTGAAGCAGGACTCGACCGCGTCAAGCGTTGAATCAGAAAGGAGTCGAGGGCCATGACCAACGACAAACAGACTGAACCGAACACGACTCATCCGGCGATCACCCAGGAAGCGCTGGCGCAGCTCGGCGACGGCCGTCTGGCCTACGTCAAGTCGATCCGCTCCGAAGATGTCGCTAATTTGTTTCCGCAGGCGCCGAAAATCGAACCGGGCATCAAACTATTCGCGCTGCATGCAGCGGACGGCACGCCGATCATGCTCACTGATACACGTGAAGCCGCCATCGCGAACGCTTGGAGCCAGGAGCTCGAACCGGTCAGCGTACACTAAACAAATTGACTGGATTCCCGCTTAAGCGGGAATGAGCGGTTGAGAGTGCGCGGTCTTCCCGCTCGTCCCCGCGAAAGCGGGGACCCAGGGCCAAGCGCAACATTCTCACACTATCGATAATTACGCTGCGCTACTCGCCTGCGGCATCGCCAGCACAGCGTAGACTGCGTTCGCGTCACTCGATTCGCGAAGGCGGCGCGCGATCTCCGGATCGCGCAATTGCCGCGCGACTCGCGCCAGTGCCTTAAGGTGATCGGCGCCAGCAGCTTCCGGCGCCAGCAGCAGAAAAATCAGATCAACCGGCCGGCCGTCGAGCGCCTCAAAATCGATTGGTTTGTGCAGCCTTGCGAACAGGCCGAACAGCCGCCCAAGCTTGGGCAATTTGCCGTGCGGAATCGCTACGCCATTGCCAACCGCGGTGGAGCCGAGCTTCTCGCGTTGAAGCAGGATTTCCAGAACTGCCTTTTCGTTCTGGCCGGTCAGTTCGGCCGCGCGCGCGGCTAATTCCTGGATCGCCTGTTTCTTGCCGTTAACTTTGAGGGCCGGGATAACCGCGTTCGGCGCGACGAGGTCGGTAAGCGTCATGGACGTGTCCAATGATCGGAGATATCGGCGCCGAGTTGCAAAGGGGGTGTTGAAGGCGGCGGACCATAAGAGTGGTCCGCCCCGTCGTCAATGGGCGAAGTCGGCCCAGTATTGCCGGCTTTTTCCGCGTTTTTCGGCATTTTCAGCGGCCGCGGCGGGCTTGATGGTCTTTCCGGCGGCGTTTGTAGCGTCGCAACCGCTTTTCGATGCGAACAGCTGCTTGGTCGGCGCTGTCGTAAGCATCCGGGGCCATGCCCTCAGCTTCCAGCGATGCGCCTGAATCGAGATGGAGCACGCATTCGGTGCGAAATCCAAAACCATCCTTTCCAACGGTGGCATGCCCTGAATAGCCACCACGAAAATATTTTGATGCTGCCTCCTCGACGCGGTCAGTGATCTTTCGTTGCAGCGCCGCGCCGATGCTGATGTTCCGTCCCGAAACGCGTAAAGGCATCGATTGCCTCCATCGGCGCGTAAGTGGCGCCAGTTGCCCGTCCGGCGGTAAAGATTTCAGCTTAAAAATGTTCCGGACGTCAATGTATCAGGACACGCGAATTTAAGCGTATCAGGACACGCGAATTTAAGCGCCAGCTGCCAGTTTTTCGCGCCGGCGCTGCACCGAGGATGGTATACGCATGGCTTCTCGGTATTTCGCGACGGTGCGGCGCGCGATGTCAATTCCGGCGCCGCGCAATTTCTCGACGATGGTATCGTCGGATAGGACGTCCGCGGCGCTCTCGCTATCGATCAATTGACGAATGCGATGACGCACGGCTTCGGCCGAATGCGCTTCGCCGCCATTGGCTGCCGCGATCGCCGAAGTAAAGAAATACTTCAATTCAAAAATACCGCGGCTGGTCGCCATGTATTTATTGGCGGTGACGCGAGAAACAGTCGATTCATGCATACCAATGGCGTCGGCGACCGTTTTCAGATTCAACGGACGCAAATACTGCACGCCCTTGGCAAAGAAGCCGTCTTGCTGCCGCACGATTTCACTCGACACTTTTAGAATTGTCTTCGCGCGTTGGTCGAGCGCACGCACTAACCACGTCGCGGTCTGCAGACAATCGGCAATGTAGGCTTTCTCTTTGTCGTTGCGTGTCGTTTTTGAAACTTGCGCATGGTAACGCTGATTTATCAGGACTTTTGGTAGCGTGTCGGAATTGAGTTCGACTTGCCAGGTGCCGTCCGGCGCAGAGCGAACAAATACATCGGGGACAATTGGTTGTACGGTTGTGGAGCCGAAGGCCAAGCCCGGCTTGGGATTGAGCGTTCGAATCTCGGCGATCATGTCGGCAAGATCGTCGTCGGTAACGCCGCATATTCGGCGCAGTCCGGCGAGATCGCGTTTGGCCAGCAGATCGAGATGTTCGACCAAGGCCCGCATGGCTGGGTCGTAGCGGTCTCGTTCCTTCAGCTGGATAGCGAGACATTCATTGAGATTGCGTGCGCACACCCCGGACGGATCGAATGTCTGCAAGACTGCGAGCACAAGCTCTACGTCGCTGTGGTGGGCGCCGAGTTTCTCGGCAACCGAGTCGAGGTCTCCGGTGAGGTAGCCGGCTTCATCCACCATATCGATCAGGTATTGCGCGATCATACGGCCGGCCGGATTGGAAATCGCCAGCGCCATCTGCTCGGCCAGATGATTGGCGAGCGTCGTTTCCGCTGAGACGAAGGCCTCAAGATTGTAGTCTTCGCCAGCGGCCGAACCTGCGCCCGACCATTCCGAATAGGAAGGCGCCGGTGCTTCAGCCGATTTCGAAGTTTTTTCCCCGCTGTCATCGGGAAAGACGTTTTCGAGTTCGGTTCCTAGCCCCTGCTCCATTGACGTGCGGCTGGTCTCGAGATCCGCGCCGATCCAATCGGGCGTGGCTGAAACATCATCGCTGGCCTCACCCTCCGAGACGGCGGCGTTAGCTTCCGCACCGGGGGCCGGCCCTTCATCTTCGGCGCGTTCGAGCAGCGGATTGCGCTCAAGCTCCCCTTCTACGTAAGCCACCAGATCAAGACTGGAGAGCTGCAACAGCTTGATGGCCTGCATCAGCTGCGGCGTCATCACCAGCCCTTGTGTCTGGCGAAACTCCAATCTCTGCGAAAGCGCCATAAAATTCCCGGCCGAAGTGGTCCAATTCTTGCTTGTATAAATTCATATCAGGTCGCACGCGTCAGCGATACGCAATTTCGCAGAACGCCATTGCACAAATAATGTGCGGATTAACCAATGAGGATTGCCGGCCTTACAGCCGAAATTCTTCGCCGAGATAAAGCCGACGCACATCTGGATTATTGACGATGTCGTCGGCGCGACCTTCCATCAGGACTTCGCCGGAATAGATGATGTAAGCGCGGTCCGTGAGACCCAACGTCTCGCGCACATTGTGATCAGTGATAAGGACGCCAATGCCGCGATTGGTGAGGTGGCGAACCAGTGCCTGGATGTCACCGACCGCGATCGGATCGATGCCGGCGAAAGGCTCGTCGAGCAGCATGTAGCTCGGGCGTGTCGCCAGGGCCCGTGCGATTTCTACGCGTCGCCTCTCGCCGCCGGAGAGCGCAATGGTCGGCGTCTTTCGCACACGAGCGATGTTGAATTCTTCGAGCAGCGCGTTGAGATCGGCTTCGCGCTGTCTCCGGTCAGGCTCCACCACTTCCAGCACTGAACGGATGTTGTCCTCCACATTGAGGCCTCGAAAGATTGACGCCTCCTGCGGCAGATAGCCAATGCCAAGCCGCGCGCGTTGGTACATCGGAAGCGCTGTAACGTCGTAGCCATCGAGCTCGATGCGACCGCGATCGGCATTGATCAAACCGGTGATCATGTAAAACACGGTGGTCTTGCCGGCCCCATTTGGGCCGAGCAGGCCGACTGCCTCGCCGCGCCGCACATAAAGCGTGACGCCCCTCACCACCATGCGGCCACCGAAGCTTTTCTCAACGCCGTGTGCCGCAAGATAGGCGTGACGGGTCGCCTGACGGCCATCGCCGTCGCGCCGCGGTTTCGCGCTACCCTGGGTCTGCGCTGCGCCACGCATTTGCGGCGACGGCTGAATTTGTGGATTGCGTGCGGCAGCCTGGTGCGCGCGAGCTTCCGGAGTCAAAACACGGCGAGTCTGTGACGGCCGGCGCCAAAACAGCGAGAGGATATTCACCGGGCTACCTCGCGGCGCAAGACTGGAAACGCAACTCTAGCTGATTCCCGAAGCCGCCACTGGCTGGAGTTGCTCAGCACGCGCTGCAGCTCGACTAAAACGGCCGCACCGGAGCTGGCCGTGGTGAAGCCGCGCTATTGCCGCCAGGTTTGAGATTGAGATCGGAACCGGAGCCGTTGAAGAGGCCCTGCACGCGGCCACCTTCTACCCGCGACACGCCGCTGGTCAGATCGACGACCAGCTTTTCGCCTCTCAGCACATTTTGTCCTTGTGTCATAACCACGGGGTTGCCAGTCAGCGTGACGGTGTTGCTCTTCATGTCGAAAATACCAAGTTCGCCGGTAGCGGTTTGGTCCTTCTGTGTCACCACTACACCACCACGGGCCTCCAGCCGTTTGATGCGTTGCTCACCACCAGGCCCGGGCGCGGCCGCCTGTAGGGTCTTGGTCTTGTCAGCGGCATCTTGCTCATAAAACACCACCAGCGATTTGCAGCGCAGGCCGGTGTCGCCCTGCTTCACCCGCACATCACCGCTGAACGTCGCTTCTTTTTGCTTGTCACGTACTTCCAGCGTAGCCGCTTCGATATGCACCGGCTGATCGCGGTTCTGCGAAAAGCCTTGCAACGCGTTCGGCGGTCCCTGCGGGGTTGTCTGTGCATGCACACCAGGTCCGCAGATCACCAACGCGGCGCCAATCAGCAATAGCAATAGCCGGTTTGTATTGCGCATTACGATCATTGCGCAGCCGGCTTAGTTTGGGGTGTCGGCTGGTTTAGCGTCATGTCCATGACGACGCCGCCATGGAAACGAACGAAGTCTCCAGAGTCGGTAATGTTCAGCCGATTGGCATTCAGCGTGCCTTGCAACATCCTCACCTCGACAGGATGTTCGGACACAACATTGCCTTTGCGGATATCGACCATCGCTTCGCTCAGGCGGCCCTGATATCCGGTCGACGAGTTAAGCACGATGTCGCGATCGAGTTGGAGCGTTTCACCCTTGGCGTCATAAAGGCCGGAGACCGCCGTCATTTCCATTGTAGTCTTATCTTGCATTTCGACTTTGGCGCGAATGTTGTGCAGCTCGACCATGTCCGGCTTGGTCATGTCTTGTGCTGCGGTGTCGGCAGTTAATTCATACGCGCGCGCGTCACTCGTGAATCCGGAAAGACGTGGCGCCTCCATGGTGACCTTAGTGCCCGAGACCACCAGGTTGTCGATGTTGATCGGCAGCTTTGCGAGCATGCGCAGCGGATTGAGATAGGTGATCAGCATCGTGATGACGAGCACCACGGCTACGCTCGCCGGAACAGCGATGCGCAAGACGCGAACCAGACGGCTATGACGGCGGGCGGCTTTAAATGCACGCTCAGCATCGCCGCGGCTCGTGGTCCAATAGGACCGCGGAGCTTCCGGATCGGTTCTGGCTGTAATTACACGACTCATAGCAAGCCTAGCGCCCGGCTTCGTTTAAAGATGGTCTTGGAAATCATCTCATGCCCCATCAACCACCATGCCGTCCGAATATGGCTCCGACACGGCAATAAGGTCTGCTTGCCGGTAAACAATAACAACGTTAATTCAAAGGCTTACGAAGAGTGCGAAAAAATATCCTCGGCCGCCCAACCGGCGAGGTCGAGCCGCGCCCTGTCGGGCAGAAAGCGGAAGCATGCCGCGGCTAAATCTGCGCGACCTTCGCGCGCGAGCATCGTATCCAGCTTCTCTTTGAGCGCATGCAAATGCAAAACATCTGTCGCCGCGTAGGACACCTGCGCATCGCTAAGCTCGTCGGCACCCCAGTCAGACAATTGCTGCTGTTTCGAAAGATCGACCCCGAGCACCTCGCGCGCCAAATCCTTAAGCCCGTGCTTGTCGGTGTAAGTGCGGGCGAGCCGCGAGGCGATTTTCGTGCAATAGACCGGTGCGGCCATCACACCAAAGGTTTTGGCGAGAAGGCCAATATCGAACCGAGCAAAGTGAAAAATCTTGAGAATGGATTTGTCCGCGAGCAGCCGCTCTATGTTAGGCGCCTTGCGCTGACCGGCGCCGATTTGCACGACGTCGGCTGAACCATTACCCGGCGACAACTGCACGACGCAAAGCCGGTCCCGATTGGGATCAAGCCCCATAGCTTCAGTGTCGATCGCCACTGCGCCTTTGTAGGCGGTAAGGTCAGGCAGGTCGCCGCGGTGCAAGCGGATGGTCATTCAGTTTCTCAGGCTCGGAACGTTGGTGCCCAGGAGAGGACTCGAACCTCCACGGCTTTCACCGCTAGTACCTGAAACTAGTGCGTCTACCAATTCCGCCACCTGGGCTGCTCGGGACCAGATACGGAGCCGTTTCCGGCTTGTCAATGAAGGGGGTTTGGCCCTGTACAGCCCTCGGCCTATCTTGTATCTGCCGGGTCTCGAGGCATCCCCGCCGGCATGGAATCGAGGGCGGCATGACCGCACGCAGCCCCTATGACACCTTGGTTACCGTCTATGGCGGATCGGGCTTTCTCGGCCGTCACGTCGTGCGAGCCCTTGCCAAACGTAACTATCGGATTCGGGTGGCGGTGCGACGGCCAGAACTCGCCGGCTTTCTGCAGCCACTGGGCCGCGTCGGCCAAGTCCATGCCGTGCAGACCAATCTGCGCCACGCACCCTCGGTAAATGCGGCAGCTCGCGACGCCCAGGTGTTAATTAATCTGGTCGGCATCCTGTTCGAACGCGGCCGCCAGCGCTTCGATGCCGTGCACACTTATGGTGCGGAGCAAGTAGCCCTCGCGGCGAGCGCCCATGGCGCGCATATGGTGCACGTGTCCGCGATTGGCGCCGACGAGAATTCGGCCAGCGCCTATGCCCGCTCGAAGGCGAATGCCGAACAACTGGTGCTGTCGGCGCAGCCGTTGACCACCATCATGCGCCCATCGATCCTGTTTGGGCCGGAAGACGACTTCTTTAATCGCTTCGCCGCGCTCGCGCGTCTTTCACCGGCGTTGCCGCTGATCGGCGGCGGCCTTACCCGCTTTCAGCCGGTGTTCGTCGGTGACGTTGCCACCGCAGTCGCCGACGCCGTCGATGGCAAGACGCGCCCTGGCACAGTTTATGAATTGGGCGGCCCGGACGTACGAACGTTCAAAGAGCTTATGCAATTTGTACTCGCGACGATCGAACGTAAACGATTGCTGGTTTCGCTGCCGTTCTTCCTGGCAAAGTTGCAGGCGACGTTCTTGCAGTACCTTCCGAAACCATTACTCACGCCCGACCAGGTTGAACTGCTGCGCACCGACAATGTGGTGTCGCAATCCGCCAAGTCGGAAGAGCGAACCCTTCAGGGGCTCGGCATCGAGCCGGAGCCGATCGAGGCGATTGTGCCGTCTTATCTCTGGCGATTTCGCAAGACTGGGCAATTCCGCAGCCACATTGCTTGAGCCTTACATAATGTACAAGGCCGCGAGTCCAACGCTGCCGACTAAGATGCGCCACCACGCAAACAGCGCGAAGCTGTGGCGTTGCACATAGCGCAGAAACGTCTTCACTACGATCCATCCGAAGATGAACGAAAAAATAAAACCGACGGCCGTCACGGCGATATTGCTGCCGAGCGCAAGCTCTCCGCGGCTCTTGAAGACTTCGTAGGCAAATGCACCAACCATCGTCGGCATCGCTAACCAGAATGAAAATTCCGCTGCCGAGCGGCGGTCGGCCCCGAACAGCATTGCGCTCACAATGGTTGCGCCTGCGCGCGACACCCCGGGCACCATTGAGAGGCACTGGATGACTCCGATGCCAAAATACATTGGCAAACTAAACGCGGTCGCTTCGTGATATCGCGCCTGCAAGTTGAGCCGGTCGACCCACAACAAAATAAAGCCGCCGACAATGAGCGAAACGCAGACAATACGAATGTCGAACAGATACGATTTGATGATGTGGTAGCCCACTGCGCCAATGACCGCCGCCGGCAGGAAGGCGAGCAATATGCCGATAACAAAACGCGCCGCGGCCCATTGCGTGAACATTTCCTTGGCAAGCGCCCAGAGCCGCCCAAAATAAATTGTCAGCAAGGCCAGAATGGCGCCGAGCTGGATCAAGATGGCGAACGATTTGCCAAAGGCGTCGTCGCCCCAGCCGAACAAGTGTTCCATCAACAGCAAGTGGCCTGTCGACGACACCGGAAGGTATTCGGTCAGGCCTTCGACAATGCCGAGCACGGCTGCCTTAATCAGGTCCATATGTGCAGCGGCCGGGCCAAAAACGGCCTTGATGCCATCGAAATCCATGAATTGCTCCGGGAATGCGGGCGATGCGGGCCAGCGCTTTTGGCGCAAACGCGCCAGCGAGGCAACGAAAAAACGCGAAAATTCGTGACGATTTGCGCCACCTCCGCGCCTTTCTATAGTGCCAACATTGATTCCCACCGCGAGCGGCCCCGCCGCGTCAATCCGGGCACCCATGTTGACACTGTTTCACCATCCTCTCTGTCCTCGATCACGCTATGTGCGGCTCATTTTCGGGGAGTACGGCATCGCGGTGCGGCTCGTGGAAGAACGGTTCTGGGAACGGCGCGAAGAATTCCTGTTGCTCAATCCGGCAGGCGAACTGCCGG
>DATFVF010000256.1:0-18557 GCA_035260465.1 Pseudolabrys sp. | reverse complement strand
GTTCCGGTGCAAGGCGCGTTTGCGGGCGGGCCGTACCGAGCGGCATTGTTCCTCGCTCTACCCTTCATATTTGAGTACATATAATTATAGCCTTGGCAGGTTCCGAGGCCAGACCCGTGGCCGCGGGGATTCTGCAAGGCCAATGCCGACCATGCGATCTACCTCGAATTAGCGGGAAAAAAGAAGGTTAGTGAGCCCGATGGCCGAACGGCCACGTAACATTCTAATCTGTTCATGCGAAGGCACCGTACCGCTTAACGGCGAAATGGTGCGGCACGCCTGCCGCGACTCTGTAGTGATTGAGGGCCGCCATTTCTGCCGCACCGAACTTGAGCGCGTTCGTAAGGCCCTAGCGGGCGGCGAGCAGGTTACTATCGCCTGTACTCAAGAAGCGCCACTTTTCAATGAAATTGCGGACGAGGTTGACGGAAGCAGTGCCATCTCTTTCGTCAACATCCGCGAGGCTGCAGGCTGGGCGAAAGATGGGGCCAAGGCCGGTCCCAAAATGACGGCGCTCATCGCTGCAAGCACGGAGCCAAAGGCGGAAATTCCTTTCGTATCCCTGGCAAGCGACGGCGTCACACTCCTCTATGGGAAAGATGAGCGGGTGATCGAAGCCGCGTCTTTACTCAAAGAGCATCTCGACGTCACGGTGCTGATTAAACCGGGTATCAAAATAGCGCCAACGCGCGTAACGGAATTTCCAGTGGTGAAGGGTACGATCCGAACGGCCAAAGGTCATTTAGGCGCGTTCGAGATCACCATCGACGATTATGCGACGGCTAGCCCCTCCTCGCGCGGCTCACTTGAATTCGGCCTGGCGCGCAATGACGCGGTATCGCGATGCGACATTTTCGTTGATCTCTCCGGCGGTCCATCGTTGTTCAGCGCCGCCGATCTGCGCGACGGTTATCTTCGAGCCGACCCTGGCGATCCCGCTGCGGTTCTACGCGCGGTTCTGGAGGCACGCGATCTCACGGGTACGTTCGACAAACCACGCTACATTGCTTTTACCGAGGATCTTTGCGCGCATTCGCGTTCGAAGATCGTCGGCTGCCGTCGCTGTCTTGATCTATGCCCAACCGGCGCAATTACGCCTGCCGGCGATCACGTTGCGATCGATGCGTATATCTGCGCCGGATGCGGGCAATGTGCGGCAGCCTGCCCGACGGGGGCGGCCAGTTATGCCCTGCCGTCATCCGATGCGTTGCTGCGTAAGTTGCGCACACTTCTGTCTACCTATCGTGAAGCCGGCGGCAAACAGCCTGTTGTCATGTTTCATGATGCCGAGCACGGAGGCGGGTTGATCGACGCACTTGCTCGGCACGGTGACGGTTTGCCGGCGAACGTCCTACCGGTCGAGATCAATGAGGTGACGCAGGTCGGACTTGAATCAATCGCTGGAGCAATCGCGTACGGCGCCGCGGCTGTCCGGTTGCTTATTCGCGCGAAGCCGCACCACGACGTTTCCGGCCTCTATAAGACAGTTGCACTGGCCGAACCGATCTTAGCCGGACTCGGCTTCAAGGGAGTGCGTGTCGCAACTATCGAGGCCGATGACCCCGACACGCTTGGCGAAAACTTGCGTACCATTGATCGGATCGATGGTACTGCCAAACCTGCAACTTTTTCCGCCACCGGCCGCAAGCGCGAGGTGATGCGATTGGCCTTGCGTGAATTGCACGCGGCCGCCCCCGCGCCGATCGACGTAGTGCCACTGCCGGAAGGCGCGCCGTTTGGCACGCTCGAGGTCAACGTTGAGGGCTGCACGCTATGTTTATCGTGCGTATCAGCTTGCCCGACCGGCGCGCTTTCGGATGATCCTGAGCGGCCAATGCTACGCTTTAACGAAGACGCCTGCGTTCAATGCGGGCTGTGCAAGGCGACCTGTCCGGAGAAAGTGATCAGTCTAAAGCCGCAAATCGATTTCCGCGCGGCGACTGCCATGAGCCGCATCATCAAGCAGGAGGAGCCGGCCGAATGCATTCGCTGCGGCAGGCCATTCGGCGTTAAGAGCTCTGTCGAGCGGGTCGTTGCCAAACTCGAAGGCAAACACTGGATGTATAAAGATTCGAAAAAGCGACTCGATGTCATCCGGATGTGCGAAAATTGCCGCGTCGTCGCAATGGCAGAAGAGCAATTTGATCCGTTTGGCGCGCCCCAGCGGCCGCCGGTGCGCACCTCCGACGACTATCTGCGCGAACGCAAGGAAAAGGGCGAGGGTTAGCTATTTCTTCGTTGTAGCCTTGGCGAGGAACTCTACAAGCGCCTTCCGATCGTCTTCCGACCCAATCGTTTGCTCCGGCATTTTGGTGCCAGGCGTGTAAGTCATGGGACCGACCTCGAACATTTTTGATACAGTTTCCGGCGTCCATACAATATTCATATGTTTAAGCGCCTCCGAATAATTATAGCCTGGCAATGTCGCGATCTTGCGGCCGAAAATACCAGCGAGGCTGGGCCCAGCCCTGTTTCCTTCATCAGAGGACAATGTGTGACACGCAACACAGGCGCGGAAAACATCGGCGCCATGGTCGCCGGCAAACGCCGCCAGTGGATCTTCTGGCGCACCGACCACGGCAGCACCCACCGGCTCTCCGCTTGACGCATCCCAGCGGCGGACAGTTCTGTCAGCACCGCCTGTCAACAATGTGTGATTGTCGGGAAAAAATGCGACCGACCAGACTGGTAAGCCGGGACCAACCAGCGTGTGTGCGAGCTTGCGTGCCTTGCGTTCGATCACCGCGACGGAACCACGAATTCCGGCAGCAGCGACGAGATTGCCATCAGGCGAGGTGGCGATAGCGATAACCGGCATGGGCGCCGCTTCCACTTCGCCAAGGACGTCGCCTGTTGGCGATAAGAAATAGACCTTCCCGTCGGCACCAGCGGTGACGATTTCCCCATCGGGCGCAACCGCGACAGCATTCAGCGGCGTGGGTAGATTGCGGACCATCTCACTGCCGCCCTTGAGCGGCCAAATGCGCACCGTTGTATCGTAGCCCGCGCTAATCACGTTCTTGCCGTCCGGCGAAAATGCGACGCCGTTCACGTTTTGCGCATTACCCTCACGTACGCGTGGCTCACCTCCGTTCAACGGCCACAGGCGGACGGTGCGATCCCATGACGCTGAGGCGAGTGTCGTACCATCGGGCGAGACTGCCAGGCTCGCGATCGGTCCGATGTGGCCGTCGAGGATCTTGTCGGGTTGTTGATGTGCAGGTGTCCAGATTGCGATATGCGCGTCCGCGCCGGCAGTAACGATACGTCCGTCCTTCAGATAAGCGACGGCATTCACCGCACCGTCGTGGAAACGCAACACTTGCTCCGCCGCATTGCGAGTGAGCGACCAACGAATCGCCGAGGTATCGAAGCTACCCGATAACGCTTGTGTCCCATCCGGAGAAATCGCCAGCGCCCGCACCGGTCCACCATGGCCGCGTAGCTGGGCTTGCACGGCACTGAACGTCATCGGCACTAACACAAGACCGACACTAAGACATTTGATCAAATGCGGCATCGAGTTATCCAATTCAACACGCCGCACGGCAGAATTTAGTCGTCGCTCGGTTCCATACCGAGCGCGCGAACGCGCGCGCGTATCTGCTCATCACGCAACACAGCGAGGAACGCCTGCACTGCCGGACGCTCACGCCGGTCTTCAACGACGAGAAAATCATAGTCCTCGGGTGACGCTGGCAGGAAGCCGAGGCCGTAGAGCTTGGCCACCGACTCGATGGCGACACCCCAGTCGGCACGGCCCTGCACGATCGCCGCCGCAACCGCATTATGGGATTTCGGCTGATTTGAGTAGCCCGGCGGGCGGGCGCCATCGAGCAATTTGTCGATCAACACGCGGGTGCCTGCACCAGCATTGCGGTTGACCATCAGGGCGGATACATCGGCCAAAACGATTTTCAGTGCCTCTTGCGCGCTGCGGCCCACGAAACGTGTATCACCCAGTCGAAACAATAAGCCCTGCATTCGCCGCCAACCCGGCACCAGCGATAGGCCGGACGTCGCCAGGTATTTGTTATATTGTCCGCTTGCCGGGTCGATCAGATGAACTGGGGCAATATCACACTCGCCGCGGCTTGCCGCCGCAACGCCGCCGAGGCTGCCGACCGCGATAGTACGTGCAGAGAAACCACGGTCAGCAAGACCGCCAACTACCACATCGAGCGCCACGTCATGGCTCCCCATAATGACGAGGTCGGGCACGTGCGCCGCACCATTGATGAGCGTCACGCGCGCGTGGCTATCGGCCTCGAGCGCTGATGCGAGCGCGTCGATCTCGAAAAATCCGTCCGCCTGAGAGAAACTCGTCACAGCACCGGAGCCCTTCCCAGTCGGAAATGCTACGGGCCCGCCCTCGCCTTGGACCAACGACACCAGGACGAATTCCCTGCGGCCGAGCTCGGACGCGACTCGCACCGGCACGCGCGCAGTTATCGTTTCCGCTGCCTCCGGCGAAAGTCCCGCGCGAGCACGGATCACCGGTGCGACAAAGGCATGGAACGCGAAGATTGCCGAGGTTGGAAATCCGGGCAGCACGACAATTGGTTTGTGGCCAATGACGCCAAGGCACAGCGGCTTTCCCGGCTTGAGCGCAACCCCATGCACCAGAATTCCCGGTTTGCCCAGCTGTGACACGACGCGATGTGAGAGATCGCCGGCGCCTTTCGAAGTGCCTCCGGATAAGACCACGATATCACTCGCCGCAAGCGCTTCGCGCACCGCGTTTTCGAGTACCGCTGCATCGTCAGGGAAGGAGCCAAGCATCAGTGGCTCACCACCAGCTTCGGCGATAGCGGCCGCGACAATCGCGCCATTGCTATCGTAAACGCCTGCCGGCTTGAGGGGTTTGCCGGGCTCGACCAGTTCGTCACCGGTTGAAAGCACCGCGACGATCGGCCGCCGTACAACTTCGATGCGGTCGAGGCCACAAGCCGCAAGCATCCCAATCTCGCGCGCACCGATACGCGTGCCACGCCGCAACAACGTCTCGCCGCGCGCGATGTCGGAGCCAGCATATGAGACGAATTGACCGGGCGTCGCAGCGCGGCTGAGCTCAATACGCGGCGCGCCTTCTTCGACCAGCTCCGTTTGCTCGATCATCACAACAGCGTCGGCGCCACGCGGGATGACTCCCCCGGTGGCAATCGCGGTGCATGTTCCCATCGCGATCGGTACAATGGGCATGTGACCGCAGACGATAACTTCTGCGTTGAGTGTGAGCATTTTGGGATTGCCGTTGCTGGCACCCACCGTATCGACCGCGCGTACGGCAAAGCCATCAACAATGGACCGATCAAATGGGGGGGCGTCGACTGCGGCCACGACATCACGCGTGAGCACGCGCGTGCGCGCCGCGGCTAGGTCCACCATCTCGGCAGGAAGTGGCCTGAGGTCGAGATGACGTTCGAAGCGCGCTTTCGCCTCTTCGGCGGACACGACCTCAAGAAATTGTTCTTGCCGCGCCGCTGCCCGCACGCGCGATAACAGATCACTTTCCTTACCCGACCGTGGCTTTCGGTTTTCGCTCATTTTACGTCGCTTATTTTACATGGTTCATGGCCAGGGCCTTAACTGGACGGGTGATCCTCCAGGATATCCCTCGCTATCCGCCGGCACCAAAATCCATCCGTCCGAGCGAGCAAGGAGCGACAGCGGCAGATACTTGGTGGCCAACGGCTCGGCCTGGCCGGCGTTGCGACGCACTGCGACGATTTCTGCTAAGCCCACCGTCGAGCTGATTTTGCGCGCGAGAGGCAGGATCTCGGCCGGCTCGTTTTCACTGTTTTTGGCGCCAGCGAGCCGATCAAGCAAGCGCCGCCCGACAACGAGCCACACGCTCAGTGCAGCATCGAGCCGTCCCGGCAACAGCAGTACTGGCCTTGCGCCAACGAAGCCAAGTGCAGCTGTTTCACCCGGCGTGAGCGCCATACCGTGTACCGCAAGCCGTCCCTCGCGAACGAGTGTCTGCACGCTGTTGTCGTTGCGCCCGCTGCCCGTGCCGCCAATCGCCACAATTGCGTTCGCGCTTTCCGCAGCCATTGCGACATCGAGACCGCGGCCGCTTTCGTCCAACTTTGCCGAACCGCCACGACGCTCGATATCCGCTGTTACCAAACGGGCGGCAGCGTTGATGATACCGCTGCCGCGCAACGGCAAGATACGAATGCGCGGCTCGCGCACAGTGACTCGCGCGATACCAGTAGCGGAGAGAGCCGCGAGATCCGTGGCGCGCAAACGTTCGCCAGCACGTCGCAGCGGAATCGCCGAATCGCTGTCACCGCCCGCTGCCAACACGCCGTCTCCCGGATTGACCGCAAGTAACACTTCGGCACGACCGTCGATAACTTTCACTGCACTTAGCGGCGCAACGCTGTCTGTTCCGGCAGGCAGTGATTGTCCTGCCTCGATGCGCGATGGCGTGCGCATAAGGGGCGCTGGAGCGTAGCCGCCGGCACCTAAGGTCTCGTCAGCACTGAGCGCCCAACCATCTTGCAACGCTAGTGCAGCGGCTGGCCGAGCTGGCGCCGACGCGTCGGCGGCAAGCGTACGCCCGGCACCCGCGGACACTTCGATAGTGCGCTGGGTGACCGATTTTACTTCAGTATCGACAATTGCCAACACATCGGCGAGCGGCGTCAGTCTAGTGATTGTTTGTATTGCTTCTGACGCTGCCATTTTTTCCTGCGCTTGACCTCGTTGCGCTTAGAGACTTGAGTTTACCTCAACAACGCAACACTTGCAGCGTAGCTTTCCATAGGTGAAATCGGAGAAGTAAGCGTGTTTACGGTCACCAAAGACAAGGCACTTCTCACAACTACTACAGGCGCGCTTCCCCGCCCAAGCTGGTACACCGAGAACTTGCGGGGCATTCCACTTTCGCAAGGGTTTTCCCGCCTTGCCTACCGCGAACAGCATTTCGATTGCCTCGCCTGCCATGTGGCTGCCCAACATCGCGCCGGGATCGACATATTTGTCGATGGGGACGCACGGCTCGATGATGACGTCGCCGGCCGCGGTTGGGTGAGCTACGTGACCGAGCGAGTCGCAGGCATCGGTGCGCCTCGCGTGGAGGTGCCGCCCGCAGGCTTCATGGCGGACAAAGGCCCGGGTGATTTGATGTGGGAGGTGATTGAGACGCGCATGACGCCGCCGGTCACGGACAAGATCGGCCAGACGGAATTGCAGCTCGATCGCGCCTACAAGGCGATCGCGCCGATGACCGACAGGCCGGTGAAGATCGGTTCGATCTCAGCACAGATACTGGCGCTGATGCTCACCAACGAGCATTACAAGAATCGACTCGACTTGCTGATGGATCTGTCAGCCGCATTGAACAAAGAATATCACGCACTCGCCGACGCTGGCGCACCTCTGGTGCAGATCGAGGAGCCGGCGATTCATCAGGTGATCGCCGATCCAAAACAGTCGGTCAAGCCAGAACAATGGGTGGAGGCGTTTAATGTCGAGGTGAATGGGCTCCGTGGAAAATGCGAAGTGTGGTGCCACACCTGTTGGGGCAGTCCGGCAGCACAGCGCGTTGCAAGCAAAGATCAATCTTATAAGGCCGCCCTTCCCTATCTCGATCAGCTCGACGTCGATGTACTCACCGTCGAAGGCGCCTTCAACCGCGGCATGGACCTCGAGCACGTCGGGAAGATGATTTCCAAAGACAAGAAGATCGCGCTGGGTGTCATCAGCCATCGCACGCTCCAAGTGGAGCGGCCGGAGGAAGTGGCCGATCTCATTCGCACTGCGCTCAAATATATTGACCCGGAGCGACTGATCCTCACGAGCGACTGCGGTTTCGGAAGGCAGTCAATGAGCCGCATGCATGCATTTTATAAAATGGTTGCCCTCACGCGTGGCACCAATATCGTGCGCAAGGAGCTTGGGATCGAGGAAGCTTACATCCCGGCAACTGACAAACAGCTGTCGATGGTACCGCTCAGCGCGTGATCCTGCGAAGAACCCATGACTGAAACCATAATGAACCTGCGTGGATTAAAATGCCCTCTGCCGGCATTGCGGGTGCGCAAGATGCTGGCGCAGCTAAAAACCGGCGATTTCATCGTAGCGGAATGCACCGACCCATTGACCGCCATCGATCTTCCCAACTTGCTGCGCCAGACCGGCGATACCTTGGAAAGCAAAAGCGAAACGGACGGCTTGCTTAGTTTTCGCATCCGCAAGAAATAACGCGGTCGTTCAGTCGAGGTGAAAGCCCTTGGCGCGAACGAACGCGCCGAAGTCCGCGCGCAACGGCTCGGCGTATTGGCGTGCCTTGTCCTCCGACCAGCCATAAAATTCGCTACGGCCGAAACGCTCGGGCTCGCGCTGATTGCGATACGGACGCACGGCCGCGCGCCGGCGGTCGTATGCATCAATCTCGGCAGCAATATCATTCTCCGCGAACCGCTCTTCGTGAACCGTTGTTTCGAGCGATAGCCGCGGAGTAATTCCCCCTATCTCCGCGGGCCAACCGACGCACATCCCGGCTATCGGAATGACTTTCTGCGGCAAAGCAAACATTTCACTGATGGTTGTAGCATGGTCGCGAATCACACTGATTGGGCAACAGCCGAGACCGACCGCCTCCGCAGCGCGCAAAAAAGTGGTCATGACGATGGCGCCATCGACCGACGCGTTGAAAAATAGATCCAGATGGTCGTTGGGGAATGGCTTGCCGTTTCTTTGCGAAATCTGCGCCAGCCGGCGGCCATTGGCGAGAAAAACGAGAAACACCGGAGCGTCGCGAACCCATGGCATCTCCGTGAGCAAATTCGCGATCGCATGAATCTTGGCTCTATCCCGCACTATGAGAATATCGGCCTGCTGCAGATCGCTTTTCGACGGTGCCGATAGCGCGCATGCGCAAAGCAATCGCAACTGACTGGACGTGATGTCGCGCGCGAGAAAGCGCCGATGCACGCGATGCGCGGCAATACGGCTGAGCTCGTCAAGTCCCGACAAGCCCTCGTCGATATCCAACTGTTCGCCGAAGCGCTCAGATAGCGCGGTTTCTATGGATGAGACTGGGCTGGACATCGAAAGACTCCTTGGCCGAATGGATGCTTGCCACGCTATCGTAGCGTGGGAGATGATGCGTCAAATAGTGCAAAGAACAAGACGCTAGGGAGGTGGACAATCGGTGATTCCGATCACGCGAGTCAGTCTGAAGTGTGCGCCCATGCCCGATGTCTTCAACCGGTGGCATGGCCGATGACGTCCGTGTTGCTCGAGGTCGCCGGTGTAACCCTCCAATACAAAACGCCGCGCCACCTGGTGACGGCGACTTATCGCGTGGATTTTTCGGTTCATCAAGGTGACCGCTATGTGATCCTCGGACCTTCCGGCTGCGGCAAGTCAACGCTGCTGAAGGCGGTTGGTGGATTCATGCGGCCGGTAGAAGGCTCGATCCACATTCGCGGTCGCGAAATTGATTCCCCCGGGCCCGATCGCATGATGGTTTTCCAGGAATTCGAGCAATTAATGCCATGGAAAACCGTCTATCAAAATGTCCTGTTTCCGATGAAAGTGACAAAGAAATTCAATTCGAAAGATTCGGCCGCGCGTGCAAATGCCTTCATCGAAAAGGTCGGCCTCACCAAGTTCCGCGACGTTTATCCGCATATGCTTTCTGGCGGCATGAAGATGCGGGTGGCCATCGCTCGCGCGATGGCACTGGAACCCGATATCCTGTTGATGGACGAGCCGTTCGCCGCACTCGATGCGCTTACGCGGCGCACGATGCAGCAAGAACTATTGTCATTGTGGGACCAACTTCGTTTCACGGTGCTTTTTGTCACACATTCAATCGAGGAGGCGATCGTTATCGGCTCGCGCGTTCTCGTATTGTCGCCGCACCCGGGGCGGGTACGTGCTGAACTCGACGCCAATGGACTTGATCACAACGGCATCGGCAAGGCGGAGTTCGGCGCCCTCTCACAACGCATTCATAACCTGTTGTTCGGTGAGAAGGGCATTCCTCAGGCCCATAAGAAAGCCCAGACGTGACCACGCATCGACCGGAATTCGAGACTGAAATCGCCGATGCAGGTGCGATTGGCGATGTCGAGCGACCGCTGACAGTTGTCGAACGCGTCCTCAACAATGAGGCCGTGCAACGGCTGACGGTTCTGGTGGCACTTATCGTTATTTGGGAGCTCTATGCGCGCTGGCTCAATAACGCGCTACTGTTTCCGACCTTCATCGAGACGGCAAAGACATTCTCAAATGACATCGCAAACGGCGTGCTGGTTGACCGCGCTATAACTTCGCTCCGAACGCTTGCGGTCGGCTATGCACTCGGGCTCGCACTCGCGACACTAATGACCACCTTCGCAGTCGCAAGTGGAATCGGCACGCGTATCCTTTCCACGTTGACCGCCATGTTCAATCCGCTTCCCGCGATCGCGCTTTTACCACTGGCTTTAATCTGGTTTGGCCTCGGTACGCCATCGTTGGTGTTCGTCATTGTTCATTCGGTGCTTTGGGCGGTTTCGCTCAATACCTTGATCGGCTTCCGCAGCGTGCCGGAAACTTTGCGCATGAGCGGACGCAATGTCGGATTGAAAGGAGCGCGCTACGTCGGGCTTATCCTTATCCCGGCCGCATTCCCGTCGATTCTCGCTGGCCTGAAGATCGGCTGGGCCTTCGCGTGGCGTACGCTTGTTGCAGCTGAACTGGTGTTCGGCGTCTCGGCGCGCTCTGGCGGTATCGGTTGGTACATTTTTGAGGCGCGAAACGATCTTGATACCGCAACCGTATTCTCCGGCCTGCTCGCTGTGATTCTGATCGGCCTCATTATCGAATCGGTCGTTTTTCGTTCAATTGAAGCGCGGACCGTCAATCTTTGGGGCATGCAGCGGTGACACACATTCGTATTCGCCTAGCTCAGCACTATATCTATCGCGACGACCAACTCGGCGCGGAATTCAGGAATGCCAATTAGCGAATTCGAGACGGTAATTGTCGGCGGCGGAGCGGCCGGTATCGCTGCAGCTCATCGCCTCCATCGTGCTGGAGTCGATTGCCTGATTGTTGAGGCGCGTGCGCGGCTCGGTGGCCGCGCATGGACTGTCGCAGGCCCTTTGGGTTCCGCGCTTGACCTCGGTTGCGGGTGGCTGCATTCGGCCGACCGCAATCCCTGGGTGGCGGTCGCCGAAGAACAAGGACACACAATCGACAAAACGCCGCCGCCTTGGAGACGGCGGTCATCATCTCTCGGGTTTACGGAAGATAGCCAACGCGAATTTCTCAAAGCGCAGGAAGATTTTTTCGCACGGGTCAGCGAAAGAGCGCAAAAAGAGCCGGATGTGCCGGCCGCGGCGCTTATGGCGCCGGGTTGCCGTTGGAACGATCTCATCAACGCGGTTGGAACCTATATCAGCGGGGCAGAACTTGATCGCGTGTCCGCCCGTGACTTCGACAATTTCGACGACACGGGCGTGAATTGGCGCGTGGCCGAAGGTTATGGCGCGACGATTGCCGCTTGCGGCGAGAAGTTGCCGACCGCGCTCGATTGTCCGGTGCTGCGGATTGATCACAACGGGAAACGTTTGAAGATTGAGACGCAACAAGGCGTCATAACGGCCGATCAAGCGATCGTTACGATGCCCAGCGCAATTCTTGCGGAGGCGGATAGTCTGTTCAGCCCCATGCTGCCGGATAAGACGCAAGCTGCACAAGGCCTGCCGTTGGGTCTCGCTGACAAACTGTTTCTTTCGCTCGAAAACGCGGAAGAGTTTGAAAAAGATAGTCGTCTGTTCGGGGCAACCGACCGGACTGCGACAGCGACGTACCACCTGCGGCCCTTTGGCCGTCCACAAATCGAAGTGTTTTTTGGCGGAACTCTGGCGGCCGAGCTCGAACAAGAAGGCGAGCGCGCTTTTTTCGATTTCGCCGTGTCGGAACTGATGGGCCTCCTCGGCAACGCTTTCTTACAACGGGTGAAGCCGATTCATATCCATCGCTGGGCCGCCGACCCGTTTGCGCGCGGCTCATATTCATACGCGCTTCCCGGCATGGCAGATTGCCGCGCGAAATTGGCAGCGTCGGTGGACAATCGTTTATTTTTCGCCGGCGAGGCCTGCTCGCCCGGCGACTTCTCGACCGCGCATGGCGGCTGGATCACGGGCGTGATTGCCGCAGACCAGGCCCTTTCCGCTCGATCGCTCGTAGAAAAACGCAACAAAGCCTGAATGCCGGTCCCGGGCGAAATTTTCCCGATTTTCGTCGCGTATTGGCGATGCGTCGGAACCGAGCCAGATCAAGAATTGTCAACGATCACTCACAGCTTGATCAAGGCGTTGCGGCGAAAATCGGATGGCACCTTGCTGGCATGCGAGAGTAAGCCCGGCAGCACTGCGATATGATGTTGCCGCAATGGAAAATCCAACTCCATCGGGTCACCGCGTGCCATGCCACGTTCCGCGGGAATTTTTAAGGACGAGTCGTCAGTTTTCAATCTGAGACGATTTCGAAAGCATCCAAAATTCGTATCAGATGTAACGCAACTTCATAGTGCGTTCGAAGAAACTAGGCCAACAAAAATGAATTTCGTCGTTCTTGGCGCGCCGCCGTCGTTTTCGACAATGCATCTTGTAAGGCCTCGAATTTTTCTTTGGTCAGCGCAGCTACTTGTCGGACTCTTTAGTTTAAAATTGGGATAGGCGCCGATCCACACCGGTTGCGGCCCTATCAATAGGGCCGACTGAGCTGAAAACTCAGGCGCGACTATTCTTGGTCATTATATGCTGAGAACGGAATATGCGGAGGACACGCGAGTTTTTGTGGGTTATTGTCGCACAGGGCTACGTGCTCGACATTGTCACGCATTCCAAATAAAATTTCAGCTGTGAATTTTCAGGCACCTGAATGTTAAAGACCTCGATGCGGGTTCGGTTTTGGGGCGTCCGAGGAAGCATCCCCTGTCCCGGTTCATCGACGATTCGTTATGGCGGCAATACCCCATGCATCGAGGTGCGTTGCGGTGACCGTGTCCTTATTTTCGATGCCGGGACCGGTTTGCGGCCGCTCGGCATAGAACTTCTCAAAGACAAAAGAATACGCAATGTCGACATTTTCATAACGCATTGCCATCTCGACCACGTTTCCGCCTTGCCGTTTTTTGCGCCTTTTTTTCGAGAGGACTATCGGGTCCGCGTCTGGGCGGGAAATCTTTTGCCTGCGGATAGCATCGAACAGGTCATGCGAAGGCTGATGAGCTCGCCATGGTTTCCGGTGCCGCTGGAAATTTTCAAAGCCGCGATCGAATTCCACGACTTCAAATCCGGAGACGTTTTGCGTCCGTACGACGGTGTATTGCTGCGAACGGCACCTTTGGATCACCCTGATGGAACCAATGGCTACCGTCTCGAATACGGCGGTAAGGCTTTCGCTTTGCTCAGTGACACCGAAGGTTTTCCCGGTAAGCGCGACACCGAGATGGTGTCGCTCGCCCGTCGCGCCGATCTTGCTGTCTATGATGCGACGTTCACCGAAGAGGAACTGGCAACTCGCGGAGACTGGGGTCATTCCACCTGGACACGCGGTGTTCGGATGGCAAATGAAGCAGACGTCAAGCACCTTTGTCTATTTCACCACGACCCATCACACGACGATGATTTTATGGATACTCTCGCGGCTGAGGCGAATGACGCGCGCGCTGGAACGATCGCCGCGCGCGAAGGCCAGATTATCGACCTGTGATCTGATCGGCGGCCGCAGCCGCAACTTTCCGGACGCCCTGCTGATCTAGCGCTATTACTGGATGATAATGGCGCAAATCCTCAGCGTTGAGAATTGCCATC
Source organism: Pseudolabrys sp. (assembly GCA_035260465.1). Lineage (GTDB taxonomy): Bacteria > Pseudomonadota > Alphaproteobacteria > Rhizobiales > Xanthobacteraceae > Pseudolabrys. The sequence continues at coordinate 4,728 of DATFVF010000256.1, read as the reverse complement.
GTCCGATTGTCGAGAACCAACCACCGTTGCTCATAGCGAACCGCTACAATCGCGTGGCCGGTTTGGCGCTGGTCGTCTTGCACGATGACGAGCCGGAGGTCGTCGCTTGCAATTCCCAATTCGTGCAGGACGACGTATTTTACAATGGCGTAATCTTCGCAATCGCCGGCTCCGCTGCCCAGCGTTTGAAGCGGTGAGGCCCAGAAATCGGCATAGCCATATTGGGACCAGTCGCTCGCCGGTTTGATGCTCATATTGACCGCGCGATTGATCCATCCGAGCCTTGCGCGCCCCTCGCCCTTCCTGCCAAGTTCGACGATCAACAGAAACCGAAGCACGGCCTGCGAACAGATACTTTCATCTGAGCGGCAACCCGCGATTACCTCTTCGTCCGCGACAATGCGGGCCTGAAGCTCGCTCCACTTTGCTGTCATTTCTCCAGGCGGCTTGAGCATTGCCGGCAGTTCAAATGGTTCCGATCCTGATGACGGATCTTTGCCACGCGCCGGAAGGTCCGGACCGAGCGAGGCGAGCTGCGGCATATTCACATCGCTCGAATTATTCGCGGGCACTAGCCGGACTTCGGCCGCGCCAACATCGTTCGTCCCGACTGCTGAAGAGCGCTGACTCGGATGCATACCCGCAAAAGCGGTGCTGCAGCAAACCGCGATCAAAAAAGAGATGCGCGCTATCCGGACGATAGCAAACATGATTGAGCGCCCCTGCGTCCGGAAATGTCGGTCGGATTTTCCGATCCCACTCCCGTAGATTTGCCGGACGTTTTGCGCTCAAACTTTTGAGGTGCGGTTTACGATTGTGCAATCGAGCGGACTTATTGGGCTTTGGGGTGAATGGATTCTGAAAAGCGCGCCGCTGATCGTTTTTGCAATAGAATTTCGTCGAGGCCAAGACAGCAGCATTTATCAATCGTAAACTCGCGCGCCCGCAGTTACCCGAACGTTAACTGTGGCGGGCGGTGAGATTTTCAAATGCAATGCCGTCATATGGCATTGCAAATGGAATGACGCCGGATTGTCGTTAGTTTATGCCGTAACGTGAGAATTCGCTGGCGATCGCTGTTTCGAGTTTCTTTGCCGCAGCGACATCGGCGTTACCCCCGGTAGAATCGCCTTTTTTAAGCCTGGCAAGCCCGCGCCCATAAAGCGCACTCGCCATCTTCGGCTCGATGCGCAGTGCCGAATTATAGTCTTCGATTGCTGAGTCGATCTGTCCCATCTTCAAGTAGGTCAACCCGCGTGAATCGAATGCTGCGGCGTCATTAGGTTGAATGAGCAGCGCCTTGTTGCAATCTGCCAGTGCCGTCTGCAAATCTCCGATGATCGCGCGGGCCCAGCAGCGCCCATTCCACACTGCTTCAAGATCAGGCTGAAGACGAATTGCGTCGTCATAGTCGCGCGCAGCCTGTTGAAATTCGTGCCGTCGGTGGTTGGTTTCAGCGCGATTGGCAAAAGCCCTGGCGTAGTCGGGACTGAGTTTGATTGCCTCGTCGAAATCCTTTATCGCGCGATCGTATTGTCCTTTTTTCTGGTAAGCCACTCCACGGTTATTAAATGGCTTCGAGAAGGTTGGATTGGATTTGATCGCCAAGTCATAATCGCTGATGGCGCGATCAAAATCTCCCTTGGCGGAAAAGGCGTCACCTCGATTGTTGTATGCAATCGCCAATACAAGCGCGGTTTCTTTTCCCGTCTCGATCAGAGCTGTGCAGCCTTTGATTTGCGGATCGGGCGAACTGCGATCCGTCCCATTGCACAGCTCAATATTGCTGAGGCGGTTTTGAAGTTCGTTTTGTGACGCAGCAGGTGACTTACCGAGTGACAGGCCAAGTACCAACATTAACACGGCGCCGCCCGAGACGCCGTGCCTGATTGAAGCAGAGTTGAAACGATCAAAGGCGCAAATTGGCTTTTTCTCGCGCCCACCGATCGTTGAGATGCGCTGCGTTGGCATCGCTTACACCAAAAACAGCTTGTCCCAGATGCAGGTTCAGCACCCTCGACAAATGTCGAGTCTGGGTTTCTTGACTTCGTCAATAGCCGGCGCCACTCCCGGCGACGCGGTGCCTGCGCCAGCTTTTTCCAAAACCTTGTCCTTGCCCTCTTCGAGAAGCGTCGAAAATTTCACACTTCCATCGTCCGATATTTCGACATGCGGCGTCGTCCCACGTATACCCATCGTTGCAACGGGGGTATCGACCTTCATATCGCCCGATTTTGCAATTTTGCCGGCGACAAAAGTAAACGTACCTTTTGTCAGGCTAAGCAAAGTCGAGTTCGATTTACTGTTCGGATCATAGACGAACTCCGTCATGACCATGCGGGCATTGCTGGACAGATCGAAAGCCGTGCCATCGGCGAAAGTGATACCGACGCGTCCATCGGCACCCGTCGAAACTATGTCGCCGAGATAGATGGGATCCCCGATTTTCGCTTGTCCGGGTTGATTGGTTAGGGCCGCTTGGACCACCACCGCGTTGACGTGTTCGACGGTGATCGAACCCGCGGCGGATATAACTTTTCCAATTGGCTTTACAGACGCATCCTGAACGGCCGCGCGAGCGGGGGCGTCCTGCGCCCACGCAAGTTCGGAGAAACAACCGGCTGCCGATAAAATGGCACCAGTAACATACACCGCAATTTTATGCGCGCGCATTGTCCAACCCTCTCTGGGCGGGTGTCCCGTCCAAGAACTAGCAGTATTACCGGGGTACATCAATAAGGTCCTGACCAATCAAGGTAGAATACTTCGGGAGGGACTATCAGATCCTACGGAACCCAAGATCAAAGGTTCCACTAATATTCGGCCGTAAAACCTTCAAAATAAACCATTAATTTGAACCTATATATTGCGGAGCCGTTGATTTAAATTGTAATCGGCGCGATAGTTCAGCACACAGTATTTACTAGCGCTGGCAGCGAAAACAGACCAAGAATAGTGGCTTGGCGCATATTTTAGAGGGGGGCAGGACCATTGTCCGGTCATTGCCACATCACGCCGGACGGGGGGGCGACTGGCTCGATTTCGGAGCCAGGCGACGAATCTGCTTTGTACATTGGTAAGATCGAAACACTCATCGGCTCCTGCACCGTCACGCGATCGGACGGTGTGCCGATTCCAGCCACAGCCGGTGACCCGCTTTTTCAAGGCGATATCATAGAAACTGCGGCAGGCGGCCGAGTCGGCATTTGTTTCATTGACGGCACCGCATTTAATTTATCTGACAGCGCCCGCATGGTGCTCAAGGGTTTCGGCGGCGACGGTACTTCAGCCCCATTCGACGTCACACAAGGGACTTTCGCTTTCGTGGCCGGTGAAATGGCCAAGGCCGGCCGTCTCTGTATCGAGACGCCATTTGGCCGCATTCGGCCCCGCGGCAACGCTGGCGGGATCGGCATGTTGTCGCTTGTCTCTCTGTTTTTCACCGCCATCAACGACGCCCAGGCCGCAAGCTCTAATGTCGCATTCCTGGACGACGGCGCAATCACCGCAAAAGACCTAGGGCAGTTCGGCATAGTCGAACTCATCGTTCACCCCACGCCAACAACGCCCGAGAAGCATATTTTTCTTGATGACCCTGGCGAAACAATCGTCCTTCGCCGAGTTGGATCCTCCGTCAGCGAGGATCACGTCACAAACAGCATCACGCGAATGGTGCAGCTGCAAGCGGCACAGCAGGACGCGCTGCACACTTTTTCGCTGGGCCTGCAGCAAGGACCCACGAATACCGGAGCGAGCGGTTCGAGCACGGATCCGTCGCTTCTAACGATCCCAATCAATTTTACTACGCCACCTGACAGTGGTCCGCCCCCACCAACTTTCCTGAATTTAAATGGTGGGACGAACGGATCTCCTAATCCTTCCCCAGACTTCATTACGCCGCCGCCAACGCTTCCATTGCCGCCGCCACCGCCAGTGCCGCCGACGGTCACGGCTACTCCCGTCACTGTCAATGTGACCAACAATCACGCCACGGTCACCTTCACGTTTAGCGTGGCGCCCACCGACTTCGTCCTGGCGGATACCGCCGCGACCGGCGGCACGCTGAGCGACCTCGCGATAGTCGACGCCACGCACTTCACCGCGATCTTCACGGCGACTCCCGGCATTCAGATCAACAATGCCTCAGTGGGCGTCATCGCTAACAGCTATCACGATATCAACGGTAATGTCGGCCTCGGCGGCAGTACCACCTTCACGGTCGACACCGTGCCGCCGAGCGTCACGATTGGCACGATCGCGAGTGACAACACCATCAGTGCGAGCGAGGGGGCCGGCGGTGTCATCGTCAGCGGCACGGCGTCGGACGGCGTCGGCGGCACGGGGGTGGACGGGCAGACCGTCACGGTCCAGATTCTTAATGGCTCCAATACTGTAGTCGACAGCTACACGACGACCGTGTCTGGCGGCAATTGGTCGGTGGATATCACAAAGGCCCAGGCCCAAGCGCTGACCGACGGCAGCTATACGGTCACCGCAAACGTGTCGGATGCGGCGGGCAATCCGGCACCGCAGGCCTCACAGGCACTCACGGTTGACCAAGACATCGGGGAAACCGCAACGCTTGTGGTCGCCGACACCGCCGACCATGTCATCAACAATGCCGAGTCGACGGCCGTCTCCTTCACGGTTGGCGGTCTCGACGACACTGGCAGCGGCACGGTCACCTTCTCGGATGGCGTCAACCCCAACGTGGTGGTGAGCGTCACC
>DATFVF010000255.1:0-33018 GCA_035260465.1 Pseudolabrys sp. | reverse complement strand
GCGACCGCCACAGCGCATTCAAAGCTATGCGGTTCTACCGTCACCGTTGACCTCAAAATGAACGCCGGCGAGGTCACGGACTTCGCCCACGATGTGAAAGCCTGCGCGCTCGGGCAGGCGTCCTCCTCGATCATGGCGCGTCATGTCATTGGGGCAAAGCCGTCGGAGCTGCGCGAGCTGCGTGAGACAGTGCGCAAAATGCTCAAGGAGAATGGCCCAGTTCCCACAGGCAAATGGGCGGAAATCGCCGTGCTTGAACCGGTGCGTGACTACAAAGCGCGCCACGCGTCGACCCTGCTCACTTTTGATGCGGTCGTCTCGGCGCTCGATCAGATTGAAGCCAAATCAGGGGGCAAACGCGCGCTGGCAGCCGAATAATCTATTTTGCCGCCGCGAGGCCGCCCGTCTTCGTTCTCGGCAAATCGGCGCGATCGCCGATCGGCTTGTTGCAGCCGGCCGTCAGCCGCGGCAAATTCTGCGACGCACCGGTGTTGCCGATACGGATACCGGTGACCTGATGCGTACTCTCTGTCTTTATCAACATCGAGTGGCTGCCGACGGCGCCGAAAGCGCCGATGAGCGCGGCGGGCACCCGGCCCGCGGCATACGTCACAAGTTCGTCCGGAGAACTGTTGCGTTCGGAGGAAACAACTTTGAGCGGCGCGGAGTTGCCACCCACCCGTAAAGTTATCGCGCCGAGTGAATCGGGCAGCGCAGTTTGGTCGGCGTTGTGGCGGCGCTCCATATAGCTCACCTCGTAGCCGTCTCCGCCGGCGACGCAAGCCACCACCAGATCGAAGCTTCCGATTTCTTCGCCTTCGACCGTGAGCGGGTGGCGGCGAGCGAGCGTGGCAACGCCCGAACGATCGACCAGTGCCCATCGCTGTTCGCTGATTGCAGTCGAGCGCAGGCCGTCGGTCATGCGCGATGCGGGTTGCGCCACTGGCGCGTTCGACGATGTTGCTACGGTTGCAGGCGCCGACGGTACATCGAATTCCTCAGTCGTCAGCCGCGTGCGCTGGAGCTCGTCACGCGTCATCGCATGCATCGGCTCCCACGGCGGAATGCGCAGCGCCAAATCGAGCAGATCAACGGAGGCGCCCATTTCGGCCGTATACTGAGCCAGACGCCCAATGTCGCGCTGAACCAGCACGAGATCCTCCGCCGAATAACTTGCAGCGGTCGGGTCCTCGCGGCGGTCGCCGAGCCATATCTGATGCACCATCACACGAGCGTCCGTCGGCACCGAGCGGTGTACGCCGCCAAGGAGCACGAAGGCACACATGGATTCGCATTCGGCATCCGGCGATAGCGCGCCGCGCGGCTCGTCTTGTCCGTCGGCGAAAAGATCGTCGATGCGGCCGACCGTGGTAGCAAGTTTGAGTTTCCGAACTTGGCGTCCCAACGCGATAGCGCCGAGCACCGAACCGCCGTCGGAATCAATCGCCATGATGGCGCCGGTGAGATCGTGGCCTTGTGCGAAAAGATTGAAATGGCGCGGCGTATCAGCCGTAATCGCGCCCGACGCGGAGATAAACGTCTTGCAGTTTGTGCCGCAGGCTGTCGCGGGCCCTTGTGTGCGCAATTCAAAGTGCATCGGCAGGGTGCGGTCGGAGGCGTGCACCGATGCCGGCAACAACGAGGCTGACGCCGCCGAAGCGAGCGCAATAGCCAACGAAAGGGAACGGCTCATTCTTCCCCTGTCTCGCCGCCGAGCCCTTCTTCTTGCGTGGTGGACCACGTCTGGCTGGGCTTGGGCAGCGCCTGAATACCCCGGCACAGACAGTCTTAGTGCACTTGCGAGATTCGGGTCTAGTGTAAAAAGGTCGCTATCACTGTCCGAGTTTCAAATATCTGAGCAGTTCCATCGACTTGGAACTTTTCGGACCTTAATCTTTCACTGGAACTTGAGTTCATCCATGCCGAAAAGCGGCAAATGGCGCCATTTACCGGCTCGTCTGCCCCGCCTCGCCGGCCGCGGGCTGGTTGCACTTTATCGCGTCACGCTTTCACCGCTGCTCGGTCCCCGCTGCCGGCATTTGCCGACCTGCTCGGACTATGCGGACGAAGCGATCGGGCGCTTCGGACTTTGGGCCGGCGGCTGGATGGCACTTGCGCGCTTTCTTCGCTGCCATCCTTGGGGAACGTCGGGGCTGGATTTCGTCCCCACTGATCTCCCCGTCGGCGCGCACTGGTTTCTTCCCTGGCGTTACGGCCGCTGGAAAGGTGCAAATGACCTGCCGCCACAGTCTTGAGCAAACGCATTACCGATTGCATCGGCTAAGGCGGCTGCTATATCCCTCGTAAATTACGCTTACCTGCATTCGTAGGCAGCGAGTGAGCAAGGAGACCCTGATGGTCGCGCTGACCTTTCCCGACGGCGCACGCCGCGAATACCCTTCAAGCACAACCGGCCTAGACATCGCCAAAGGCATTTCGCCCTCCTTGGCCAAACGTACGGTTGCAATGGCGCTCGATGGTACGCTTGCCGACCTCGCCGACCCGATCGACCGCGATGCAAAGATCGAATTCATCTCTCGCGAAGATCCGCGCGCACTCGAGCTGATCCGGCACGATGCCGCCCATGTCCTGGCGGAGGCGGTGCAGTCGTTATGGCCCGGCACACAGGTCACCATAGGCCCGGTCATCGAGAACGGTTTCTACTACGACTTCGCCCGCAACCAGCCGTTCACGCTGGAAGACCTGCCGGTGATCGAAAAGAAAATGAAAGAGATCATCGCGCGCGACAAGCCTTTCACGAAGGAAGTGTGGTCGCGCGAACAGGCGAAGAAAACTTTCCGGGATATGGGCGAAGCCTTCAAGGTCGAACTTATCGACGCCATCCCGGCCGATCAGCAGATCAAGATCTACAAACAGGGCGACTGGTTCGACCTCTGCCGCGGGCCGCATATGACGTCGGTCGGCAAGGTCGGCAACGCATTCAAGCTGATGAAAGTCGCCGGCGCCTATTGGCGCGGCGACTCCAAAAATCCGATGCTCACCCGCATCTACGGGACGGCCTTTGCGAAGCAGGAAGAGCTCGACGCCTACCTCAAGCAAATCGAGGAGGCCGAGAAGCGCGACCATCGTCGCGTCGGGCGCGAGATGGACCTCTTCCATTTCCAGGAGGAAGCGCCCGGTTCGGTATTCTGGCACGCCAACGGCTGGACGCTGTTTCAGGCGCTCGAGAATTACATCCGCCGCCAACAAGCCGCTGCCGGCTATGTCGAAGTCAATTCGCCGCAGCTCATGGACAAGACGCTGTGGGAGATCACCGGCCATATTCCGACCTATTCGGACATGATCTTCTTGACGCAGAAACGTGAGGAGGATGAGCGGGTTTACGCGGTCAAGCCGATGAATTGCCCCGGCCATATTCAAATCTTCAAGAACGGGCTGCGCAGTTACCGGGAACTGCCGGTCAAGATCGCGGAATTCGGCAAGGTGCACCGTTTCGAGCCGTCGGGCGCCCTGCATGGCCTCTTGCGCGTACGTGCGTTCACCCAAGATGACGCGCACGTCTTCATCAGCGAAGGTCAGATTGCTGAAGAAGCACTCAAAATGAACGACCTAATCCTTTCAATCTACGAGGATTTCGGGTTTTCGGATGTGCGGATCAAGTTCTCCGACCGTCCGCACAAACGCATAGGTGCCGACGCCGTCTGGGACAAGGCCGAAGCCGCGTTGATGGCTGCCCTCAAAGCATCGGGCAGGCCCTGGGCCCTCAATAAGGGCGAAGGCGCTTTCTACGGTCCGAAGCTCGAATATGTCTTGCGCGATGCGATCGGTCGCGACTGGCAATGCGGCACCGTCCAGGTCGACCTCAATCTTCCGGGGCGCCTCGGTGCTTTTTATATCGACGAGCACTCAAACAAGATCACACCGGTCATGCTCCATCGCGCGATGTTCGGCTCGCTCGAGCGCTTCACCGGCATCTTGATCGAGCACTATGCCGGGCACTTGCCGCTTTGGCTGTCGCCGGTGCAAGCGGTGGTCGCCACCATTACTTCGGATGCCGACGGTTTTGCGCATGAGGCAATCGAGGCCGCACGCAGGGTCGGGCTGCGGGTCGAGGCCGACCTGCGCAACGAGAAGATCAACTACAAAGTGCGCGAGCATTCTCTCGCCAAGGTCCCTGCCCTGCTCGTCGTCGGCAAAAAGGAGGCGGCCGAGCGTACGGTTTCGATCCGACGTCTCGGCAAGGAGGACCAACAAGTTATGTCGCTCGACGTCGCACTCAAAGCGCTTGCCGATGAGGCGATCCCGCCGGACTTGAGGCGCGCGAAGGCGACTGCTTAGCGAAGAATGGACGAGCCTCACCGGTTATTGCTGAATCATCATATACGGCGGCGCGCCTTCCGTCCGCCTTGACTCTGGGCTGCCGGGCGGCTGCTCGAGCGTGCGCAGAAAACGCTCCGACCAATGGCTGACATCGTTGCGCACCAACACCTTAAAATTGGCCGCGTGACGCTCGCGCCTCTCATCCAACGGCATTGATAGAGCGCGATTGATGGCGGTGCCGACGCCCTCCGAATCGTAAGGATTGACCAGCAATGCGGCGGTGCATTCATGCGCAGCGCCAGCAAAGCGCGAGAGGATCAGCACGCCCGGATCGTCCGCGTTCTGCGCCGCGACGAATTCCTTGGCCACCAGGTTCATGCCATCGCGCAAAGGGGTAACCAGTCCGGCGCGCGCAGCGCGATAAAGGCCGGCAAGCGCCGTGCGGCTGTGCGCCTTGTTGATGTAGCGCACCGGCGTCCATGAGGCTTCGCCATACGTGCCGTTGATGCGCCCAACCGCCTCGCCAACGGCACGGCCCATATCCGCATATTCGGGAATGCCGGTGCGGCTGCGCGGCGATATCTGAAGGTAAGTGACTTTGCCACGCATATCGGGGAAGTTGGACAGAAAGCGTTCGAATGCGTTCATGCGCTCCGGGATGCCTTTGCTGTAGTCAAGCCGGTCGACGCCGATGATCATGGCTCGGCCCGAGAGACTTTCCAGCACCCCACGTACAAAGTCGGTTTCGATGGCGCGGCGCGCTAAGCGCGAGAAAGCCTCCGTCTCCACTCCGACCGGGAACGTTCCGATTTGCACGACGCGGTTGGCGAAGTGGAAGCTGTTACCATTCGCCCACGGCAACCCGCATTCGTTGGCGATGTAGCGGGCAAAATTGGCGGAGTCGACCTCGGTTTGAAATCCGACCAGATCGTAGTGGCAGAGCGCCGGGATCAGTTGATCGTGGTTGGGCAAGGCGGTGAGGATTTCCGGCGGCGGGAACGGGATGTGGATGAAGAAGCCGATCTTGTTGTTATGGCCACGATCACGCAGTGCTTTAGCCAGCGGAATTAAATGATAATCGTGGATCCACACGACGTCATCGGGCCGCAGCAACGCTTCAAGGTGAGTGGCGAAATACTGATTGACGCGGAAATAGCCGCCGAGATCGCGGCGAGTGAATTCCGCAAGATCGAGCCGATAGTGCAGGATTGGCCACAGCACACGGTTGGCGAAGCCATTGTAGAATTCCTGGTAGTCGTCCTTACCGAGATCGACAGTGGCGTAGGTCGTATTGTCGTGAATGACAGACTTGACCGACCGCGGAACGTCATCAGAAACGCGTCCGCTCCAGCCGAACCACAGGCCGCCGTGCCGCTTAAGCGGAGGCCGAATCGCTACCTCGAGCCCACCGGCCCGCGTGCTGCGATCGGGAATGCCGACCCTGTTTGATACTACGACGAGCCGCGCCAATACCGGTCTCCCCAGCTTCGCGACAGCTTGATTGCCGTCAAGGTCAAACCCGACATTGAATAGGTCTGCGGGAAATTTCCCCACAGTTTTCCGGTCACGGGGTGCACGTCTTCCGACAAAAGCCCGTAACGATTTCGCAACCGTAGCGCGTCGACGAACATGTCGTGCGCCTCATCTCGCCTTCCAATCTCCCACAATGCATCGATCAACCAAAACCGGCAAATCAAAAACGCGGATTCCGGCATGCCGAAGTCGTCGGCAGCGACATACCTCATAACGTGGGAGCCGCGCCGAAGTTCATGGCCAATCGCGTCGACGGTCGCTATAAAGCGCGGATCGTCGGGCTGCACCAACCCAAGTTCGGCCAACAGCAGCGCGCTGGCATCAAGATCGTCGCTCTCAAATGCGGCAGAAAACGCCTTGCGCTTTGGATTCCACGCGCGCTTGACCACCTGCTCGCCAATCTGGTTGGCGATGCTGCCCCAGTAAGCCGCACGTTCCGATAGATTGAGATGGCCCGCAATCGCCTCAAGCCGCTGGCAACCCGCCCAGCACATCGCAGCCGAATGAGTATGCACACGCGTTCGCCCGCGATACTCCCAGATGCCGGCATCGGGTTCGAGCGCAAGCTTTGCAGCCTGTTCACCGAGCGGTTCGATCGTACGGAATAGTGCTGCGTCGCCGGGGTGCGGCAGCCTGCGATCGAAGAACATCGGCGTCGCGGCCATGATGATACTGCCGTAGACGTCGTGCTGGTTCTGATTGACGGCCGCGTTACCGATGCGCACTGGACCGTCGCCACCGTAACCGGCAAGCAACGGCGCGGTTCGTTCCTCAAGCGAGTCTGTGTGTACTACTCCGTAAAGTGGCCGAACTTGACCAGCGCGGCCGGCCGCGACGCTCAGGATGTAGGAGATGAAGTCCTCCATCGTACGCGTCGCACCGATGCGATTTAACGCCCGCACAACGAAGAACGCGTCCCGCATCCAGCAGAAGCGATAATCCCAGTTGCGTCCCGATCCTGGCACTTCGGGGATCGATGTTGTCAGCGCCGCCACAATCGCGCCGGTCTCTTCGTAGTTACACAGCTTCAATGTGATGCCGGCGCGAATAATCTCGTCCTGCCAATCGTTCGAAAAAGCCAGCCGCCTCACCCACTCCAGCCAGTAGTCGCGGGTGCGTTCGCAGAACTCTCGGCAGGTTGTCTCGAGCGAGCCCTCAAACGGTTCGTCAGTGCCGAAGACCAGATACACCGGCCGCGTCAGAACGAAGGAAGCCTCGTTCTCGATATAGGAAAGCGGTGCGTCGGTCGTCAGCCTGACCGGCACCTCATCGCGCCAATAGCGGATGTGGTTGCTGCCGGTTGATCGCGATCTCACCGGCTCGCCGTAACGGTGGGTCGTTCGGAAACGAATTGTGACCCGCGGCATGCCTCCGATCGGCTCAATGATCCGCATAATCTGAGGCGGACGGAAGGTACGGCCGAAATTCTGGAAGCGTGGTGCGAAATCGGTAATCCGTACGGCGCCGCCCTTGTCGTCGATCAGTTCGGTCGCAACAATTGCGGTATTGCGTATGTAGTCTGACCGGATCTCGACTTGGCCGTCGAGCACCACATCAGTGAAGCCCTTTTCCTCGGTGCCGGCGAGCAGCCGGCAAAACACCGGGTCGCCGTCATAGCGCGGCAGGCACCACCACACGATGCGTGAGGACGGATCAAGAAGAGCCGCCGTGCGACCGTTGCCGATGACCGCAAGATCGAGTCCATAATCCGTCATGGACGAACCTGCCCATTCGCTGCCAGCGATTGAAGCGCGCTACGGACGTGAGCCGGACTTTTGAAGATTCCCGTCAGCCCCGGGAAGTAACGACTGACGCTAAAACCTTTGCCGCCGATCGCCGGCAAGACCTCGAAAACCGATTCATCTGTAACATCGTCGCCGATGAAGACAGGCATACGGCCGGCGAATGGCGGATGAGCCATCAGCCTGCGAATGCTCTCGCCTTTGTTGATGCCCGGACGTTTGACTTCGAACATTCCTTTACCAAGCAACAATTCTGTCGCCTCACCTGGAAACGCCGTTCGGCTTGCGGCTACATGCCGGCGGAGACGCTCTGCCTGCTGCGGCGCTTTTCGGTAGTGCAAAGCAAGTGAATAGTTCTTGTCTTCCACAACGATGTCCGGACCCATGCTTGCTGTATCTGCGAGACGCTGACGCAAATCCTGCGACAGTGGTTTGGCCCAATAAAACACCACATTGGTGTCCAGGCGCATTTCCGCACCGTGTCCGCCGATGACCGGCAAGTGCAGTGGCGAAAACAAGCGGTCGAGATCCGCGATCGGGCGGCCGCTCACAAGCGCAACAGCTCCGCCCGTCAGGGCGAGCAGCCGCTCGAGCGAGGCGACCAATGTGTCGGAAACGTGCACTTCGGTCGGTGACGGACCGATATCGATAATCGTACCGTCCACATCGAGCAAAAGCGCAACGGTTTTCAAATCAAGCTTTGCGAAAAGGTCCATAACCGGGTCGTTGGCAATCGTCTGCACTCTTATAATTCCGTACGGTACAAGAAAGTTCGGCAGAACGTTTCGCGTTTCAGCGCGCCATAACCTCGACATCGCCGTCAACGCCGGTAACGACTTTGAATTCGCGCTCGAAGACCTTTCCTTCATTGCGGGCGATAGCGCGATATTCGCCTTCAGCGAGAATCACGCGCGGAAAGGCGCCGATTGATTCCTTGATCACGTCACCACCGGGCGTGAGCACCGACCAGGCGGTGTTGGCAAGCGCCTCGCCGCCGCGGTCGCTCACCAGCTTGAGGGTAATCGCAGCGGCGCGATGCGTCACGGTAATATCTGTAAGTTTGCCGGCCTGTACGCGAATATCGGAGCGCACAACCGAATTGGCGTCGCCGTAGTTCGAAACAATGTAGTAGGTGCCTTCCGGCACCATCAAAACATCGCTCGTCATCACGCGTTCGGCAATCGGACGGCGGTCGCCGGCCTCGAATTGGCTGCCCTTGTAGACATCGAATGAAATTTGCCCGGCCGGAATACGCACGTCGCCGACCTTGCCCTCGATGCGGAGGCCACCAGCCGGCAGATCGAACTCTTCACGGACGCCCGAGCCGTGCAAGTCGACCGGCTTGACTGCCGTGGCGAGCCCAAAGCCAACGTGCACGATGTAGGCGCCGGCCGGAAGCACAAGAGTCGGTGTCGGTGATTTCTCTTCTTTCACCAATTTGAAATTTCCAGTCGCATCGGCTTTGGCACCGTAGATGCGCCACGTCAGGCCGCCGCTAATCGGCTGCGCGTCCTTGCCGAAGCGCGCGCTGAGCGCGAGCGCGACCTGGCCAGCGGGCACAGTTGGAATCGACGCAGTCGTCGTGGCCGAATTCGAAGGAGCTTGCGCCGGTGGCGGCGATGGCACGGGAAGATTGCTGGGCCCAAAGATATCGCCGCGCGTGGCCGGTACCGGCGAGATAAGGCCGGCCGATGGTGTCGCCGAAAATAGCGAATTTTGGGCGCTAGCCCCCGGCGGATGGATGGCCGCGACGATCAGCACAAGAGCCGGCCATAGCCAGCCGCGCACGTCCGCGGTTGCAAGCGACCTATTCATGACGTCGTTCTTTTCGGCCCAAATCGCGGCGATTTCAAGCCAGGCGCCCGCATGTTTGTGACCACGTTAACGCTGTGCTAGGCGCAACCGCGCGTTCTTCACGAGGCCTCCAATGCCAGACGCTCTTGAGCTGCTAAAGACACGCCGGTCCGTCAAACCAATTGAGCTGGCGGGGCCTCCCCCCACTGCGTCCGAAATCGAGACGTTAATAAGAATCGCTTCGCGAGTGCCCGACCACGGCAAGCTCGCACCTTGGCGATTCATTCTCTTCGAGGGCGATAACCGCATCGCCGCCGGAGAAGCAATTGCGTCTGCGTACCGCGCGGGCCATCCCGAGGCCACATCCGACCAGATTAACTTCGAACGCAATCGATTGGCGCGCGCGCCACTGGTGATCGCGGTCGTCAGCCGCGCCGGCCCCCATGTGAAAATTCCGGAATGGGAGCAGGAGCTATCGGCTGGTGCATCCGCGATGAGCCTGGTCTTTGCCGCGCATGCAATGGGCTATGCAGCGAGCTGGATCACCGAATGGTACGCATATGACCGCCGTGTGCTCGATGCCTTCGGCCTCACCGCAAATGAGCGCGTCGCGGGGTTCGTGCACATCGGACGTCCGGCCAAGCCGCCGGAAGATCGCGACCGGCCAAAGCTCGAAGCGCTCGTCACACGGTTTGGCGGTTAGGGAACCAATCGCCGGGTTTCGACCTTTAACCTATACGTAATCGGCCAGGCGCACGCTTCCTGTCACGTTTCGGTCACAAGACTCCGCCAGCAATCCTTGTCTTGTTGGGGGTCACACGTCGTGCCGGGGGATTACCCATCCCCAACGACCGGAATTAGGGAGTAACCGTTCGTGGTTTTCGAGGGCTTATTTGCGCGAGCGCGCACGAACGATCGTGCAGCGGAAGCTACCACACAAGCACAACCAGCCAGCGTGCGCCCGACCATTGGCTTGGCGCTCGGCGGTGGCGCCGCGCGCGGTTTTGCTCACATCGGTGTGGTTCGCGCTTTGGCAGCGCACGGGATCGTGCCCGACGTGATTGTAGGGACGTCCATCGGCGCGGTGGTCGGCGGCTGCTATGCTGCCGACCAAATGGACAATCTGGAAAGCTGGGCGCGCACTCTCACAGTGCGCGGCGTGCTCAGCTATCTCGACATCAGCCTGTCCGGCTCAGGACTGATCAACGGCGGCCATCTCGCGAGTCGCCTGGAGACCGGCCTTAAGGAGAGCCGGATCGATGACCTGCCGATCCGATTTGCCGCAATTGCAACCGAATTCAACACCGGCCATGAGATCTGGCTCACGCACGGCCGGCTGAGTGAGGCATTGCGCGCGTCTTATTCCCTGCCGGGAATCTTTCCGCCGGTACTAATCGGCGGGCGATGGCTCGTGGATGGGGCCCTGGTCAATCCGGTCCCCGTATCGGCGGCGCGTGCGCTTGGCGCGCGGCTGGTGATCGCGGTCAATCTTAATTCCGATCTATTTGGGCGTGGAACGATCATCGCCAGCCACGGCTCCGACGACAGCGATCTCGCCAGCGCGCAAGCCAAACCCAACGGGCTGCGCAGCATGTTCAGCGGCGAACGCTCGCTTCGCCGGCAATTTTTCGGCCGGCGCGGCCGCCCCGGCCTGCCGACTGTCATGGTTGAAGCATTCAACGTCATGCAAGACCGCATCACCCGCGCGCGCCTCGCCGGCGATCCCCCGGATGTACTGATTAGCCCGCGGCTTGGAGGAATCGGCTGGTTCGATTTCCATCGGGCCGCCGAAGCGATCAAGATAGGCACAGAGGCCACCGAAAAAGCGATCGACGCCGTCAGCGAGGCGGTCACCGCACTGACGCAGCCGGGCAATGGCAGTATGCCGTAGATCGCGGCTTACGCGGTGCGAATATAATCGCGCATCGCTTCCGACTCGCCCTCGATCTCCTCGACGCGCTGCTTCACAACGTCGCCGATCGAGATGAGACCGGCCAATTTGCCTTTAACGATCACGGGCATATGGCGGAATTTTCCCGCCGTCATGCGCTCCATGATTGTCGCGACTGTATCGTCTTCGCCGCAGGTCGCGACATTGCGGGTCATCACCTGCCCGACCGGCAAAGCGAGTGCGTTGGCACCGTGTTCGGAAAGCGCGCGCACGATATCACGCTCCGACAATATGCCTGCGAGGTGCTCTCCAGCACCACGGATCACAACCGCGCCGATGCGATGCTTGGAGAGCAGTTTCGCCGCGGCAGCCAGATCCGCAGTTGGCTCGATACAAACAATGTCAATGTCGCCGCCCAAGTTACGAACCTTGGCGGCCAGGATCGCCTTCACGTTCATGGCAGCCTCCCTCGCGCATGATTTTTTCATGCGCAAACAGTTTGCGCCCCGACTCGCGGCAAGCCCGTGGTCCGAGCCATTAGAGGAACGATCCTGCCGACTTGGCAGTTCCGTCAAGTCGCAATTGCGCGAGGTCAGGCCTGCACCGCTTAATTGGCTAATGCGGCGTTGCAGCAGAATCGTCGAATTGCTGAAAATCAGGTTTCGGATCAAACCACGAAAACAGCAGCAGTCCTGCCAGAAAGCCGCCGATATGAGCCTGCCAGGCGACCGGTTGATCGCCTCCCGGCATCGAGAGCGACCCCATTCCGAACAGGATGTTGATACCGAACCAAACCGCAAGAAAAAGCAGAACCCGCGGATCGCGTACCATGCCGCGCAGCGGGATCGCCGGTACACGATAGGCGGTTTCGTCAGCGCGACCCAACAGTCCAAGTGGCCCGCCACGCTGGAATACAAAACGCATCGCAGCGGCCATGGTCCCAGAGATTGCTGCGGATGCGCCGATCATCGGAAATTGCTCGCCCGCATGCGTCGCCAAATGCAACGCTGCGCCGGCCGCTGCGGTCACCGCAAAGAACGCCAGAAAGCGGACGGTGCCGAAGCGGCGCGCGATGGCGCTCCCGAAGGGCAGTAACCAAATCACATTGACGCCGAGGTGAGTCCAGCTGGCATGGATCAGAGCGTATGTGACGAAGGTCCACGCATCGGCGCCTCCACCCGGCAATGAGCCGTCGAGCACATTTGCGCTGTCATAGCGCGCCGGGACAAAAGCGAAGTTCAGCAGGAATTCGATGTCTTGTTGTTCGCTGAGCAGCAGCGTGCGCACAGTATGAACAAGCGCCAGAACGGCCAGGACCGCGACGACGACAGGCGGGATATTGAAAAGCGGTTCGCGTTTCACGAGGGGAATCCAACGGAGGCCCTGAGTTACGCCGCTTCGCCATTCATCCGCAAGGCCACGCGCAAAAGGAAAAAGGGAGGGCTTTCGCCCTCCCTTGAGCCGCGTTGCGGGGTTATTGCCGCGCCTTTACGGCTTGGTCACATCCCCACGCCTCCCCGAGGCTCCCAACTCTTTGTGCTGGCGCATCAATTTTTGCGACGGGTTTGCCACATGTCGATGGTCACTTTAGTTGGACATGCGCGCCCTGCCAACCCGACTCTCGTTTTAACACTAATCGCACTCCGACGGCCGCCAGCAGGCTGACGGCACGACGCCTGCTCCGTACGCGAGATCGCGGCAGAAAAGCCGGCGCGTCTGTGCCGAACAGGGACAGGCGCGACACGGTTTCGTCTCGCGACGACACAGGTGTTGCAATGAAACACGCCTCCACGCGAACGCTGTTTGACTATTGGAACTGGCGCCGAGGCCGACGCCGGGCGCCAGTGCGTTCCGAAATCGATCCGGCGGATATTCGCCATATCCTTGGCGATACCTTTATGTTGACCGCGGATTTCGTCGACGACATCAGATTTCGGCTTGCCGGTACCCGGGTCTGCGCACTCTTTGCCCGCGAGATTAAAGGTAACGCCTTCAAAGATCTATGGAGCGAGAGCAGTCACGAGCAGATCGCCCACCTGCTTACCGCCGTTATCGACGAAGGCGTTGGAGCAGTCGCAGGTGTTATTGGCCGCACCGAAGATGGCGCCGAAGTCGAACTGGAAATGTTGCTCCTGCCGCTTGCACACAGCCCAAGCCGCGTACGCGCGCTTGGTATTTTGACGCCGCCGCTACCGCCTTATTGGCTCGGCGAACGGCCTGTGATCGAACTTGATCTCAGGACGCTGCGTCATATCGGTGCCGAGCAGGCCGAAATGGGAAATCAGTGTTTTGCGCAAGAGCGCGATGGACGCCGCACACGGCACGGATTCCTTGTCTATAGCGGCGGGCGCGAGAGTCCGTCCAGTGAACAGACCGGCTAACGCAACGTTAACAATAGGCTCATAGGCTTGGTGATCGCGGAAAACACTTTCCGATCCCGACACCTATGGCACTGCCACTGACCAAACCAGTGATCCTGCCTCTGGCCGAAGACCGCCGGCGGCATCAGCGCGTGAAGGTTAACCTTCTCGGCCGTTACATGCTGGCTGACCGCAGAGAATATCCGTGTCAGGTGATCGACATGTCGCCTGGCGGCATGGCGCTCAATGCACCAATCGCGGGACAGCCGGGCGAACGCGTCATCGCTTACGTCGACCATTTGGGCCGGCTTGAGGGCAAAATCGCGCGAACCTTCGAAAACGGTTTTGCGATGAGCATCTCTGCGACGTTGCGAAAGCGCGACAAACTCGCGGCCCAACTCACCTGGCTCGCCAACCGGCAAATTCTCAATCTGGCGGAAGATCGGCGCCACGGCCGTTTTGCGCCCCGCAATGCATTGGCCCGGTTGGTCTTGCCAAACGGCACCAACGTCGCCTGCCGCGTTATCGATCTGTCCCAATCAGGTGCGGCTATCGGAATTTCGTCCGAGCTGCGGCCGCCGGTCGGCGCCATGGTCACCATCGGCAAGACTCAAGGCCGGGTGGTCCGGCACATCGAGGACGGCTTTGCTATCGAGTTCATGCGCCTGCAACACCCCGATTTCGTCGAAGATAACGTCACCGGCGAATAGCGTCACTGCGACGTAAACGTTGCGCGGCAAATTGCGCGCGATCGCAGCAGCGAAATAGTCAGCAAACCGCCCTGCGCTCGGACTGCCAGGGTCACCTCCGCAAGCCTCAAACTGTAAACGCGCGTGCGTGTGACCGCGCGCGTACGCATCGTTTCGCACGTCAAGTATTAATGTCGACAATTTTAGCTAAATTGTACTGTCTAAGATTTTAATCGAACTATATTCTAGTTTTAGAAGTATTAGATTCTACTTTTACTACAACTCTTCTCAAAATGACTTGCGCGACTTAGCGCCAATACAAAAGGTTTGTGGGAAATGTGGCCCCAAGAAGACGGGAAGGGGCCGCAATGGCGAGGCGTTTCAAACAGGGATTTCGGGGCGCCAGCCTGCTGGCCCTCGCCGCGGTCGCGGCCTTCGCCGCTTGCGCGCGCCCGGCCGTCGCCGGCGATTACACCGCCTCGCTTGGCGCGCCGTCGGCGCAGGCCGAGCGCCCAATTTACGTCACAGTCGGGGAACCCACGCGCTCGCCGATCGGCTGGGTCGACTTTTGCATCGAATACAAGCCGGAATGCACAACCAAGCCGTCAGAGCCGCGCGACGTTGTTCTTACGTCCAAGGCCTGGACTGACATGGTCAAGGTCAATGCGTGGGTGAACCAGTCGATCAAACCGATGACCGACCTCGAGCATTGGGGCGTTGTTGAGCGCTGGAACTATCCGGACGACGGCTATGGCGACTGTGAAGACTACGTGTTGCTCAAGCGCCGCATGCTGATGCAAGCGGGCTGGCCGCGCGAGGCGATGTTGATCACCGTCGTGCGTGACAAAAAGGGCGACGGCCACGCCGTGCTGACGGTCAAGACCGATCACGGCGAGTTCGTCCTCGACAATCAAGAGACCGAAGTCCTCCTCTGGAACAAGACTGGCTACCGCTTCGTGAAACGGCAGTCACAGTCCGACCCCAACGTTTGGGTTTCGCTGGGCGAACCGCGCATCGCACCGGCGACCGTTTCGTCGCGCTGACAAAAAAGGAATTCGCGTTCCCGGTCACGTCCCCACCCCTCCCCGTCCCCAGACCGGGCTCGCGAGCGGCCGGGCCTCCCCCAAGGCCCGGCCGCACCTTTTAAGCCGAGTGCGTGCGAACGTGCGGCTCTCGCCTGGGTCGAGGCGATCACCCTGGTCACGCAGGGCCATGTTCCGGATGAGGTCTTTGAGGCGGTGCGCAAGCAGGTTTCCGAGAAAGAGATCGTTGATCTCACCGCGGCGGCTGCGGTCATCAATACCTGGAACAGGATTGCGATCGCGTTGCGCGTCCCACCGCAAGTCGAAAGCAGAAAAGAAGCGGCTTAAGGCTCAACCGATACGCTTCAAGCCTTTCGCATATTGGTTCCAACGCCGCACATATATATCCGCACCGCCTCGGATCATTGCGGCCGCCTTCTCGTCAAGCGTGCGAATTGCGCGCGCTGGCGCACCCACGATCAATGAATTGTCGGGAAAGCTTTTCCCTTCGGTAACGACGCTACCGGCGCCGACCAAAGAATTTTTGCCGATCTTGGCGCCGTTGAGCAGGATCGCACCCATGCCAATCAGGGAGTTGTCGCCGATCGTGCAGCCGTGGAGAATTACATTGTGGCCGATCACGCACTCGCGGCCGATCGTCATAGGAAATCCCGGATCGCTGTGCAGCGTAGCGTTGTCCTGGATTTGCGAGCGCTCACCGAGCTCGATCCACTCGTTGTCCCCACGCAGGACTGCGCCGAACCACACGCTGGCCTCGGCCTTAAGCCGCACGCGGCCAATCAGAACCGCAGTATCGGCGACGTAATATTGGCCCTGGTCCGGAAATTCCGGCGCCTGTCCGTCAAGTTCGTAGATCGGCATTTCCGCCTCCGTTAACGTCGGCGAATTTGCCCGAACCCCAATGACGAGGGAAGCGCGCTTAAGCGAACAGGAAACTGCAGGCCTGCAGGGTCGTCACAAGCACCAGACCCGACATCAGGCTCCAGAAGCCGGCGATCAAGGTCGCCAGGAAAACGAATTCGAAGCGGCGGCCTTCCTGGCGGCGGCCGAGAATGGTGTTGCGCATGATCAAAAACGGAGCCGACACCACAAGGACCGGTATGGCCGCAAACGCTGCTGCGCCGGGGCCGGTCGTAAGCTGGCTGAAGCTTGGCAAGCGGTCGGTTGCAAGCCGGTAGCCGGAGCCGCACATCCCCGCGACGGCAAAGCCGAGCGCCAGGGCGAATAACATTTGCACCGATTCAGGGGGCATCCGAGACCTCAACGCAATACTTGAGGTCATCTGTCGCAAACGGGCCGTGCCCGCGCCAGCCAATCCTTAACGAATGGTAAATGCCTACGTCGGACGGCCGCCAGCGTGCGTTGCGTGGCATAATCCGCTCGATTCGCCCGAACCCGGTCCCCCAAGGGCAACTGGGTTTGGGAGGGATCATATTTTGAGGTCCAAAGGAGGCGGTATTGGCCATTCTCGCCCAGGGGCCCACTCCGGCAGCCCGCCGCGCCTCTCAGCGCAGGCGACATACGGGTCACAGCCCCCTGTTGGCGCCGCTTGCGGTGTTTGCTGCAGTGGCCGTTATCGCCGCCCTCTACGTGGCTTACACATTGTGGCCGCGATGGCCGGATGCGCCTGTTGCCCTTGATGCGCCTTCGCTGCCCATCGTGATTTCGGGCACGGCCTTTAATATCGAGCCGGCGGCGATCCGCATGAACGTCCAGCGACGCCCGGGCACGCATGAACGCGTCGACCTGTCGTATCTTTGGCCCTCGCTCATGCCGCCCGATCCTGCCGTTAAGCCAACCCTCAATGCGCCCGTCGATCCGAACGAACGCCTGTTCGTGACCATCGCATCCGGCGACGCCACGCTCCCGCTGCTCGAACGCGTGCAGACCATCTACCCGCGTTATCTGGTCGCGGAGCCTGTCGCCGGGCCGCCCGGCCTCACATTCCGCGGATTTCGCGACGACACACCCTATCAAGGCGAGGATCTGGTGTTTGAGTCGGCGGCGCCCGAGCATTTTCTCGCCCGCTGCTCGCGCAAGGGCGTCACCAATTCGGGCGCCTGCATGCTGGAGCGGCGCATCGGCAGCGCCGATGTTACTTTGCGATTTCCGCGCGACTGGCTGAGCGACTGGCAAAGCGTCGCAAGCGGAATCGACCGCTTGGTCGCGCGATTGCATCCAAACTAGGCGTCCACGCGCTTCGCGCGTGTCCCGGAATGACGGGTGATGTTCAGTCGACCAGATCGACGTCGAGGATCGGCAATTCGAGAATATATGAGCGGCGATCTTTTTCGATTTCCAGAAACAGCACCGCGATGAATTCCTCGTCGATATAAACTTCCAGTGAATCGGTTTTCTTCGGGCGCGTCACCACACGGATTTTTTCGTTGTCGAATTTGTGCCGCAGATAGGCGTTGAGCGTCGGCACCGGCTGGATGCTCGAATCGTTGCCGACCTGAATGACCATGCGGAAATTATACGACCGCTCGCCATCCTCGTCGTCGACGGTGAGCTCGCCAAGATCGTCTTCGCCAACAAAAATTTCGGCGGTGTCCGACCCCTTCGGCACCACGCGAATATGCGCATTGCCAAACAGCTTTTTCAGATAGCCGTCGAGTTTTCTGACTTCCTGGACGTCCAACGGGCCACTCCTGTCTTAAAGCAGCGTCTCCTTGCCCGATTGGGGGGGCCGGCGCAACACCTAACCGTCGAGCATAACGCCGTAGAGCATCTGGTCCATGGCGCGTGATGGCTCCGGGCAACCGGCTTCGCCGACGACCTTGGCCGGCACACCCGCAACCGTAACGTTGTTCGGCACCGGCTTGATGACAACCGAACCGGCCGCGATGCGCGCGCAATGACCGACTTCAATATTACCGAGAATCTTCGCGCCGGCCCCGATCATCACGCCGCGGCGGATTTTCGGATGCCGGTCCTCGTGCTCCTTGCCGGTGCCGCCGAGCGTCACGTCGTGCAAGATTGAAACATCGTCTTCAATCACCGCGGTTTCGCCGACGACAAGCCCTGTCGCGTGATCGAGGAAGATGCCGCGTCCGATCTTCGCCGCCGGATTGATGTCGCACTGGAAGACGGACGAAGAGCGGCTTTGCAGGTAGAGCGCGAAATCTTTTCGGCCCTTGCCGTAGAGCCAGTGTGCGAGACGATGAGTCTGGATGGCGTGGAAGCCTTTGTAGTAGAGCACCGGCTCGATGAACCGGCTGGTGGCCGGATCGCGATCAACGGTCGCAACGATGTCGGCGCGGAACACGTCTCCCAGCGTCGGTTGGTCGTTCAGCGCGTCGTTGTACGCTTGGCGGATAAGGTCGGCCGATACGTCGGCATGATCGAGGCGCTGGCTGACGCGATGGGCGATCGCCGCCTCCAACGCATCGTGATGAAGAATGTTTTCGTAGATAAACGTGGCGAGCTCGGGCTCACGGCGCGCCACTTCCTCCGCCTCCGTGCGAATACGCGCCCAAACTGGATCGACTTTGTCGAGGCCGCGTACCGGCCGTGTCTGATATTGAGCCATCATTCTCAGTCTCCCGGCGCCTCTCGAACCCCTACATAGGTCTTTTATCACAATTTCGCAGCTGCGAAGAGAGCCCCGCAAGGCGCCCTGCGCATGGCTCATGCGCGTTGGTTAAGGAAGTCGATAACGGCGGCTTTATAGACTTTGTCGCCGACGGCCAACATATGGTCGCGATCCGGAATATCCAGCGCGCGAGCACCGGGAATGAGCGCGGCTAATTCCTGGGCACTGCCCGCGACCTGATCTCTTGTGCCAACTGCGACCAGGATTGGCGCGTGGATAGCGGCAACCTCCGCGCGGCTGAGCGTCTGCCGCGAACCACGAATGCAGGCGGCCAAGGCGCGCAAATCGGATTTCGTCTGGTCGGCAAAAATACGGAAGACACGCCCGGTGGGATCGCTGACGTCGTCGAGCGATGGCGCCTCCATCGCATCGGCAATACTTTCCGGCAAGCCGACCCCCTCCACCAATTTAATGCCGAGCCCGCCAAAAATCGCTGAGCGCACCCGTCCGGGATGTTTGACAACCAGAAATGCTGTGATGCGCGACCCCATCGAATATCCCATCACATCCGCGCTTTCGATCTTGAGATGATCGAGCAGTGCCCGCACGTCTTCCGCCATGGTCGCGCTGTGATACGCGGACGGATCATAAAGCTTGCTGGATGCGCCGTGCCCGCGGTTGTCGAGTGCGATCACACGCCGCCCGGCTTTATTGAGCGTCGAAACCCAGCCGGTCGCCACCCAGTTGACTTCCTTGGTCGAGGCAAAGCCGTGCACCAGCAGAACGGGCTCGCCCTCACCCTCGTCAAGATACGCAATCTCAACGTCGCCGTTTTTGAAACTCGCCATGGAAGATTACTAGCCGTGAGCCGGCGCGGCAGCAAACAGCTCCAACTCCCTCCGCCTGCGCCGCTCCTTGCGGCGGCGAAGAAAGCGCAAGGTCGCGCGCTCGGTCGCACTCTTGAGTGCGGACACGAAACCGAAGACGGCAAATAATGCGCCCAACAGCCAGGCGCTCACATCAAAGGCCAAGGCTGCAAGCGTGAGCGCGCCGCCTCCGGCGATCTTGAGGATGGCGCGCGTGCGACTGCCCTCTTTCTCGGCCAGCCTGGCAACGCGGGCGACGTCGCGCGGCTCTTTCGCAATCTTCAATCCATCGAGTGCGGCGCGGCCGCCCGCCGCTTTTTCCACGCGGCCGACATCGCGCGCAAGGTCGAGCAAGCCCCGGGCGCGCTCGATCTTCACCGCCTCCCGCGCGGCGCGCACCGCCAGCGCCGGCTCGGTCAGCGAAACTTTGGTTGCCGCCTGCCGCAGCTGGCCCCAATCGACCACTCCGCGCACCATGTGGCCAAGGCTGCCGGCGAACTCGGCGCTGAGACTTCCGGCCTTACGTGCGGCCTTGGCGAACGAAAGGCCGACGCGCGCGGGAGCGGCGGCCCCGAGCGTTGCATAAGTGCCGGCGGTGATCGCAATCCCGACACAGGCGAGGCCCAACACCAACGTGTCGGCCTCCTCTCCTGTCGCGTATCGCGTTCCTTCGCGCAGCGCGTCGCGGATATCGCCAAATACAAACAAATCTCCGACAGTCGTGCCGGCAAGTGCGGACACGTCATCCGGCACGCCGGTGATAAACCCGCGCGCGAAGCTTTCAGCTTTGTGCTGGGTGGTCGCGGCCTCTGCGCGCGCTGCCGCCACGCGCTGAGACAATGCTGGATCGAGCGCCACGTGGCGGCTGGCAGCAAGATCAACGAAACTTTGTGCGAGGTCCACATCACGCGCAGCGAGCGCGGCGTCGATCTCGCGTTGCGCGACGGCAGCGTCGAATTTGCCATCGAGCGCGCGGTCGGCAATTTGTGCCGGATCGTCAAGGCCACTGATTATGCCGACTGCACGCGGCACTGCATAAACCGCTGCAGCCGCGAGCAACGCCGCGGCAAGCAAGGCCGGCGCGACGCGCGGGCCAAGTGTCACGTTTCGCTTTGGTGGTTCCAACACGACCGTCCCCGAATCGGCATACGCCCGAGCAAAAGGCGCTTTCAACTACGCTCTCGTGACTGGCAACCAAGGCAATTCAGCGGCATCGCAATGGAGCTAGGCATTGCGGGCCTGTCTCGCTATGGTGCGCGCGAATTTGCCGCCACGCGCGGCCACATGAGGAGTTTCCATGGCGGAACACGTCGTCCCCCATTTCCACAATGATCCTGGCGTGCCGGTGATCGAAATAGGCTCCAAGGAATTCATGTGTGTCGGCGCGACGCCACCCCATGATCATCCGCATGTGTTCCTCGACATGGGTGAAGACAAAGAAATCATCTGCCCCTATTGCTCAACGCTCTATCGCTTCGATCCGTCGCTCAATTCGCATGCGGCGCGTCCGCCGCAATGCGCGTTGCCGCATTCCGCAGCAGCCTGATCCCGATCGGACCCTTCCGCCATGGCGCCCGCGCGTCATGTCATTGTTGCCGGAGCCGGCATCGGCGGCCTGACCGCTGCCCTGGCACTCGCGCGTGCGGGCATGCGCGTGACAGTATTCGAACAGGCCGAAAAACTGGAAGAGACGGGCGCCGGGCTGCAACTGGCGCCTAACGCGAGCCGCGTGCTGATCGCGCTGGGCTTGCGCGAACGTCTCGCCTCCGTCGCTGTTGCTCCACAGGCCATCCGGGTAATGGCCGGCGGTTCCGGCCGCGAAATCGTACGCATCCCGCTGGGCGAGGACATCGAACGCCGCTACGGCGCACCCTATTGGTCGATCCATCGCGGTGATTTGCAATCGGTGCTCGCCGATGTCGCGCAACGCGAGCTCGACGTGAGAATTCAACTTGGCGTCCGGGTCGAAGATTTCGCTTCGCACGTCAACGGCGTCAGCGTGCTCGGTAAGCGCGGCACCCAGGTGCTCGATGAACGAGGCATCGCACTGATCGGCGCCGATGGCATCTGGTCAAGCGTCGCGGCGCGCCTCGGCCGGCAGCAACCGCCAACCTTCCGTCACCGAACGGCTTGGCGCGCGCTTATATCAAGCGATGCGGCGCCGGCAGAATTCCGCGAGCCTTTGGTGCATCTCTGGCTCGGGCACGACGCCCATCTCGTGCATTACCCCGTCAAATACGGCCGCCTCATCAACATTGTCGGCATCGTGCACGATGAATGGAGCGAGACGGGCTGGTCGGCAGCCGGTGACCGCGCCGAAATCCTCCGGCACTTCGCGCGCTGGGCCTGGTCGGAGAAGGCTCGCACACTTATTGCAATTCCGGATCGCTGGTTGAAATGGGCGCTATACGACCGGCCCGCACCTTTCCGTGGCGGCAAGGATCCCGTCACCCTGGTCGGGGACGCCGCCCACCCGATGCTCCCCTTCCTTGCGCAGGGCGCGGGCATGGCAATCGAGGACGCCACCGTGGTCGCGGACATGCTTGGCAAATACCTCGATGATCCTTCGGATGCATTGCGCGCGTATGAAGGCGCCCGTTGGCACCGCACCGCGCGTGCCCAACAATTCTCCCGCCGCCAAGGCCGTATTTATGGGTTGACCGGGCCGGAAGCACTCGTCCGCAATCTGGCGATGCGGACGATGGGCGGCGAAAAGCTGCGCGCGCGCTACGATTGGCTTTATAGTTGGCGGCCGCCTGAACGATGAGTTTCAACGCATGATGTTTCCTTCAACTGTTGCCGGAAGCCTGCCTAAACCCCCCTGGCTCGCTGAACCGAACAAGCTGTGGCCGCAATGGCGTCTGCAAGGCGCCGATCTCGCCGCCGCCAAACTCGACGCCACGTTGCTGGCAATCAAATGGCAGGAGGACGCCGGTGTCGACATCGTCGGCGATGGCGAACAGTCGCGCCAGCATTTCGTGCACGGTTTTCTGGAATTCGTCGATGGAATCGACTTTGCGCACAAGGTCGAGATGGGGATCCGCGCCGATCGCTATAAAGCGATGGTGCCGGTGGTGCGCGGCGGATTGAAGCTCAAGGGCCGCGTCCATCAACCGGAAGCGCGTCACGCCCGTGCACACACTAAACGTAAGCTCAAGATGACCCTGCCCGGGCCAATGACGATTTCGGACACGATCGCCGACGCGCATTACGGCGACAAGATCAAGATGGCGATGGCTTTCGCAGATCTGCTGAACAAGGAAGCACGCGCGCTCGAAAGCGATGGCGTTGACGTCATCCAGTTCGATGAGCCGGCTTTCAACGTGTTCATGGACGAGGTTGCGGGCTGGGGCATCGAGGCGCTGCATCGCGCCATCGACGGGCTCAAATGCACCACCGCCGTGCACATCTGTTACGGCTACGGGATCAAGGCCAACATCGATTGGAAGAATTCACTGGGGCGAGAATGGCGGCAATACGAGGAGATTTTTCCGGCGCTTGCCAGAAGCCGCATTGGTCAGGTCTCGGTCGAATGCATCAATTCGCGCGTGCCGCTGAAACTCCTGTCATTGCTCGAGGGCAAGGACGTGCTGATCGGTGTGATCGACGTTGCGAGCGATGATGTCGAGACGCCGGAACGTGTGGCGCAGGTGATCGGCGAGGTCACGAAATTCGTGCCGAAAGAAAAGATCATCGCCTGCACCAATTGCGGCATGGCGCCGATGCGGCGCGACATTGCCGAGGCGAAACTCATTGCATTGGGTGCTGGCGCAGCGCTGGCACGGCAGAAATTCGCGTAATCCCATCCGCTCCTCCCCGCGAAAGCGGGGACCCAGCGCTTGGATCGATCGTGTGCAGCGCGCTCTGGATGCCCGCTTTCGCGGGCATGAGCGGCAGGTTGTATCGTACCGGTTTGGCCTATCGCGCCGCTCTTCCCATGACGTCCATGAGCTCGGCGACCTTGCGCCGCTGATCGGCTTTGTTGCCGCTCTTGATCGCATGGTCGACACAATGCGCGACGTGATCGCGCAGGATTTCCTCTTCAACTCGGCGTAATGCGGCACGCACAGCGCCGATTTGCGTCACGATGTCGATGCAATAGCGGTCGCCCTCGACCATGCGGGCGAGGCCACGCACCTGTCCTTCAACGCGGTTGAGCCGTTTAACCGTTGCTGCCTTGTTGTCCTTTGCCATGAGCGCTATATACCCCCTAGGGGTATCGGAGACAAGACGTGGGCATGACGCACGACCATCATCATGAACCGACGCCGGGCCGGGTGACTGATCCTGTCTGCGGCATGAGCGTCGATCCGCACACGGCCAAACATCGCGCCGAACATCACGGGCACAGCTACTATTTTTGCTCCGCCGGCTGCCGCACGAAGTTCATTGCCGACCCGCAGAAATATCTCGGCGAGCGCGAACCCACGCCCGTCGCAGAAGGCACCATCTACACCTGCCCGATGCATCCGCAGATCCGGCAAGTCGGTCCCGGCTCCTGCCCGATCTGCGGGATGGCGTTAGAGCCCGAGATCGCCGGCACCGAGACGGGGCCAAATCCCGAACTCATCGACATGAGACGGCGGTTCTGGATCGGCCTCATTCTCACACTGCCGGTGTTCACGCTGGAAATGGGCGGTCACATTTTCGGCGCGCACAACTGGGTCGAGCCGGCGCTGTCAAATTACGTGCAGTTCGCATTCGCAACGCCGGTCGTGCTGTGGGCGGGTTGGCCGTTTTTTGTGCGCGGCTGGCAATCGCTCGTCACGCGCAATCTCAACATGTTCACGCTCATCGCCATGGGCACCGGCGTGGCTTACGTCTACAGCCTGTTCGCCACGTTCGCTCCCGGAATTTTTCCGGAAGCATTTCGCGAACATGGCGGCGCACCGGCCGCCTATTTCGAAGCCGCAAGCGTCATCACCGTATTGGTGCTGATGGGGCAAGTGCTTGAATTGCGGGCGCGCGAGGCGACGTCAGGCGCCATCCGCGCTCTCCTCGATCTCGCGCCCAAAACCGCGCGACGCGTCAGAGACGACGGCGGCGATGAGGAAATTTCCCTCGACGCGGTCCAGGCCGGCGACCGGTTGCGCGTGCGGCCCGGCGATAAGGTCCCGGTCGACGGAATCGTGCTCGAAGGCCGCTCGGCACTCGATGAATCCATGGTGACGGGCGAATCCATGCCGGTGACCAAGGAAAAGGACGCGCGCGTGATCGGGGGCACGCTCAACAAGAGCGGGAGCTTCGTGATGCGTGCCGACAAGGTCGGCCGCGATACCCTGCTGTCGCAAATTGTGCAGATGGTTGCGAACGCGCAGCGCAGCCGCGCGCCAATCCAACGGCTGGCAGATCAGGTCTCGGCCTGGTTCGTCCCAACGGTCATTGCGGTTGCGCTCCTCGCCTTTGCGGCCTGGGCGACATTCGGCCCTGAGCCGCGCTTCGCTTACGGGCTGGTGGCGGCGGTCAGTGTCCTCATCATCGCTTGCCCATGCGCGCTGGGGCTCGCTACGCCGATGTCGATCATGGTGGGCGTTGGCCGCGGCGCGCACGCCGGTGTGCTGATCAAGAATGCCGAAGCGCTGGAGCGCATGGAAAAGATCGATACGCTGGTGATCGACAAGACCGGCACCCTCACCGAAGGAAAGCCAAAGGTCGTGACGGTGGCGCCCGCGTCCGGTTTCGGCGAAGCACAGGTGCTCAAGCTCGCCGCCAGCGTCGAGCGCGGCAGCGAACATCCGTTGGCGGCGGCGATTGTCGCCGCCGCGGGAGAACGCAAACTTGAGCTCTCGCCGGTCACTGGCTTTGACTCGCCTGCCGGCAAGGGCGTCACCGGCGTGGTCGACGGCAAGCGGCTCGCGCTTGGCAATGCCAGGTTTCTTGACGAATTGAACATCGATACATCGGCGCTCGCGAATGACGCCGAGCGGCTGCGGACCGATGGGGCTACCGCCATTTTTCTTGCCGTTGACGGCAAATCCGCCGGAATCATTGCCATCGCCGACCCTGTGAAGGTGACGACGCCGGACGCACTGAAAGCACTGGCCGCGGACGGCATCCGTGTGGTGATGCTCACTGGAGACAACCGCACGACCGCGGAAGCGGTCGCCCGGAAACTCGGCATCAGCGAGGTTGAGGCGGAAGTACTGCCCGATCAGAAGAGCGCGGTTGTCGATAAACTGCGTCGCGAAGGCCGCGTGGTGGCCATGGCTGGCGATGGTGTCAATGACGCGCCGGCGCTCGCCGCCGCCGAAGTCGGCATCGCCATGGGCACCGGCGCCGATGTCGCGATTGAAAGCGCGGGTGTCACCCTGCTCAAGGGCGATCTTGCCGGGATCGCGAAAGCGCGTGCGCTCTCGGCCGCCGTCATGCGCAACATCCGGCAGAACTTGTTTTTCGCTTTTCTCTATAATTCACTTGGCGTGCCTGTAGCCGCAGGCGTGCTCTACCCGGTGTTCGGCGTGCTGTTGTCGCCAATCATCGCCGCCGCCGCGATGGCGCTGTCATCAGTCAGCGTCGTCGGCAACGCACTGCGACTGCGCCGCGTCCAGCTCTAGGTGCTAGTAGATCGCCAGGTATTTCAGCAGTGACAAGACGCCGATGATGATGACGATGACCCGGACGATCTGTTTTGCCCGGCCATCGATCGGCAACATATTGATCAGATAAAGCACTAGAATAATGACGAGGAACGTAATGAGAATACTGATTAAAATGCCCATGCTCGCCCCCCAGGTAGAGCCACGGCTGTGGCGGGTTCCACGCCTACAAGTTCCGCATCCGTGAAAAGTTCCACTCGGTGCTGGTTCTCACGGAATCACGTCGCCGGATTTAAGGAACGGCTGATGGTGCCCACCGGGGCGCCAGAGCGGACCGCCATCCGGATTACCGCGGCGGAATCTGGATCAGATCGTCAAGCTGCGCCTTCGTCAGCTCGGTCGGCGTAAACTTCAAAGCGACAGCGTCCTTCACGATCGTGTCGAGCCCGACGATTTTATCCGGCTCGACCGCCGCACGCGGGAAAAAATCGTCGCGCGTGCGTTTGGCTTTCGCTTCGGTGATCTTCAACCAATCTGCATAGACCTTCAATGCATTCGGATCGGTGTACATGTAATTGACCGTCTCGCGATAGGCCTTCATGTAGCGGTCAACCACGTCTTTGTGGACCTTCAAATAGTTTTCATTGACGATGTTGAGGCGCACCGTCTGTCCTTTGAACGCATCGGCGTCATTGCCGGTTGCAATGATGCGAATCTGTTTTTGGTCGATCTGATCGAGACCGAACGGCGGCGCTGCCCAACCCACATCGATCTGTCCGGACATCACTGCGGTCAGGTTTGCGGCCGGACCGCCCATCGCGGTCGGCTTCGCCTTGAGCTGGTACTGCTTCATGAAAGCACTGACGATGCCGTGGGTCGAGGAACCATTGGTCGAGTAAGCGAGGATCTTGTCATCGGTATCTTTCAACGATTTGATCGGCGAATCCGCTTTCACATACCAATAAAGATCATTGGCACCGGTGGTCTCCGCACCGATGACGCGGACTGGTGCGCCTTTGGAATAGGCGCTGAGGACACCCATCACGCCCGCAGCGATGCCCATGTCGACGCTGCCCGAGATCACAGCCTGTTGTGTCTCGCCAGCGCCGTTTGTGTAGACAATATCAAGTTCAAGGCCGTGCTTCTTGAAGATGCCAGCGAGCTGACCGACTTCCGAGACTGAAGTGTCCCAGTTCCCGCGCTGGCCGATTGCGAGCTTCACTTTGTCCTGCGCCGAAGCAGCGGTTCCCGCCGCCAACAGTGTCAGCCCGGCGAGTGCGCAAGCGAGCGTATTTTTCCTCATCGTATCCTCCCCCTGAGATTTTTTCTGTTATTTGGCGGCTTGTGGCTGCTTGACGCGTTCGAGCGGCGCTTCGCTGCCTCCGCCGAGACTTCTCCAGTTTGTGGTTTTCGGCACGACACCCTCATACGAACTAATCGTTGCGTGCCTGATATGCGGCTCGGTCGTGCCAATCGCCGGCCCGCCATTCTCCACATGACGGGCGGCCTCGACCATCAGGCGCCTGAACGCAACCACTGCCACGTCGCTGGCGCCGATCCGCTCCCTGGAGCGATCGCTGATCGGGCCCATCCCCTCCCACATGGCGATATCCTGGTTCGGGATGCCGCTGATGCCGGTGAAATTTCCCTGCTTCATTGCGGCGCGGTCTTGGCTGTAGAGATTACCGCGATTGCGCACGCCATCGAAATTCTGATCGACGTCGATGCCCCATTCGAGCACATTGAATTTGCGCCAGGCCTCGGCGTCTATCCCCGGCTTGTCGGTGCCATTCCAGGCGATGAAGTAGAAGATGGTGTTGTGATCGTCTTCCGGCGTGAGCAGCGTGGCGACATTGTGCACGTTGTTCGGCGGAATGAGTGCCGTGAACGGCGCGATATAGACCGTTGTGCGAATGTAGTCGTGCGTGGCTTCGTTCATGATCGGCCGCCGGATCGCCGCGTAGCGGAAGCCGTAACTTGTGCGCTCGATCTGGAAGCGTGGCGCCTTGTCAGTCGATGGACGCAGCCAGTTCGCTTCCGTCGCCTTGGCGCTGTCGACCTGCGCCGGCAACATGTCGGACGAATGCAGGCTGGAAGAATGGGCCGAGTCGATCTGCCCTTCCAGAATCTGTGCCCAGTTGCAGCGCACCCGCACTTTGGTGGCGCTGACGCGCGCATCCGGCGTCGGCGCGAATGCAGGCGCTTCGAATTCGCGCATTTCCTCCGGTGGACCCATATAGGTCCACACAAAACCGCCCGCCTCGCGCGCCGGATAGGCCTTGTGGTTCACGCGATCGGGAATGAGGCTGTGTTCGGGTTCGGACGCCATCTCCACCACGTTGCCATCGACGTCGAATTTCCAGCCGTGATAGAGGCAGCGCAGCCCGCACTCTTCGTTACGCGCAAACACCAGCGAGGCGCGCCGGTGCGAGCAGTATTCGTCAAGCACACCGATACGGCCTTTGGTGTCGCGGAACACCACAAGATCCTCGCCCAGCAAGCGCACCTTCACCGGCGCGCCGTCCGGCTCGGCCACTTCCTCGGACAGGCAGGCTGCAATCCAGTGGCGGCGCATGATCCGGCCCATCGGGGCGTCGCCCGCGACGCGGCACAACAGGTTGTTTTCCTCTGGCGTCATCATGGCGGCATCTCCCTTGGCGGGTGCTGCGTTGCAGATTTCTCTCGCGCGCCCTTACTTAGATATCTAAGATAAGACTAGAGAATGCACGCGGCCTTGTCGAGGTAGATCAACACGTGAACCAGCCCGGTAAACGCAAGCTCCGTCTTGGGGTGGCCGGCCTCGGCCGCGCATTTACCGTGATGTTGCCGACCTTTACCGGTGATGCCCGGATCGCGCTGGTGGCCGCGGCAGATCCGCGGGCGGAGGCGCGGCAGCGCTTTGCCGCGGATTTCAGCGCCAAAAGCTATGAAACCGTCGAGGAACTGTGCGCCGATCCTGCCGTTGACGCCGTCTACGTGGCAACGCCGCACCAGTTTCACGCCCACCACGCCACCCTCGCCGCACGCAACGGCAAACATCTGCTCATCGAAAAGCCGATGGCGCTTACGCTCGAGGAATGCGCTGCCATCATCGATGCAGCGCGGAATGCCGGCGTCCATGTTGTTGTCGGGCACAGTCATTCGTTCGACGCGCCGGTGCGGCGCCTGCGGGCTTTGATCGAGAGCGGCGAATTCGGCGCCGTGCACATGATCAATGCCATCGACTACACGGACTATCTCTATCGCCCGCGCCGGCCGGAAGAGCTCGACACAGCGAAAGGCGGCGGCGCGGTATTCAATCAGGCGGCGCATCAGGTCGATATCGTGCGGCTGATTGGCGGCGGGCGGGTGACGAGCGTGCGCGCGGCGACCGGTGCGTGGGATCCGTCGCGGCCGACCGAAGGCGCCTACGCGGTGCTCCTCACGTTTGCGAATGGCGCATTCGCTTCACTCACCTACAGCGGCTACGGCCATTTCGACTCGGACGAGTTTCAAGGTTGGATCGGCGAAATGGGACAGCCGAAAACGCCCTATACCCGCGCGCCGCGGCCGCGCTTCGCGAGCGCGCAGGAAGAGACCGCATTCAAGAACGCGCGCAATTACGGCGGCCAAGACTATCGCCCGGCCGCAGCGCAGATCGCCGCGCACCAGCATTTCGGTACACTGCTGGTGAGCTGCGAGCGCGCCGATCTGCGCGCGCTCCCGAACGGCGTTATGATTTATCAAGATGGCGCGGCGCGGCTCGAAGCGCTGGCGCCGCCTGCGATACCGCGCGGCGAGGTCACCGATGAGCTTTATCGCGCGGTCGTGGAAGGCGAGACACCGCTGCACGACGGTGCCTGGGCGATGGCAACGCTTGAGGTCTTGCTGGGAATCCTGAGCTCCGCGCGCGACGGCAGCGACGTGGCGCTTCGCCATCAAGTCGGTGTCCCATGAAACGCGACGCCGCCGGCACGCAGACGATTTTGCGCCACTGGCGCGAGGCCGTGCCTGACGATCGTCTCGCACATCTGGTGAAGGATGCGACGCGCGCGCTGGTGCGCGCATTGCAAATGCGGCTGGCCGAGCATGCCGTTTCGTTCGGTCACTGGACCTTCCTGCGTATTTTGTGGGAAGGCGACGGCTTGACGCAGCGCGAGTTAAGCGAGCAGGCCGGCGTCATGGAACCGACCACATTTTCCGCACTCAAGGCGATGGAGCAAGTCGGCTATATCCGCCGGCGCAGGCGCGATGGCGATCTCAAGAAGGTTTATGTCTTTCTCACGCCGAAGGGCCGCCGGCTGCGGGACAAGCTGGTGCCGTTCGCCGAGGACGTCAACCGCATCGCTGTGCGCGGTTTGCGTACGTCCGACATTGCAAAAACCCGCACTGTGCTGCTGGCGATCATCGAAAACCTGGCGCGCGATGAGCAAGCCGCCGACATGCGTATGCCGTCCACCCGTGAATTGGGACGGCAAAAGGCAGGTGGACGGAAGTGCCGGTTGCGTGCGCGCACGCGATAGGCCGAACCGGCGCGCCTGCCCCCCGCCCAACGCCCTCAGCGCACGACCTCGTCGCTGACCCGGGCGCCGGGAACCACGATCGTGACAGGTTTGCATTTCTTGTCGGCGGAGGTCCTGCGCAGCTCGTTCATTTCGCCGCGGAGTTGGAGATATTCCGGACGATAGGCCACCGTGCTCATGATCTGGCCGCTCGAAGTCGTATTCGCCCTGGCCGTCAATTCTTCCAGTTGACGCTGGCGATCGGCATTGCCCTGCATCTGCGCCGCCATCTCCGCGCAAGTGTAGAGAACGTACTTGTCCGGCTCGACCAGGAAGCGGCCCGTGGTGTCGTCGGACGTGCAGCCGCCAAGCCCCGCAGCAATTATCGCGACGATCAGAATCCGGGATGTCCCGCGGCCAGTCATCGCCCAATAACTATCGCACGATTCTGGCATCGCGGTGATGCGATCGCCGGTTTTACGAATTGACCGGGCCACCACCGATCACGCTCTGACAGAAGTCTGCCGCAGAACGCGGCTTAGTTCGGCGGCAATGGCGACGGCCGATGGCGTATCGGAATGCACGCAGACGGTCGTGGCTTTCACCGGGATGTCCTTGCCGGCCGTTGTGGTGACGACGTGATCACGCATCATCCGCAACACGCGCGCGGCCGCTTTGGCGGGATCCACGGCGTCGTGGACACGGCTGAGGATCAGATTGCCGTCACCATCGTATTCGAGATCGGCATAAAATTCCGGGACGAGCTCAACGCCCTTGTCCTTGTAAACCGTTTCGTGCGCCGTAAAGGCCATTCCAAGAATGGGGACGCCGAATGGAAGCACGGCATCGGCGATTGCGGCTGCGATTTTTTCGTCGCGCGCAGCCATGCCGTACAACGCGCCGTGCGGCTTGACGTGGGTGAGCGGAACGCCTTCGGCATCAAGAAACGCCTTAAGCGCGCCAACTTGATACGTCACGATATCCGTGACTTCCGCAGGCGAGATAACCATCGCTCTGCGCCCGAATCCCTGAAGGTCCGGGAGCGATGGGTGTGCACCGACTTTGACCGCGTGCATTTTTGCAAGGCGCACCGTTGCGCGCATCGTTGTCGGGTCGGAGGCATGGAAACCGCAGGCAATATTGGCGAGGTCGATGTGGGGCATCATCGCCGCATCGTCGCCAAGCCGGTACAAACCGAAGCCCTCGCCCATGTCGCAGTTGATCGTCAGACGCATGTGCGGGCCTGTTTTTTGCGGAATGTCCGCTTGCTGCCTGCAAATCGGCTTTGGCCGAATGTCCTAAGCCTTTGATTTATTGGTGCGGACGCCGGGACTCGAACCCGGACGGGAAATCTCCCAAGGGATTTTAAGTCCCTTGCGTCTACCATTCCGCCACGTCCGCGTGGCCTTTCGCTCACCGCGCGCGCGGCGGTGAACCCACGCGGCGGCGTATCAAACTATTCCGATAACACGTGCCCCCAGGCCGATTGCCAGTCTTTGCCGCCGGCATCGGTCACCTTGCCGTCCTTTTCGAAAAACTTGTTGGGCACCTGGAACATCGCGATCATGGTGCCGCCCTTCGGGCACCAGGCTTCGTGCCGGCTGCCGGCGGGCCGCCAGACGAATTCGCCGGGGCCAATTTCGAGCCCCGCGTCGGGACCTTCCTTGTCGACCAGCGAGCCTTCCAGCACGTAAGTCTGTTCGATCAACACATGCTCGTGGTCGGGCAAGCTCGCGCCCGGCTCCATTTTGATCAGCACGGTGGCAAGGCCGCTTTTGGGATCGAACAAAAGCGTCTTCGTTTGGCATCCGGGAAACCGCATCTTGTCCCACAGCATCTCCTGCGGGCGCACATGATGCGAGCGTTTGTCGTCAACCGGCTTGGCGTTCTGGGTCTTCGGCTTGACGTTCATGGGTGTCCTCCCCCTGAGAGGCATTGTTTGATTGTAATAATACACCGAAACCGGGTCAGTTGCTCAATTTGATATTGGCCTGCTCCACAATCTTCCCGAATTTCGTGCGTTCAGAGTCAACAAATACCTTGAACTCCGCGACCTTCATCGGCTTGGGGACGATGCCCTGCGGCAGCATCTTGTCTGCAATCGCCGGGTCCCTGAGTGCAGTGTTCACGATGCCATTAAGGCGCTCGACGATCTCGGGCGGCGTACCTGCCGTGCCGAATATTGCAAACCAGTTGAGCAGCTCGTAACCCGCAAGGCCGGGCGCGCCTTCGCTCAATGGCGCAACATCGGGCAATTGCGGCATGCG
>DATFVF010000254.1:0-2542 GCA_035260465.1 Pseudolabrys sp. | reverse complement strand
GACCCTCGTAAGCGGACATAGCCGGATCACCTCGTGATGTCGCAGAGGTGCCAAGACCTGCCATGGTCCCCTTCCGTATGCTTGCGAAAGTGATGTAGCCTTACCGCAGAGCTGCCAGCGGGACGTGCCGAGGTCCTATTTTCTGTGGTGGCAGCGGCGATGCTGTCGGCAGGCATCTCACTCAGACGTTCAATTTCGCCGTCTGTTCGCATCGCGTGCCCGCGCTCGATTGCGCGCGCGACACTGCGAAGACCAGAGAGGCAACGCCGTGAAACTTCCCCGCCGAAATTTTCTGTATCTGGCCGCAGGCGCTGCCGCGGTGCCGGCCGTCGCGCGGATCGCGCGGGCGCAGGCTTATCCGACGCGGCCGGTGCGCATCATTGTCGGTTATCCTCCTGGGGGTAGTGCCGACGTTGTCGCGCGTCTGATCGGCCAACAGCTCTCCGAGCGCCTCGGCCAACCATTCGTCGTCGAGAATCGGCCGGGCGCCGGCACCAATATCGCTACCGAGTCAGTCGTAAAGTCGGCGCCCGACGGGTACACACTCCTCGTGGTTGACGCGTCGCCTGCGATCAACACGACGCTCTACCACAATCTTAATTTCTTTTTTTTCCGCGACATCACGCCAGTTGCTTGCGTTATCAGCGTCCCGCTT
This sequence comes from Pseudolabrys sp., assembly GCA_035260465.1. Classification (GTDB taxonomy): domain Bacteria; phylum Pseudomonadota; class Alphaproteobacteria; order Rhizobiales; family Xanthobacteraceae; genus Pseudolabrys. The sequence continues at coordinate 1,887 of DATFVF010000254.1, read as the reverse complement.
TTCATGGTGGTCAATCCAGCGGTTCCAGCGAAGACAGTTCCCGAGTTCATTGCTTACGCCAAAGCCAATCCCCGCAAGGTCAACATGGCGTCAAATGGCAATGGCGGCCTCCTCCATCTGGCCGGCGAGCTATTCAAGATGATGACCGGCGTCGACCTTGTACATGTCCCCTATCGCGGCGCTCAGCCCGCGCTCACCGACCTCATAAGTGGGCAAGTGCAGGTGATGTTCGTCGCTTCGACCGTTGAGTACATCAAGACCGGCAAAGTGCGCGCATTGGCGGTCACCACTCCGACGCGCTCGGAGGTCCTGCCGGATGTTCCACCGTTGAGTGAGTTTGTGCCGGGTTACGATGCGGCTGCATGGATAGGTGTCGGCGCACCCAAAAACACGCCCCCTGAGATCATCGACAAACTGAACAAGGAGGTTAACGCCGCGCTGGCGGACCCCAAATTGAAGTTGCGGCTTGCCGACTTGGGCAGCAGCGTCGCCGGCGGCTCGGCCGCGGATTACGGGAGGCGGCTTGAGAAGGAAGCCGAAAAATGGGGCAAGGTGATCCGCGCGGCCAACATCAAGGCGGAATGAAGCGTCGCTTCACCGGCATTTCAGAGAGGGATGTTATGAAACTTCCCCGCCGAAATTTTCTGCATCTTGCAGCGGCCGCTGCCGCGCTGCCAGCCGTGTCGCGCTTCGCTTGGGCGCAGGCTTATCCGACGCGGCCAGTGCGGTTGATCGAAGGCTTTGGCGCTGGCTCGGCGCCGGACATCGTTGCGCGATTGATCGGTCAATCGCTGTCGGAGCAACTCGGGCAGTCATTTGTCGTCGAGAACCGCAGTGGCGCCAGCAGCAACATTGCCACCGACGCTGTGGCGAGGGCTTCCCCGGACGGCTACACGCTCCTTCTCATCACGTCGACGAACGCTATCAACACGACGTTCTACGACAAGCTCAGTTTCGACTTCATCCGCGATATCGTGCCGATCGCGAGCATCGCTCGCGTGCCCTTGGTCATGGAGGTCCACCCGTCGGCTCCGGCCAGGACCGTTGCGGAATTCATCGCTTATGCCAAGGCCAATCCCGGCAAGGTCAACATGGCATCAGCGGGCACTGGCGCGTTGACCCACGTGGCCGGCGAAATGTTCAAGATGATGGCGGGCCTCGACCTGTTTCACGTGCCTTATCGCGGCGCGCAGGTGTTTCCCGCGCTGCTTGCCGGCGAGGCCCAGGTCTATTTTGGTCCGCTGCTCTCCTCGATTGGCTATGTCAGGGCCGGTAATCTCCGCGCCTTGGCGGTAACGACAACGACGCGCTCGCAGGCGCTGCCGGACATTCCGGCTCTGAGCGAAACCTTGCCGGGCTACGAGGCGAGCACTTGGTACGGCATCGGCGCACCTAAAAACACGCCCGCAGAGATCATCAAAAGGTTGAACACGCAGGTCAATGCGAGCCTTGCCGATGCCAACTTCCAGGCGCGGCTCGCCAATCTCGGCGCGACCGTGCTGCCGGGCTCGCCCGCCGATTTCGCCAAGCTTATCGCCGACGAGACCATGAAATGGGGCAAGGTGATCTTGGCAGCCAACATCAAGCCGTAGTGAGGCCGATGCGCTCGCGGCGCATATTCCATAAATCCCGTTAGGCGAATGGCGGCAATGGCCGCTACTGGCACGAATGCGACATAGCAAGATCGCGCATGGACGTCCGCTTTCGGGGGAACAGCGGTCGTGCAGCGGACATCACCGGGATGACCGAGTCTGACCCACTGCAGTCATAAGCTGGGTCGAAATCCTGCAGCGCAGCAGTCTCCTGCCGTACTGACGTGTGCTACCTTTGGCCAAAACCACCGGAGGCCCTCATGGCGCAGTTGACCTATGATGAGCTTCGACTGCT
>DATFVF010000253.1:0-25148 GCA_035260465.1 Pseudolabrys sp. | reverse complement strand
CGTCATCTCACCTGCATCGGCGAAACCATCGGTGAAATTCCAAGGAGCGTCCAGCCCGCCTTTTTACCATTGGCGCCATTGCGGCTTTGGCTGTTCGCTATGGAACGGGGCGACTATGACCCATTCCATCCTCCGGGAGTTGCGCCGTGGCGTCGGCAATGGCGCATCTGGCGAGCGGCTAAAAAGCCGCGGAGAATTGGAGAGTAATGACTATTCGGCCGCGACGACCGATGATTCGCCTGCAATCCAACGGTCGAGATCGGCGAACGCACGACGGGCGAGGGCACTCTTGCGCGCGAACGCCTTGGCGGTGCTGCGTCCCAACTTACTGTTGCGGTCAAAAGCTGGCAGTTCCGCAAGCGGTGGAAACAAACCAAAATTCACATTCATGGGCTGGAACGAGGAGGACCCGGCATCAATCGTTTCGATATGACCACCCGTGATGTGCGCAAGCAGTGCGCCATGCGCGGTCGTTGCTGGCGGCAGTGAGAGTTTATCGCCGCGGCATTCGGCGGCAGCGAAACGTCCTGCGAGCAGACCGACCGCTGCGGATTCCACATAGCCCTCGCATCCTGTGATCTGGCCGGCAAAACGCCAGTGCGAATTTGCTTTCAGCCGTAAGGCTTCATCAAGGAGCTTTGGCGAGTTCAGGAAAGTATTGCGATGGAGCCCGCCGAGCCGCGCGAATTCCGCATTTTGCAAACCGGGGATGGTTCGGAAAATACGCACCTGCTCGCCGTGTTTCAGCTTTGTCTGGAACCCCACCATGTTGAAAAGCGTGCCGAGCTTGTTGTCTTGGCGTAGTTGCACGACTGCGTATGGCTTCGTTCCGGACGCGTGTGGATTGGTCAGGCCGAAGGGTTTCATTGGGCCGTGCCGCAACGTCTCTGGGCCGCGCTCGGCCATCACCTCAATCGGCAGACAGCCGTCGAAATAGGGCGTGGATGATTCCCATTCGTGAAAGGTGGTCTTGTCGCCTTCGAGCAATGCGGCAATGAATGAGTCGTATTGCTCACGCGAGAGCGGGCAGTTGACATAGTCAGCACCGGAGCCGCCGGGGCCGGCCTTGTCGTATCGCGATTGGAACCACGCTTGCTCAAGATCGATACTGTCGCGGTGAATGATTGGTGCGATTGCATCGAAAAAGGCCAGGTGCTGTTCGCCGGTAAGCTTTGCAATGGTCGCGCTGAGGCCGGGCGATGTCAGCGGTCCGGTAGCGATGATAACGTTATCCCAACTCTCCGGCGGCACGGTGATTTCGCCACGCTCGAGCGTGATCAGTGGATGAGCCGCCAGCGCAGCTGATACGGCGGTTGAGAATCCATCCCGGTCAACCGCGAGCGCACCGCCCGCCGGCACTTGGTTTAGGTCGGCGGCACGCATGATCAGCGAGCCAAGCCGACGCATTTCCTCGTGCAGCACGCCGACCGCATTGTGTTCGCGATCATCGGAGCGGAACGAGTTCGAGCAAACCAGCTCGGCATAGCCGTCGGTTTTGTGTACCGGCGTGACACGCAGCGGGCGCATTTCGTGCAGCACAACCGGCACGCCAGCCTGCGCAAGTTGCCAGCCTGCCTCAGAACCGGCGAGGCCGCCGCCTACGATATGGACGTCATGAAAATGGCCCGATGTCATTCAATGATCCTTAGGCTGGCGGCTGTTAATCTGCAATGGTTGTAAGGGGTTCCGGATGCGGTTGGATTTATGGTTTCGGACCGCCTTTATTTTAATGGTCGTTGTGGTGACGACGTTTATTGCGGACGCCGCGACAAAGCCCGATGTCGTCGACACCGCTTATGGAGGGTTCTCCGTATCGCCGCCGACGCCGGGTATTATTTTCGTTTGTCACGGCTTTGGCTGTAGGTACCGCGCTGAAGTTGACCTGACCGCCGGCGATCGCGCGCAGCTCGCGCAAATTATGGCCGCGGGATGGGCGTCTCCTGTGGCGGAGCGCAAGGCGGTCGCAGCGGCAGGTGCGTGGTTCGACCGCCGCATCGCTCCCGTTGCTGGCACGGAAAATCACGTGGCCCGCGCTGGAATGAAGTACATGTATGATATCCGGCAATTTGATTGCATCGACTCGAGCCGAAATACCACCAGCCTTTTGTTGGTGCTCGATCAGCTCAAATTGTTGCGCTACCACGACGTCGACGTTCCCGAAGCGCGCGGATTTATGCTCGACGGGCGTCCGCCCCATGCCACGGCCGTACTCGTCGAAAAGCCGCGCGGTACGAAGTGGTCGATCGACGCCTGGACGGTCGGTTACGGACGAGCACTTGAAATTATGCCATTGGCGCTCTGGAAGGCCTTGGACTAGAGCCGTTTCATCGCGGAAAAACGAAACGCCCGCGGTGACCCGCGGGCGTTATTCGGTTTAGCATTTGGCGCGACGGAAATTAATCGCGGTGGGCGGCATTCCAAGCGACGCGCGCAATATCCGATCGGCTGATGCCGATGTCGGCGAGCTCGCGATCGCCCAGGCGCGACAGCTCGCTCAGGCTTTGGTTATAACGCTTCCACTCCTGGATGAAGCGGATGAGTGCAGCAAACATGGTGTCCTACTTTCTTTTAAGTCCGGCCAAGGCCGGCCGACGATTTCCCACTGAAAATGGGGATGGTCCGCCGATTGAAAAGCAATAATGTTGCGCTGCAGCTAGGCTAAAATCGCATAGCTAAAACGGCTGTGAAATAGCGAGAAAGAGAATTTGCGGCCTGTTTTGAGAGAATTTTTGGGGAGTTTATTGCGGCAATGCAAAATGGATGCTTTAGGGGGCTGAATCGGCATAGATTGTGTAAATTGCACGATCGTAAGCGGGAGAAATGACCCATGAATTCGCATATCTCGCGCGCACTGGCGATTTGGCTAGCGCTCGCCTTCGGCGACCTTTCGCCAGCCTCGGCTGTGGAGGTCAAGGTGCTTACGGCCGGCGCGTTCAAGCAGATCGTACTCGCTCTCGTCCCCGATTTCGAAAAGCAGACCGGCAATAAGGTCATCGTCGACAACGATACCGCCGGCGGCTTGAAGAAGCGGATCGAAAGTGGTGAGGCCTTCGATGTCGCGATCATCACTCCGGCGGTCATCGACGAACTCGTGGCCGGCGGGAAGATTGCCACCGGTAGCCGCGTCAATCTCGCCGCCGTCGGCATTGGTGTCGTCGTGAAAGAGGGCGCGCCCAAGCCTGATATAAGTACCGTTGAGGCGTTCAAGAGTGCATTGCTGGCAGCCAAATCGGTCGCGTATATCGACCCGGCCAGTGGCGGCTCCAGCGGAATCTACATCGACAAATTGCTCGAGCGGCTCGGCATTGCCGATCAAATTCGGCCGAAAGCAAAACTTAAAAAGGGCGGCTACGTCGCCGAACTTATCGCCAGCGGAGAAGCCGAACTTGGCTTACATCAGATCAGTGAAATTGTGCCTGTGAAGGGCGTTGCATTGGTGGGTCCGTTTCCGAAAGAAATCCAGAACGCCACCACTTATGCGGCCGGCTTGAGTGCTTCGGCGCAAAACAAGGATGCCGCACAAGCTCTGATCAAAGCGTTTTCAAGCCCTGAGGCCGCTGCGGTCCTCAAATCAAAAGGCATGGAGCCGGCCGGCTAAGGACCGCAAATTTTGGAATTGGCAACAGAAGCGGGCCTGCCCGATCGCCGCGTCGTCATTACCGCGCTGGGCATCGCGCAGATTCTCGCTTGGGGAACATCCTTTTATTTTCCGGCGGTTTTCGCCGCGCCGATTGTCGCTGAAACTGGCTGGTCACTTGGCTTTGTGGTCGGCGGTACGTCAATCGGTCTGCTGACCGCGGGGCTGATTTCACCGCAAGTTGGCCGCATTATCGATGCTCGCGGTGGACGGCCCGTATTGTTCGCGAGCTCATCTTTTTTCGCTGCCGGCTTGATCGGCGTGGGCCTTGCGCCGACGCTACCGGTTTACTTGTTAGCCTGGGTGCTGATCGGCATTGGAATGGGCACCGGGCTCTATGATGCCGTATTCGCCGCGCTCGGCCGTATGTACGGCAGCGCGGCGCGCGCACCAATCACCAATCTCACGTTGTTTGGCGGTTTTGCCGGTACGGTCTGCTGGCCATTAAGCGCATTGTTGATCGATCATCTCGGTTGGCGCGGCGCCTGTCTCGTCTATGCGGGCCTTCATCTGATCGTCTCATTACCGCTGCAGATGGCGGTCGTACGTCGCGCGTCAGCACGGACTTCGGCCACCGACACACGGGCAGACACGCAATCCACCGCCAAGCCGATGCGGATGGCACGTGAGACTTTGATTTTTGTGCTGCTCGCATTGGCGCTGTCGATCGCCGCCGGCATTGGCTCGACCGTTATCGTGCACATGATGATCTTCCTGCAGGCGAGGGGAGTCGAATTCAGCGTGGCGGTCACCCTCGCAACGTTGATTGGACCGGCGCAGGTCGGTGCCCGGATCGTCGAGCGCGTGTTCGGCAGTCGTTATCACCCGATCTGGACGTTAATTGCCGCGTACACCTTGATGGCGGCTGGGTTGCTGCTGCTGCTGCTGCTTGGCGGCTATCCGGTCATCGTGCTGGTCATCCTTCTCTACGGCGCCGGTTACGGAATTTCCTGGATCGGGCGCGGGACATTGCCACTCGCATTATTCGGCCCAGCCAGATTCCCGCGACTGATGGGAAAGCTCGCTTTTCCAAGCTTAATCGTCCAGGCTCTCGCGCCCTCGCTTGGCGCGCTCTTAATTGAAACCAGCGGCACCAATGCGACCATCGCCGTATTGACGCTGCTCGCATTCATCAATGTGCTGCTGATTGGCGGTCTCTGGTGGCTCTGCCGTACGCAGCCTATTGATGGCTGAGGATCGTTGTCTCTGCGAATTGATTCTCTTGCTGGCTTTGTGCCGAATTCAGGGAAAACGCCAACCCGAGCAGCGTCAACGCAAAGATGCCAATGGCAAGGCGAATGAGCAGCATGACACGTATGGCATTCAGTGACTTCAAATGGCGTGTCGTCCGCGGACGCTGCTTGATATGAACATCGCCCCAGCCGAACCGCTGGCCCAATAACTCTCGGGACGCGAAAATGTTGCCGCTCCAAATGCTTTATTTCGAAGATCTCTCGGTCGGAATGACCGAGACCCTTAAAAAGGTCATCAACTCCTCGGATGTGGTCGGCTTCGCCGAGGTCACAGGGGACCGCAATCCGATCCATCTTTCCGAGCATTTTGCCGCTAAGACGCCATTTGGCACGCGCATTGCGCATGGCCTTTACACCGCGAGTCTTATTTCCGCGGTGCTTGGCACGCGACTTCCAGGCCCAGGTGCTGTTTACATTTCGCAAACCTTAAATTTTCGCGCTCCGGTGAAAATCGGAGACACAGTCGACGTGAACGTGACTGTTGCCGAACTCATGCCTGAAAAGTTCCGGGCTCGGCTAACATGTACCTGTTTGGTCAGCGAAGAAGTTGTGCTCGACGGAGAAGCTTGGGTGAAGGTGCCATCGAAGGATGCAGGCGGTCGTCCGCTGCCGCGAATTTGAGTCAATAGACCGATGATTTTGGTTGACAGTTTGAAAGGAACCGGAAGGAAAAAGTTGCGTTAGATCGAGGGCAGGCACGGAAATTGCGAGGGAGGAGCAACAAACGGAGACATTGCCATGCCAACACCGTTGCCCCCGAAAGCTCGCGCAAAAGCAGTCCAGCAATGTCAGCGCGAAACAGTGGCAGCAATTGACTGGCTTGGACTTTGGGCCGTGTCGTTTGGCTTTTGTGCAATCGTACTCGCGGGAATCGCAGACTTCATGGGCGGCGACAAAATCGGCGCGGCGTGCATTTTGATTGGTGCCGCAGGAATTATTGCGTTTGTATTTTACGCCGGTGCTAAGGCCGACGGACAAAGCTAGCCAGAACGATGTCTTTATAAGCCGGGCTTCAAACCGAATACGCAACGCCGCGATCCATCAGGACGCCGGCATATCGTGACCTGGCCGTCAGGCGGTGCAACCGGCATTGCTTCATCGAAGGGGACCAGTTCGCCGTCAATCATCCAGCCGCTCGCTGTCGATGAAGTGCGCGTATAGCTTTTGCAGTCATAGTCTCCGCAGCACCATTCGCCGGCGCCGTTTTTGAAAGCGCCGCGATTGACCCAGCTGTCATGCGCAAGTGCAGTGGTGGCAACGAAAAGTGCGGGTACCAAGACAAGCAGTGAGCGTCCCAAAGCTCGCGACATCGGTGGCCTCCGTGAAACCTCCCCGGCGCTGCGTTACTGTGGCGTCTTAACTGCTCCCCCTCCGTCTCCCGTAAAGTCGAACACCCGGAGTTGTTCCGTCGCGGCGACTTTGTTTGCACGCAAGCTTTTGATTAATTGTGACGAATCAAGCCAACCCTGAAATGTTAGCACGATCATGCAGTTTATGTGTGTAAATTGTGCGGCGCGGTATGGCTGTCATGCAATAACCGAATTGCATAAATCGAGCCTCAAACCTTTGGATGTCGGAACCGGCGATGTCCGATTGTTCGACGCGTACCGGGAAAAATATCAATGTTGAATCACTGGCAGCTTTGGCGAGACCGGCGAGGGCGGGTATCGCCGCTGCGGATCGCGGCGCTCGCTTTGCTGGTTTCGCCGCTCGCCAAAGCGATATTTCAGGTCAGCGACATCGCGCATAGTGCACGCCCGCTCAACGAATTGATCCACCGCGCCGGATTCTGGGCGCTGGTATTCCTGGGGGTGACGCTCGCGGTGACGCCGTTTCGGCGCATGCTTCGCTATGGCAATCTCGTCGACGTGCGGCGCATGCTGGGCGTAGGGACATTCTGCTATATCGCCGCGCATCTCGCCTTGTTCTTCGCCGATCAGAGCTACGATCTCGGCAAGGCTTTCCATGAGATTACGCACCGCGTTTATTTGATCATCGGCGCGACAGCCTGGCTCGGTCTGGCTGCATTGGCGGCCACCTCGACCGACGGTATGGTGCGTCGGCTCGGTGGTCTGCGCTGGCGGCGATTGCATCAAATTATTTATGCCATCGCACTTCTCGCGCTCATCCATTATTTTCAGCAGACCAAAGCCGACGTCACCGTACCAACTTTCGCCGCGAGCTTGTTCCTCTGGCTGATGGCCTACCGCCTGCTCGCCTGGTGGCAAGACACAAGCGAATTGTCCACGTTGAGCCTGCTCGCGCTTTCGGTTGTGGTTTCGGCCCTCACGTTTGCCGGGGAGGCCATAGGGATCGCGTTTGCGTTTCACGTTTCGCCACTGCGGGTCATCGGGACGATATTCGATTTTGATGCGGGCATCAGGCCGGGCTGGCAGGTTCTCACCGCGGGCCTCGCGGTCGTTGCGATCGACGCAGCCATGGGGCGATGGAAAGGCCGCGGGCTGCAAACTCGCGCGGTCGCCGCCGAATAATATTCGCATCAAATGTTTCGGCTGTCGTAGGCGTCCACCCGGAAGAAGTTGTACGCAATATCACGCCTGCATGGCGTTAGTGTGGCCTTCACAAACCAGCTCCTGGAAACCCATTCTTGGGAACCAGCGCTTGGGAAATTGAGCTAGGCCTGTTTGCGCTCCGCAACAGAAACAGCGGGAATTTCCGCAGCGCGTTTCGGCCACAGCGGCTTGAGATGACCGGCCGCATTCATGAGCGGATCGACCAGCTCGGCCTTCATCGTGTGGGCGTCCGGATGATCGCCAAAGCCGAAGATGAGCGGCTCGCGTTCTTTCTGCGGGATGTAAAGCGTACCGAATATCCAGTCCCAAAGGGCGAGGCAGGAACCGAAGTTCTTGTTGAAGTGCTTGGGATTGGACGAATGATGCACTTGATGATGTGCCGGGCTCACGAAGATGCGTCCGAGAACGCCGCGGAAGGAAATCCACATGTGCGAATGTTGCAGGTGCACGTAGGCGTGGATGAACAGCACGAGGATGATGTTGGTGTCGGACATCGCATATTGATACGCGGTCTCGCCAAACATGTAGTTGCCGACACCATTGGCGACGGCCGCCGAGAAAGCAAGAATATTGGTGAAGATCCACGTGTAGACCGGATGCACGCGGAAATTCGTGAGAGGCGTCAGCACTTCCGCATTGTGATGAACCTTGTGGAATTCCCACAACAGCGGGACCTTGTGGCTCAGCCAATGATTGAACCAGTAGCCGAGCTCATAGGCGAGAAACAGCATCACGGTGACGACCGTGCGCGTCACATAAACGGGCAATGTCGACGGCGAAACCGGCCCGAACATTGCAACAAGCCCGGAGATGATGCCGTTCGATATGAACTGATACGAAAGAATGGCCCATCCAAACATCACGCCGAACACAAAGACGTTGAAAATCAAATAGCCGATGTCGGCCTGGTTCGAACGGCTGCGCAAAATGCGCTTGGGGAATAGCGCGCGAAAAATCGTTTTGACGCGAACGCGCCGGCCGCGTTTCACGCGTTGCCACACGAAATACAATGCGGCGATCAGCAGCGCGGCTGCGAGCGACGTCAGGGAGAAATGCGAGCCGAGCGAAAACAGCAGCTTGCCGATTTGTCCGAAGATAAACGCAATGCCAGGCGTAAAATCCAACGAGGCCTCCTGTCGCGACAGGCACAACGCACGTCGCCACAAGACTAAGTGTCTGATCGCGCGGTAAATATTGCGTTAGGTGAGGATGTGAAACTGTTGGTTTCGCGGGCTATCAGGGGCGGGGTGGGGATTTATCGCCGCAAATCGGCGTATTCGGGGTGCCGGTCCATATAGGCCTTCGCGAACGGGCAGACCGGAACAACCTTCAGCCCCGCGGCGCGGGCGGTGTCGAGCACGCCGCGGACAAGCGCGGAGCCGACTCCATGGCCTTCGAGCGCTTTTGGGACTTCCGTGTGCAGGATCGTGAGTACGCCGTCCGCCCGCTTGTAGTTCGAAAAGGCGACGTGCCCGTTTGCGTCGAGTTCGAAGCGGTGCCCCTCGGTATTGTCGCGAACGTTACTGGCCATCGTCACGATCTTTGCACAATCTTGATCTAGCCGTAGATCGGTTCCCACCACAAATTTTACAAGGTGTTGCATGCCCAATCTGACGCTCTATCACGCTTCGCCGTCGCGCTCCTCGGTCGCTCTGTGGATGCTGGAAGAAATTGGCCAGCCCTACGACCTCAAGCTCATCACATTGAGCGCGGGCGAAAACATGAAGCCCGAATACCTCGCCATCAATCCGATGGGCAAGGTTCCCGCGCTCAAGCATGGCGATACCGTGATCACCGAATTGGCGGCGATCTGCACGTATCTCGCCGACGAATTTCCCGACAAGAAACTCAATGTACCGATCGGCACGCCGAGACGCGGCGTCTACCTGAAATGGTTGTTTTTCGGGCCGGGCTGCCTGGAGTCTGCGGTGATCGACCGCGCGGCTCCGCGCAAGGAAGACGCGCGCCGCGCCATGCTCGGCTATGGTGATTTCGACACGACGATGAACGTGCTGGCCAAAGCCGTTGCGAAGGGCCCGTGGCTGATGGGAGATCAGTTCACCGCCGCCGATGTCGTCATCGGTGCGAACATTCGCTGGGGCATGATATTCAAGATGATCCCCGAGCGTAAGGAGTTTGCCGATTATGCCGCGCGCATTGCGGCGCGACCGGCCGCGCAACGGGCCGAAGCGAAGGACAAGGAGCTGGCTGCGAAAGCGGCGTAGCGTCCGCCATCCACCGCACACTGTCGTCCCCGCGCGCACGGATTCCCGCTTGCGCGGGGCTGACATCGGAGTTTTGTCTATGCTCTTCGGTAGCGCACGATCGCCGCGATCAGTCCCCAGACGATCATGATGACCGCCGGCCAGAACGTGAAGAATGCGAGCAGGCCCGGACCGATCGGATTGGGGTTCGGGTCGCTCAGCAATCCGAGCGCGGCTGCGGCGATGATGGCGAGCAGAGGACCGGTACCCAGGATCAAAACCGCGAGCCCGATCCAGAACAGGCGGGTCAGTTTGAATCGTGGCGGCGAATCCATCGCGGCAGATGTTAACCGGCCGCGGACGGGTTGTCGTGCGGTCGCTATTTGTCGTCCCCGCGAAAGCGGGGACCCATTCTCCGCAGCCTATCGATAAGTCACGGCGTATGGATCCCCGCTTTCGCGGGGATGACTGTGTAAAATGGTGAATGCGCTTACGCCCTCGCAGGGACGACGGTTGCGGTGTGGTCACGACGCCTTCTGCAGCCGTTCGCCGCCACCACGCAGGTCATTGAGGATGGCGAGTGCGCGCGCCATGGAAAACGCGCGCGTCTTGGCGCTGAAAGCGGCGCCGGCGTCCGGCATCATGTAAGCGTGTTTGACGCCTGGAAAAATGTGCAGTTCGACATTTTTCATGCGCGGTGGCACAGCGCGAAATGCCTCGAGCACCTCCGGCGGCGCTTGGTTGTCCTCGTCGCCCCAGATCATGCAGACCGGCGCGGTGACGCCTTCGAGTTCGCCGATATAATCCTGCATGCGCGTGCCGTGGCATGAGATACCGGCGGCAAAGCCGAGGCGCTTCGGCCCGAGAATGGCGTAAGGGCCGCCGTAACAAAACCCCATCACCGCCGCGCGTCCGTTGAATTGCTGCAGGTCCTGCAATTCCACGAGCGTATCGGCGATATCGGCTTCGCCGGTTTTGATTTTTTCCGGCCGGGGTTGCGAGCGTTCCTTGGTGCGTTCGCCATCGGCGCGGGTGAGCGGGCCCGGAATCGTGCGCCAGAACAGATCAGGCGCCGCCGCGATGAACCCGTGCGATGCAAATTCATCGGCAAGATCGCGCAGGTCCTTGTCGACGCCATGCACGGCACTGGCGAGCACCACTGCCGGAACAGGCTCGTCCGTTTGCGGCAGCGCGAGATAACAATCGAAATCGCTGTCCGCGCGTCCGTGGATTTGGATGGTCTGGCCCGGCATGTGGTGTGTTCCTCGCTGGTAGTTGTAAGCCCGTCATGACCGGGCTTGTCACTGCAAGCGGGTATACCCGACTTGCAGCTCGCTACTTTGCGGAAGTCGGGCAAGCCGGACTTCCGATGCCATCCACGCCTTCCTTGTTTCAAGACGTGGATGCCCGGCACAAGGCCGGGCATGACCATGATGCGTGTACCCGCTATTTCTTTGACGTCTTGTTGCGCGGGTCGTCGGCTGGATTGACATAAGTGATCGCGAACGGGCCCATGCCGTGAATCTGGATGACGGTCGGCGCCGTCGTCCAGCCGTAGTGCGGCATGCCTTTTTGTCCGTTGAAGAAGCCGCCAGCTTTCAACGCATCACCTTTTTTCGTGTCGAACGTGTCGCCCATCGCGATGTGGAACGTGCCGGACAACACCGTGACATTCTCATCGGTCGGGTGGGTGTGCGGTGGCACTTTGTAACCCGACGGCAGCTTGGCCCGGATCACATAAGGGCCGTCTTTGCCGGGGTCGCCGGCAACGACGGCGAGTTGGGCGCCCGCGGGCAAGCCCGGAGGGGCCGGGCCCCATTTCAGGGCGCCCGGTTGGACACCCATATGGTCGTCCATTGCGATTGCGGCGGCAGGCAGTGCGGCGAGCCATAGCGCCGCGACGATTGTGTATTTCATGGTCTTGCTCCTCGTGTGGATGCGCGAAGACCCCCCAAAACCGCACGCATGCTAGCGCCACGAGAGCGCCAAGGCGATTCAAACAAATTGAGATTTTGCATCAAGAAATCTCACGAAGTTGAGAGGACTGCGGATTTTTTACCTTCGGCCGCATGAAGGGCACAGTCCCCCGCATGGATTCGTCGACCTTGCTGAGCCAATCCTCATAGGCGCCAACTTCGACCGGCGCTTCGGCGCGAACCTCGTCATATGTGAGCCCTTCGAGCTTGCCCTCGAGCAGCGCCTCGACGCCGCTGCACACGTCCTCAGGCAGGAACGGCATAATGCGCCCGATGCATGTGTCGGGATCGGCGGAGCAGGAGCGGGCGCGCCGGCAGACCGTATTCACGCAGAGATGTGCGAGGCGGAGCATGTTTGCTCGCCTGCGCTGGATGTCCAGGGAAGTGAGGTCTTCGGTTTCGCCGGTTATTGTCGGCATATGGGGCATATGTATTTGAATCTCCATCATTGCATTTAAATTTGTCGTCCCGGCCAAACGAGCGAAGCGAGCGCGAGCCGGGATCCATAACCACCAACCTATCGAAAGGGCACGGCGTACGGGTCCAAGAAGTGTTCATGCGATCAGCCTCCCTCAGTCTCGCGGCGCAGGCGCGCCCGAGTTTTGTTTCATTTCGCCTCTCTTCCGAAGAAAAGAGGGGACGGCGCGCCGAGTGGCGCGACAGTGTCCTTATGTGCACGCCTCCTTGCGAAGGCGTGGCGCCTCCCGGCGCGCCGTCCGGCGTTTTCCTTCAGCGTCAGGCCGCGCTTTTCGGTGGTCGCCTAAACGACCGCCGTCAGCCAAGCTCCTGGCGGGCAGCCCGTAGTGGCCAGCCGGGCGGAGCCCCGACGCCGCCCGAGTGCGTGCTTGCGAAGCACGCCCGCAGGCGCCGATCCGCTCCACACGAGCCGGCGCAACCGGTTCGCGTCCCTCATGGAAGCGGACAACTATGGGGATATGATCCTATAGGAATATTGTCAAGAGGCAGATTGTGGACAATGATGGCGCGAGAGTCCAAATCGAATGCGCTATCAGCACAAAAAGAAACGAAACCAATTTCGGCACGCGCTGCTCATCTCGCTGCCGGTCATTTCACATGTCGCCGTCATCCTCGGCACGATGATGATGGTTCTGGATGCGGTGCATCACTGGTGAGGGCGCTTCGTTCACTCCGCTTGATGCGGCTCCGTTTGCGCTTTGTTTTCTTCGCTCATGCCGGTCCCCGCCGGAGATTACCATCGGCCGCGCTTCACGCGGGCCCGTTGGCGGCGGACGGGGATGAGCGGAGTTAATTTATGCGCTAAGCTACCGAAGGAACGGGAGAGAGAGCCATGAAAGCTATCGTCACCATCCTCGGCGTCATTCTTTTGATCGTTGCTGCGATGTATTTCCTGGTGCCGGCAGACTCGCTGCCGAGTTTCTTTCCCGGACACGAGACAGGCCTGATGCGGATCCGCGCCAAGCACGGCATGGTGTCCGGCGGTCTTGGCGTCGTGTTGCTGGCATCAAGCTGGTTTCTCGGGCGGCGGTGATCGCGCCCGATCGAGCGACTTCGGTTACGTCTCGGCCACGATCTTATTCGTACGGGTGCGCGCGCCAGAACCGGTGATAATGGCGCCGCTGGTAGGCGTAGGCGCGGTATCCGTGGCGCGTAACACCTGGGGGCCGCGTTCCGCTGGGCGGTTTGCCGAAACTGTCGCCGGTCGCCGGTGCGTTGGGTCCGTAATTGGGCATGCTTTGCGCCAGCGAGACCGTGGTCGCGCTCAAGAGCACCGCAGCGGCCGCAAGGGCTGTCTTTAAAGCCATGGTACAATCTCCGTTGGTCGCTTCCGGAGAACCCGCAGGCACCCTTTTGGTTCGGTCACAGCTCTGTGGCCCAAAGCAGGGCCGGAGACCTGAGCCAACACCTATTTGCCGATGCAATTTTCTATAAAGCGGTGCCGCTTCAGGAAGTGGAGCTTCTGGTCCGTTGCCTGCTTTCTGCAGTCGGCTTGTTTGGCGGCTGTCTGTTTGGCCAGCTCGAGCCTTTTTTCGTTGTACTCGACGCGGGTCTTTTCCAAAGCCTTCCAATCCTGCTCCGCTTTTCCCCGCTTGGCCGCTCTTTCGTCAGCGGCCTTCTTTTTGGCGGCGGCGGCTTCCGCTTTTACAGACGCCTTTCTCGCGGCTTGCCGGTCCGTCATGCACCGCAAGAAGAGGTCGGCCTGCGTTCGGTTGACCTGTTTAGAGCATTCCTCGGTATCTTGCTGACGCAGCGCGCGCTTGCTCAGGGGCGCCGATGGTGCCGTTTGCGCCATGGCGGCGCTGCCGGCGAACAAAGCCAAAGTGACGAAAGCCGAGACAAAAGCCAGAGAAGACCGCATTGCAAAACCCCATTCGCGCGAAAGGCGCCCCCGGGCGCCTGCCAATCCAAGCAATTTATCGCAATTTTTCACTTGTCGGCGAAAAAAATGAAAAGGCCGGCGCTCTATTGTGCCGGCCGACATGAGACGCATCTTGACCCTCGCCGTGGTGATCGTGTTTTCCGGCGTCGCACAGGCGGCGGCGCCGGAATTCAACACCGATCATTTTTGCGGCGACTTCGCGCAAACCCACGGCGGTGGAAACATGGGCGATATGGCAAAAGCTGTATGCCTGCTGAGCGAGCAATCGATCAAGGAAGTCGTCGATAAAGCGTGGGACCATATTTCAGCCGACGCCAGGGCGACTTGTCTCAAGGCTGCGGGGGATTCCTACATCAACCTGGCGCAGTGCCTGAACGCGATGCCGGGGCAGTAGCCGCACCCGTCGCAAACGCCACTACTCAAACCGCACGCTGATCTCTTCGAGCGAAATGCCTGAGACTTTCGTCGTCCAGGTCTGGCCCGCGCTGACCGGCAAGGCGAGCGTCAGCGTTCCGGTCGTAATGATCTCACCGGCGGCGAGCGGCGGATTGTGCGGGTCATTGGCCAGCAGTTCGACCAGATGGCGCAACGCCAGAACGGGACTATCGAGCACGAGCGCGCCGCCGCCGCGCTGGCTCAGTTCTCCGTCGCAATAAAGCTCGGCTTTGAAAGTCGCCAGCTCGCGCAGCCATTCGGCCTTGCGCGGCGCGATCGCGTGCCGGGCGCCGACCAGCAACGCGCCGTGCACGCCGTTGGCGGCGACCGTGTCGGCCGCTGCGAATTTCCAGCCCGGATAGATCGATTGCACGATCTCGTAACCGAGCGAGACCCATTCGACGCAATCGAGCAGGGCGGTCGCGGTCATCCCCGGCGATGGCGCTGCTTTCAGACCGAACATGATTTCCGGCTCGATGCGCGGCTCGGCGAAATCTTTGACGCGTTGCGGCGGTGCCGACGAGAGCGGGCGCGTCGTATGGTCGGTGGCATAACCCCAGACCGGCGCCTTGGCGCCGTAGACCTTCCACATTTTGCGATTGGTGAAGCCGATCTTGCGGCCGAGGATTTTTTCGCCGCGCGCCTCGAAAGCGGCGCGGAGCAGGGGCGTGACGCGATAAGCGTCGTCGAGCGTCAGCCCGCCGGGGCGTGAGGAGAAGGTGGCGATTTGATTGTGGGTGGAGAGCGAGGTGAGGACCTCGCTGGAGATGGTGCGAATGCTTGAGGCTTGGGCTGAAACATCCATGCCCAAAAATAGCATAGATGTTAGAGGTGGTGCACCACGACCGAAATGACCCTGACAAAAAAGTGTGGTTATCGTTTAATTCGCGGGGCGATGCATTCCCGGCGGATGGCCCGACGATGCAGCACTCCCATAGCCGCGCAACTCACTGTAGCGGTGAACCTGATCCGGAGTGAGCACGTCAAGCATCGACAGGTGATACTTCAAATGCGCAGCCCGCAGCTTCGCCTGCGCTGCGCCAATCGTTTCGGTCGCGGCATCGAGACTCACCGGCGTGATCGCATGCTTGGCAAATTGCTGGTCGAGGTCGGTTTCCGCCGCGATCAGCCGCAAACCCAGCGGCACAGTCTCGGCCTTCATTGCATCGAACAGCTGTTGTGCGCGAGTGCGTTGCGCGTCGCTAAGACCCAATTCTTTCTGGAGCTCCAGCACATGGCTCGGCCCGGGATAACCATTCAATTCCGCGGCCAGGGCCAGGCCCATGCCGCGCCCGGCTTTCAAATCGGCAAGCTGTTCATCGGAGAGGGCCTTCAGCGGTCGCGTTTGCATGCCGGAATAGGGCTGCGGATGCTGGGCACTCGACGGTCCGGCCGTCAGGGCGAGCGCGAGAGAAACAAAGAGGACCATGCGTTTCATTGGGCATTCTCTCCCATGCGTTGATCGACTACTCCGCAGCCTGCACGCTCTTCTTCCGCTTCGACCCGGCGCGCACCAGCACCGGCCCCAAAAATTGCCCGGTGTAACTGCGCTTTGCCTTTACAATATCTTCCGGCGTGCCGCTGGCGACGATTTCGCCGCCGCCATCGCCGCCTTCGGGCCCTAAATCGATTACCCAGTCCGCGGTCTTGATGACTTCGAGATTGTGCTCGATGACGACGACCGTGTTGCCTTGCTCGACCAGCTCATGCAGCACGTCGAGGAGCTTCGCCACGTCGTGGAAGTGCAGACCGGTGGTCGGCTCGTCGAGAATATAAAGCGTGCGTCCGGTCGCGCGCTTGCTCAGTTCCTTGGCCAGCTTGACGCGCTGCGCCTCGCCGCCAGAGAGTGTCGTCGCCTGCTGGCCGACATGGATGTAGTCGAGGCCGACACGGTGCAGCAGCGCCAACACGTCGCGCACGCGCGGCACCGCCTTGAAGAATTCCAGTGCCTCTTCCACGGTCATGTCGAGCACGTCGGCGATCGACTTGCCCTTGAACAACACCTCGAGCGTCTCGCGGTTGTAGCGCTTGCCCTTGCAGACGTCGCAGGTGACGTAGACGTCCGGCAGGAAGTGCATCTCGATCTTGATGACGCCGTCACCCTGGCAGGCCTCGCAGCGGCCGCCTTTGACGTTGAACGAGAAGCGTCCAGGCTCGTAGCCGCGCGCCTTGCTCTCGGGCAGGCCGGCGAACCATTCGCGGATCGGTGTGAAGGCGCCAGTATAGGTCGCCGGGTTCGAGCGCGGCGTGCGGCCGATCGGCGACTGGTCGATGTCGATGATCTTGTCGATGTGCTCCAGCCCCTCGATGCGGTCGTGCGGGGCGGGCGCGAGCGAGGCGCCGTTGAGCTTGCGCGCCACCGCGCTATAGAGCGTATCGACCAGGAGCGTGGACTTGCCGCCGCCGTACACGCCGGTGACGCAGGTGAACAGGCCGAGCGGGATTTCCGCCGTGATGTTCTTGAGGTTATTGCCGCGCGCGTTGACGACTTTCAGCATGCGGCGCGAGCGTGGCTTGCGCTCGGGGATCGGTACGCTCAATTCGCCGGAGAGATATTTTCCGGTCCATGATTTCGGCGCGTCGATGAGATCGTCGACCTGGCCTTCGGCCACGATATGGCCACCGTGAATGCCGGCGCCGGGGCCGATGTCGAGCACATGGTCGGCGGTGCGGATGGCGTCTTCGTCGTGCTCGACCACGATCACTGTGTTGCCGAGGTCGCGCAGGCGTTTGAGCGTTTCGAGCAGGCGCGCATTATCGCGCTGGTGCAGGCCGATGCTCGGCTCGTCGAGCACATAGAGGACGCCGGTGAGGCCGGAGCCGATCTGCGAGGCAAGGCGAATGCGTTGGCTTTCGCCGCCGGAGAGCGTGCCGGAGGCGCGCGAGAGGGTGAGGTATTCGAGCCCGACATCCACCAGGAACTTGAGCCGCTCGCGGATTTCCTTGAGCACGCGCACAGCGATTTCATTTTGCTTGCTGGTGAGGTCTTTCGGAAGTTCAGTGAACCATTCGCCGGCGCGCTTGACGCTGAGCTCGGCGATTTCGGAAATGTTCTTCGTTGCGATCTTGACACAGAGCGCTTCCGGCTTGAGTCGCGCACCTTTGCAGGCGGCGCAGGGCACATCAGTGAAATATTTCTGCAAATCCTCGCGCGCCCATTCGCTCTCGGTTTCCTTGAAACGGCGCTCAAGATTGGTGATGACGCCTTCGAACGGCTTCTTGGTCGTGTAGCCGCGCAAGCCATCGTCGTAGACGAATTTGATCTCATCCTCGCCGGAGCCGTAGAGGATCGCGTCCTGCGTTTTCTTCGGCAGGTCTTTCCATTTGCTGTCGAGCGGGAAGCGATAGTGCTTCGCCAGCGCTTCGAGCGTCTGGATGTAATAAGGCGAGGATGATTTCGCCCAAGGCGCGATGGCGCCTTTCCGCAGCGTGGCGTCGCGATCGGGGATGACGAGATCCGCATCGATGTGCTGCTCGACGCCGAGGCCACCGCATTCCGGGCAGGCGCCGAACGGATTGTTGAACGAGAACAGCCGCGGCTCGATTTCGGAAATGGTGAATCCGGAAACCGGACAGGCGAATTTCTCGGAGAACATCAGGCGCTCGGCATTCGCGTTGCGCCCGCGATTGGCGGTCGCGCCGGTGGCCTTTGTGTCGGCGAGTTCGACGACTGCCAGGCCGTCCGCCAGCTTCAGGCTTTGCTCCAGCGAATCCGCAAGCCGCGTGCCGATATCGTTGCGCACGACCAGGCGATCCACCACCACGTCGATGTCATGGGTGAACTTCTTGTCGAGCGGCTTGACGTCGCCGATCTCGTAGAACGCGCCGTCGATCTTCACGCGCTGGTAGCCCTTGCGCAGGAAGTCGGCGAGCTCCTTCTTGTATTCGCCCTTGCGGCCGCGGACGACCGGCGCCAGCACGTAAATGCGCGTGCCTTCGGGCAGCGCCAGCACGCGGTCGACCATCTGCGAGATCGTCTGGCTTTCGATCGGCAGCCCGGTCGCCGGCGAATAGGGCACGCCGATGCGCGCCCACAGCAGGCGCATGTAGTCGTAGATTTCGGTCACGGTGCCGACGGTCGAGCGCGGATTCTTCGATGTGGTTTTTTGTTCAATTGAGATTGCAGGCGAGAGGCCGTCGATCTGGTCGACGTCCGGCTTCTGCATCATCTCGAGGAATTGCCGCGCGTAAGCGGAGAGGGACTCCACATATCGCCGCTGGCCCTCGGCGTAGATGGTGTCGAAGGCGAGCGAGGATTTGCCGGAGCCGGACAGGCCGGTGAATACGACCAGTTGGTCGCGTGGAATGGCGACGTCGACGTTCTTGAGATTGTGCTCGCGCGCCCCGCGAATGGTGATCTGGCGGGCGTCGCGGGCGGATTTGGCGGATCGTTCGGCCATCAGACTGTCTGGGACCTGTGAGAGCAAAGTTAATGAGTACGGCCCCCCAAATGGTGGGCCGCTGGGGCCTGCTGGAAGGAACATAGGAAGAACGAGACGCTTCCGCCAGAGCAAAAACCGTGGGCTGTTGGCTGCGATGGTGTTTTACACAGCCGCTTGCGCCACTCGCAAAACCCCAAGTCTGCGCCTGGGGTTTGCCATATCAAATGTGATCCGTTTAGAGCGTCACGCATCAGGTTTTCTGCGTCTATGGCTCAATTTAATTCGTTTGCTTTCGCCACAGTGTCAGCAATATCGATATTTACGAGGCATCTCCTTTCAAGCGCCCAGTTCAAAGTCGAAGGACCTGACTCTATGACCGGCACTGACGATGTCAAAAATATCGAAGGCGTAATCCAGTCCTACCTCGACGGACTTTACGAGAGCGACGCTGACAAGATTGCGAGTGTATTTCATCCAACAAGTGCGCTGACGAGTGTCGCGGACGATGGCGAACTGGTTATTACGCCCCGTGACAAGTGGCTCGACAAAGTTCGGGGAAGACCGTCGCCAAAGAAGCAGGGCCTGCCCCGCCACGATGAAGTGCTGAAAATTGACCTCATCAGTCCGACAATGGCTTACGTGAAGCTCAAATGTGCAATTCCACCGCGCTTCTTCACCGATCAGCTGTCATTGCTGAAGATCGATGGGCGCTGGCAAATCGCGCAAAAGGTCTTCATGACCGAGACGCGAAAATAATCTGCCGCCGGACCCCACAAATGCGGGGCCATTTGGGCCTGACAATAGGCCACGCAGCAAGAACGGGGCGCTTTCGCCTGTTTGGGCCTGCGATAGCAGTTGAAAACCTTGGCAAAAGAGATTAGAACATAACAGGAACGATGTTTTAAGGAGATCGCTGCAATTCAGCCCATCGGCGCGTCGCATCACGCCCTGTGGATTAGGGGCAAACGCGCTTGCCGCCCCCGGGCTGAGGTCTAGGGTGAGTTTCGTTTTCATTGGGCGCGCGCGGCACGCCGCCCTCAATCGGCGAGGCGTCTTTCGCTTCTTTCGAAGCGGCACGCGCACATCGCCACGCGGAGAGCATCATGGCGGGTAGCGTCAACAAGGTCATTCTCGTGGGCAATCTCGGCGCCGACCCGGAAGTCCGCCGCACCCAGGACGGCCGCCCAATCGTCAATTTGCGGGTCGCGACCTCGGAATCATGGCGTGACAAAAACACCGGCGAGCGCCGCGAGAAGACCGAATGGCATCGCGTGGTCATCTTCAGCGAAGGCCTTGCCAAGATCGCCGAGCAGTACCTGAAAAAGGGCTCGAAGGTTTATCTCGAGGGCGCCCTCCAGACGCGCAAGTGGCAAGACAAAGACGGGCAGGACCGCTATTCGACCGAGGTGGTGTTGCAAGGCTTCAACTCCGCGCTGACCATGCTCGACCGCGCCGGCGGGGGTGGCGGCGGGGCAGGGGCCGACAATGGCGATTTCGGTTCGGCCGGCCCGACGGCATCGCGTGAGCGCAAGCCCGCCATGGCGGGCGCCGGCGGCGGCAAACGCGACGACATGGACGACGAGATTCCGTTCTGAGCGGGTACGTCGTAAGTCTTACGTCCTTCTCTTCATCCGCTCGTCCCCGCGAAAGCGGGGACCCAGTGCAAAATTATGAGCGTTACGGCTCGTGGCTCTGGAGTCCCGCTTGCGCGGGAATGAGCGGTCGAAGCAGTCACCCCGCCAAGGCGAGACGCGCACCGTCGATAACGAATTGCACCGCCAGCGCCGCGAGCAGCACGCCCAGCAGACGCGAAATCACGATATTGGCGGTTACGCCGAGCAGTTTGCCGATGCGGGCGGCGAGCGTGAATACGACGATGCAAAGCGCGAGCACGATGGCGATGACGGCGAGCAGGATTGCCAGCATCATCGGATCGCCATTGCTGCGGCCGGCGAGCAAAACGGTCGCGGTGATCGCGCCGGGGCCGGCCATCAGCGGAATGGCGAGCGGGAAAGCCGCGACGTTGCGCACGTGCTCTTCGATGGCGTCCTCGGCCTGGCGCGACTGCCGCTCGATCCGCACGCCGAAGACCATTTCCGAAGCGATCGAGAACAGCAGCAACCCGCCGGCGATGCGGAACGCCGGCAACCCGATCGACAGCGTGCGCAATAACCAGTCTCCGATCAGCGCGCTGCCGGCGAGAATGAGCGCTGCGATTAACGCGGCGCGCCATGCGACGCTGCTCCGGGCGCTTTTGGGCAGACCGTGGGTGACGGCCAGGTACGAAGGCACGAGGCCGATCGGGTCGACCACGACGGCCAAAGTGACAAAGGCGGAGATCAAAAACTCGATCGGCATGGGTGGCGTTCAAAGTACCACAGCCTTGGCTCACCCCCGCGTAAGCGGGGGTCCAGTTTTCGAAAAGATCTGGGTCCTCGCTGGAGCGTGTTCCCGGGCAGGCAGGGACCGGGCCGCGGTGGAAAACGTGGTGTTGACGCCACTGATTTGAAGGCGTTTTTGCGCGCGAAAACACCCCGGCGAGGCCGCTCGCTAACGTCCCATAACATATTGAATTAAATGAGGATATTAGGCTGTATGGGCTTGCATTTCAGGTGGCAAAGCAACCGTGAATCAGCTAGAAAAATTGCAGCAAAAATTCCACGCAGGACGTTGTCTTGGCCGATACCGAACCTCCGAAACCGGGGGACGCACCACCTTCCGACGTGCGCCCGGTTTCCATCACCGAGGAAATGAAGCGCAGCTATCTCGATTACGCCATGAGCGTGATCGTGTCGCGTGCGTTGCCGGATGTGCGCGACGGCCTCAAGCCGGTGCATCGGCGCATTCTTCACTCGATGCACGAACAGGGCCACACGCCCGACAAGAAATATGTCAAATCGGCGCGCGTCGTCGGCGACGTGATGGGCAAATATCACCCGCACGGTGACCAGGCGATCTACGACGCGTTGGTGCGCATGGCGCAGGATTTCTCCATGCGCCTGATGTTGATCGACGGGCAGGGTAATTTCGGTTCGGTCGATGGCGATCCACCGGCGGCCATGCGCTACACCGAATGCCGGTTGGCGCAGCCGGCGATGTCACTCATCGACGACATCGACAAGGACACCGTCAATTTCCAGGACAACTATGACGGCAACGAAAGAGAACCGGTGGTATTGCCGGCACGTTTCCCGAATTTGCTGGTCAACGGCGCGGGCGGCATTGCTGTCGGCATGGCGACCAATATTCCGCCGCACAATCTCGGCGAGGTGATCGATGCAGCGACTGCGCTGATCGATAATCCGGCACTCACCATTGACGACCTTATCAAGATCGTGCCGGGGCCCGATTTCCCGACCGGTGGCATCATCCTTGGCCGCGATGGAATTCGTTCGGCTTACAAGGAAGGGCGCGGCTCCATTGTCATGCGCGGCAAGGTCGAGATCGAGACCGTCCGCAAGGAGCGCGAAGCCTTCATCATCACGGAAATCCCGTACCAGGTGAACAAGGCTTCGATGGTCGAGCGCATTGCGGAGCTCGTGCGCGAAAAGAAAATCGATGGCGTGGCCGATCTGCGCGACGAAAGCGACCGGCAAGGCTATCGCGTCGTTGTCGAACTCAAGCGCGAGGCCGTCCCGGACGTCGTCCTCAACCAGCTCTATCGGTTCACGCCGCTGCAATCGTCGTTCGGCTGCAACATGGTTGCGCTGGACGGCGGCCGCCCGCTGGTCATGACACTGAAGGACATGCTCGCGGCTTTCATCGCGTTCCGCGAAGAGGTCGTGTCGAGACGTACCAAGCATCTGCTCGGCAAAGCGCGCGACCGCGCCCATGTGCTGGTCGGCCTTGCGATCGCGGTCGCCAATATCGACGAGGTGATCAAACTCATCCGCTCGGCCAAGGATCCGAACGAAGCCCGCGAAGGCTTGATGAAGCGCGAATGGCCGGCAACCACGGCGGCCACGCTGATCGAATTGATCGACGACCCGCGCCACAAAGTCAGCTCCAAGGGCACGGCACGGCTTTCGGTCGAGCAGGCGAAAGCGATCCTCGATTTGCGCCTGCAACGGCTAACCGCGCTCGGCCGCGACGAAATCAAGGAAGAGCTGGACAAGCTCGCGACTGAAATTGCCGATTATCTCGAGATCCTGCGCTCCCGCGCGCGCATCCAGGCAATCATCAAGCACGAGCTCGCGGAGGTGAAAAAGGAATTCGCGACCCCGCGCCGGACCGTGTTTGCAGAAGCGACCGGACAGGTCGACGAGGAAGACCTGATCACACGCGAGGAGATGGTCGTCACCGTCTCGCACCAGGGCTACATCAAGCGCGTACCGCTCTCGACCTATCGCGCGCAGCGTCGCGGTGGCAAAGGCCGCGGTGGCATGCAGGTGCGTGAGGAGGATTTCGTTTCGCGGCTGTTCGTTGCCTCGACGCACGCGCCCGTCCTGTATTTCTCGTCGCGCGGCAAGGTCTACAAAGAGAAAGTCTGGCGGCTGCCGATCGCGGCGCCACAGGCGCGCGGCAAGGCGCTCATCAATATTCTGCCGCTGCAACAGGGCGAAACGATCACCACCATCATGCCGCTGCCCGAGGACGAGGCGTCATGGGCGGCGCTTGACGTGATGTTTGCGACCATCAGCGGCACCGTCCGCCGCAACAAATTGTCCGATTTTGTCGATGTGCGTCCCTCCGGCATAATCGCAATGAAGCTGAAAGACGGGAACGCGATCGTCGACGTCCACATCTGCACCGAGAAGGACGATGTCCTTCTTACAGCACAAGGCGGGCAATGCATTCGCTTCGCGGTGCCGGATGTGCGGGTGTTCTCGGGGCGCGACTCTCTCGGTGTCCGTGGCATCAGTCTTGCTGACGGCGACAAAGTCATCTCGATGGCCATCCTCACTCATACCGATGCCTCTTCGGAGGAGCGTGTGGCTTATCTCAAGCGCGCAAGTGCCGTTCGTCGCGGCGGCGAAGAGGAGGTCGTCGAAGCCGACGAGGATTCCGATGTTGAGGAAGCCGCAGGTGCGATCGAGCTTGGCGAGAAGCGTTACGTCGAATTGTCGGCGGCTGAGCAGTTCGTGTTGACGATTTCGGAAAAAGGCTACGGCAAACGCAGCTCGTCGTACGAATATCGCATTACGAACCGTGGCGGCAAAGGAATTGTCGCGATGTCGATCCTTGACGGCAAAAAGGGCGCGAAAAAAATTCGCGGAAAGACCGGAAGGCTGGTGGCGTCATTCCCCGTCGAAGAATCCGACCAAATAATGCTGGTCACCGATGCCGGCAAACTGATCCGGACGCCGGTGTCCGGTATTCGCATCGCCGGCCGATCGACCCAGGGTGTGATCGTCCTCAATACGGCAGACGACGAACGCGTCGTGTCGGTCGAGCGTCTGAGCGAAGAAGCCGACGAATAGATTTTGCCGCTGATCAATCGACTTTCAGGTCAAGCGCCGTCACGATCGGTTTCCACTTGGTAATTTCTCGCTGAATGCGATCGGTGAGCTCTTGCGGCGTGCCGCCGCGCGGTTGTGCGCCGAGTTTGGCGAGCGCGTTTGTCATCGGCTCGCTCTTGAGTGCGGCGTTGGTCGCGGCATTAAGCTTGGCGATGATTGCCGGCGGCGTTTCGCGAGGTGCCAGCAACGCGGTCCACGCGCCGCTGGTCACGGCGGGAAATCCGATCTCGGGCATAGCCGGCACGTCCGGCAATTCCGGTGCCCGTTTGGGGCCTACGATCGCAAGCGCCCGCAGTCGACCGTCCTGGATCAATTGCAACGATGTGCTCACCGTATCGAAAGTCATTTGTACCTCACCGGCGACGACCGCCGTGAGAGAAGGGCCGCCGCCTTTGTAAGGCACGTGCACAATATTGGCGCCGCTGATCGATTTGAACAGTTCGGCATTGAGATGGGGCAAGGTGCCGACGCCGCCCGTCGAGTAGTTGAGTTTGCCGGGATTGGCTTTTGCAAAGGCGACGAGTTCGGCGACGGATTTGAACGGCAGCTGCGGGTTGATCACCAGGACTTGAGGTGTTTCGGCGACCAGCGCGATCGGCGCAAAACTCGAGGCATCATAACCGGCGCTCTTCACGATCATCGGGCTCATGATGAGGCCGCTCGCGGCGGAGACCATCAGCGTGTAGCCGTCGGGATCGGCGGCTGCCGCCTGGCGCGATCCAATGGTGTTGCCGGCACCGGGCTTGTTCTCGATGAATACGTTCTGACCGAGTACCGCCGGCAAAGCATTCGCCAGGACCCGTGCCATCACGTCGACCGGACCGCCAGCGGGCGTCGGCACGATGATGCGGATCGGCCGGCTGGGGTAATCCTGAGCGAAAGCTGAGACGGCCAGGAAAAGCGTGGCGG
>DATFVF010000252.1:0-8656 GCA_035260465.1 Pseudolabrys sp. | reverse complement strand
CCTTCACCCGCCGCGCCTGCTCAAGCTCTTCGTTGATCCGGCGCGCTTCCTTGACCGCCCAATGCACGATCATGGCGCCGCCCATTGCGGCGAGCGACCACTTTACGAGCGGTGACAGCAGAAATGTCGGCATAGGCAGCTCCGATCCGGTAGCACAGGTAAAGCGTCGTTTGCGAACGCGGCATTTTCGGGGCACGGCCCACAACTGCGGCATCGCGTCCCGGCTGGTCGAAATATCGACAAATAAGCTAGCCTCATCTGGGGTTATTTCAATAGAGGCACCGCAACGGCCAGCACGGTGGAATGACCGACCGGTCCATGGAGGAACTATGAGCAGCGCTATAAAGGCCCGTTGGGCCCTATCGGCCTTAATCGCCGCGACGTTGGCGCTGTGGTCTGGCGGCTGTGGCGCGGCAGACACGTGGCCGATTCGTCCGGTGCGGTTCATCGTGACCCTTGGGCCGGGCAGCGGCGTCGATATCGGCGCGCGGCTAATTGCCGACAAGCTATCGGCGCGCTGGGGCCAGCCGGTTGTGGTGGAAAATCGCCCCGGCGGGGATGGCATCCTCGCCATTACCAGTTTTCTCAGCGCGCATGACGACCATATCTTGCTGGTTTCGCCGGTAAGCTCATTCACCGCGCATCCCTATTTCCACGACAAGCTTCCGTACGAGCAGCGCGACCTCATTCCAATCGCGCGCATCTCCAAGACCGTGGTCGCGGTCAGCGTGCCGACATCGCTGAACGTCAATTCCCTGAAAGAATTGGAAGCGCTGGCGCGTGCGAAGCCTGGCCAACTGAACTGGACCACAGCGACAGGCTTCACGGACTTCGTGTTTGCTGGGTATCTGCACACGGTCGGCCTCAACATGGCGAAAGTGCCATACAAAAATCCTGCCGGCGCCGTCACCGACCTGGCATCTGGCGTCATCCAGGTCTACATGCCGGCTTACGCGATCGTGCGCCCGCAAGTCGAAGCAGGAACGGTGAAGGTGCTCGCTGTTACAAATCACGAACGCGCGCCCGCCATTCCCGACGTACCGACCGCAGTCGAGGCAGGTTACCCTTCGCTCGAATTCGACGGATTGGTTGGGCTATTTGGACCGCCGGGAATTACCGACGAGGTGCGCAACAAAATCGCCGACGATATCCGCACCGTTGCGTCCGATCCTGAGATTGTGAAGAGGTTGACCGCGACCGGGCAAATCGTCAGCCCCGGAAACGCCACCGAGTTCGCTGCCTCAATTGAGCAGCAACGAGCGCAAGTCGCGGCGGTTGCGAAATTGTTCGGCAATAAGCCGATCCAATAAGTAATAAACGCTCGGGCCGCTTGCTATAATCCGTAGCGGCCCCACAACGCGCGTATCTCCAGCGCCGAAATGAAATCATCGGCAAGACCTGGCTGACTTCCGAGCGCATCGATGAGATTGACGCCGGCCAATCGGCGGCCGAACAACGAGCGCTCGGCAGAAATGAGTGGCATATGCACCTTCTCACCATAGCGTTCGCGCAACGTCGACCGTAGATCGCCAATGCGATCCGCAAGCCCGAGTTCGGTCGCTTTCTGCGCCGCCCAGAATTCACCCGAGAACAGCATCTTGTCGGAGCCGTTCAGCCGAGAGCCGCGACGGTCTTTCACCAACGCGATGAAGTGTTCGTGGATGTCCTGCTGGATCGCTTTGATCCGTTTTACATCGTCTGGCTTCTCCGGCAGGAACGGATCCAGCATCGCTTTGCGGTCGCCGGAGGTGTAAAGCCGGCGCTCAATCCCGACCTTCTCCATAAGCTCGTGAAAGCCGAAGGAAGCGCCTACGACGCCGACCGATCCGACGATCGAGAAATCGTTGCAGATGATTTCGTCGGCGGCGCAAGCGAGCATGTAGCCACCAGACGCACCGACATCTTCCACGAACGCGAGGACCGGGAGTTTCTTTTCCTCGGCTAGTTGCCGAATGCGCCGAAAAATTAGATGCGATTGCGAGGGCGAGCCGCCAGGTGAGTTGATGACCAGGGCTACCGCGCGCGCACGCGGTGTGTCGAAAGCCCGCTCCAGCGATCGGGCGATCGTGGACAGCAGCAGCCCCGGCCGCAGCGGGCTGACGACCCCGATGACACCGGCAATGCGCACGACAGGCACAACAGGGATGTCAGGGCGAAACCGCCGCGGAACCAGGCGGGCGAATAAATTGACGACGGATTTACCGAGATTCGATTGGGAAGAGTTCACGGAATTGGCCATTCCACCCAGATAGGGAGCCAGTACCCCCTAAGTCAAAGCCTGGTCGATACCCAGAAGCTATAAGTAACCCAATATCGCATCGCATCAAATTTTGGCGATTTGCACCGAAAGTACCCAATGTTGCCTATTTTTTAACTTTGGAATGCTTTTTGCAATGCAGTAGGCGCCACCCTCGAGTGGTTCTTTTGATGAGGCGGATCGATGGATCCTAAAATCGCACTCCTGTTCCTGTTGATCGGCGCCGTTATTGTACTTTCTCATCTCAGCGATGAGAATTTAGGCCGCATGCGCCGCCAAATCGCCGAAAGGCGCTGGCGCGAATTTGTGCCGCGGCGGCGTAGAGCTTAGGCACATCAGCCTTAGCGCTCACGCGTCCGCAATGTTGAGCGTTTTCCCCTCGCGTAACACCGCTTCAGCTGCCGCCGTCGGCTGGCCGTGTTTATCATTAAGTGTAAGAGCAGGATAAGCGGTCTGCGGACCGTTGGCGGATTTTATCGCCCGTACGAGCACGCGAATCGCCGGTGCGCCTTCACGTGGGAGCACCGGCAGCACGGCGATACTGCCGAACGCGGCAAGCAGCGCGTCGACGACCTCGTCCAGTCCGTCCGCGCGCCAAATCAGGGTCAATACGCCGTGCGGCTTTAACAGCCACGCGGCTGTGCCGATCCAGCGCGCCAAAAGTCCGGGCGAACCTAAGTGCGCGAGCTGTCGGCGGGGATCGGGCGAGACATTCTGGCGCCGCGCATCGTGAAAGGGCGGGTTCATCAACACGCGATCAATGCTGCCAGCCGGGAGCCCGGCGGCTTTGAGTGCCTCAATATTTTCGGCATTGAGCGCAAGTGCACTGGTGCGGCCATCCAACCCATTGCGTTGCGCATTTCCTGCCGCAAGTGCGCATAATTCTGCGTCAATTTCGATCAGTGTCACTTTCAATTCGGGAACACGCACAGCGAGCGCAAGGCCGGCGGCGCCAACTCCAGAGCCGAGATCGACCGCACGTTCGCCGGCGCGTGCCGCGGTCGCCGCGGCCAACAGGATCGCATCATGTCCGACGCGATGCCCACGCAACGGCTGGCGTACGCGAAGCCTGCCGCCGAGGATCGCGTCTTCGCTGAATTCGCTATCAGCTCCCATCGGGACGCAGCTCATGGCCGAGTCCGGCGTCTTCCAGAAGCTGCCGCGCTCGCAATTCATGGCCCTCCACCACGAGCACCCGGCGCGGCAAGACGCCGAGCGAGCCTTCCAGCACGCTCATATTCTGGTCGAACACCAGCGGGCGAATACCGGCGCTCTCGAGTAACGCCACCACCGCCGAGACCAAGACCGCATCGTTGGTACGAATAAGTTCGCGCATGGCCTTATGCCCAGGCTAGATCGCTGGAATAGCGGGCGGCGGCGGGTGTTATTCTGGTCGCCACTTGCGATCCCTTTGTCAATGCGGCCGCGTCAAATTGCGGTGATACGACAATCTACCGCACTTGCCGCATTAACATAGCGTTTCTATGCTTGCGTTTTCTCAGTGCGGGAGATCAGTTTTGGCCGTCGTCCTTCCATTTGAAAGTCCGAACGCCGCCTCGCTCAATCGTCTCGCCGATCTGGTGGCACCGGACATGGAGCGCGTCAACTTGACGATCCTGGCGCGTACTGGCTCCGAAGTCGCCATGATCCCCGAGGTTGCCAATCACCTCATCGCTTCTGGCGGCAAACGGCTGCGCCCGATGCTTACTTTGGCGATGGCCCGGCTCGCGGGTTATTCAGGCGACGGGCATATTAAGCTCGCGGCGGCCGTGGAATTCATGCACACCGCCACGCTTTTGCACGACGATGTCGTCGATGAAAGCGACATGCGCCGCGGCAAAGTTGCCGCACGCATGCTGTGGGGCAATGAGGCCAGCGTGTTGGTCGGCGACTTCCTCCTCGGTCAGGCATTCAAGATGATGGTCGAGGTCGGCAACCTGCATTCCCTCGACATCCTGTCGTCTGCAGCTGCCGTGATCGCCGAAGGCGAAGTGATGCAGCTCGGCACTGCCAAGAACACAGCCACAAACGAGGATGAGTATCTGGCGGTCATTCGCGCCAAAACTGCAGAATTGTTCGCAGCCGCTTGCGAAGTAGGACCCGCATTGGCTGCAAAGGAGAAAGCTGAGCTTGCAGCCTGCCGATCGTTCGGCATGAACCTCGGGGTTGCATTCCAGCTGATCGACGACGCTCTCGACTACGGCGGAAAATCCGCCAAACTCGGCAAGAACGTTGGCGACGATTTCCGCGAGGGCAAAATCACTCTTCCAGTCGTCTTGTCATTCCGGCGCGGTACTGAAATCGAACGCGCATTTTGGAATCGAACGCTCGCTGACGCCGAAGTCCGTGAGGGCGATCTAGATCAGGCCATTACCTTGATGGCCAAGCATCATGCCATCGAAGATACGGTCGGCCGAGCCCGTCACTATGGCGCAATCGCTACCGATGCACTGGCACTCGTGCCCGCGTCGGAGATGAAATCCGCTTTGGAAGAAGCGGTCGCGTTTTGCATTGGCCGCGCGCACTAGGGCGCATATCAGTTATTTTGGTGCGCCGAATAGCCCGTCGCGGGATCGCGGAGCAACTGAAAGCGAATGTTCGGATCGGGGTCCTGACCTATGTATTTGCCATAGGCATACACCGGCGGAGCGCAGCCGTTAGGTTGAGGTTCCGGTTGGCCCGGAAGTAAAAAGCGCCATGAAAATTCCTGCGGCTTGTCCATGCAGCGGGACTGAGCCATATGTTTGGCGCGCGCCAAAGCCGGAGCGGCAGCAATTACACTCAGCGCAACGATCGAAGGCAAAATCAATCGATACTTCATGGTTCGCTCCATCGCGTGCTCGCGCCCTTTCGGAGTTTTTTGCATGCGGATAACGGTTGCGCGTGAACCCGGCAAATTCAAGGTCCGCCAGTCCCCGAACCGAGCGTTGTCGGCTGCACCCACCAATTTTTGTGCTCTTTCACAAGCCGTTGCGATGCCGCCGTAGCTTCGCCACGAGAGCCGAAGAGCGCAAAACATGTCGGACCAGATCCCGACATGCGCGCGAGCTTAACACCGGGCAAAGTGCGTAGAGCGGTAAGTACCTCCGCAATGACCGGCTCACAAGCGGTTGCAGCGGAAGTGAGATCATTGCCGTGTCGCTCCAGAAATTCGATCAACGAATCGATTTCATGTGGCACAATGGCAATATCGCTGCCACGTTCACCGCTTTTGAACTTTTCAAACACATCTCGCGTCGCCAATGGCACGCCCGGATTGACGAGCACTGCCGGAAGCTCTGGCAAATCGACAGGACCAGACAGCAACTCGCCAATTCCGCGCATAACGCGCGGGCGCGGATCAAGGCAGACGGGGACATCGGCACCGACCGCGCGTGCCGCCAGGAAGAGGCGTGGGTCGTCGAGGGCCAGACCGTTGGTGCGAGCAATAAGTCGCAAGGCTGCCGCCGCGTCAGCCGAGCCGCCCCCGAGGCCCGCCGCCACGGGCACATTCTTCTCAAGCCGAAAATGCCCAGCTTTGACACCAGCGATGCGTCCGCGAACCGCTGCAACCGCTTTGCAAACCAAATTATCGACGGCCGATCCCGTCTTGCTGGCAAAGGGGCCGGTAATCTCGAGTCCATCCTGAGAGGCTCGCAGCGTCAGCGTGTCCGCTACATCGGCGAATACGACCAGGCTTTCGAGCTCGTGATAGCCGTCAGCGCGGCGGCCGATCACCCGCAATGTCAGATTGATCTTGGCGGAAGCCTTTTCGACCAGCGTCGCGCTCACGCAATAAACCTATCGTTCGCGCCGCAGTTAGCCGCCGTCGCCGCTCTTCTTGCCCGCTTTCGCCTGCGACGATGTCTCCTCGGGCAGCCCTGACTTGATCTTCTCCTCGATCTTGGGAAGGTCCTCGGGATCGGGCTTGAGATCGCGCGCATGTGCCCATTGAAATTTGGCCTCCAGCACGCGGCCGACTCGCCAATAGGCGTCGCCGAGGTGATCATTGATGGTCGGATCTTCCGGCTTTAATTCGATGGCGCGTTCAAGCTGCTTGGTCGCTTCGTCGTAATTGCCAAGTCGGAAATATGCCCAACCGAGCGAGTCCACGATGTAGCCGTCATCCGGACGCTGCTGCACGGCTTTCTTGATCATGTCCATGCCTTCGTCCAGGTTGATCCCCTGATCGATCCAGGAATAGCCAAGATAATTGAGCACATGCGGCTGATCGGGATACAGCTCGAGCGCCTTCTTGAGATCTGCTTCAGCCTTTGGCCACTGCTTTGATCGCTCATAGCAGATGCCACGGAAATAGTAGCCGACCCAATTGGACTTTTCCGGATTGGGGACAGCGGCGATCCCCTTGGAGTAGACGTTGGCGCATTCGGCAAACTTTTTGTGCCCGCGCAAGACGTTGCCAAGCGCCATAATTGCTTCCTGGTCGTCCTGGTGCTGTTTGATCAGCCCCTCAAGGTGCTTCTGGGCTTCGTCGGCGCGGTCAAGGCTATCGAGATTAGCAGCCATCTGGATGGCGGCATTACGGTGCAGCGGCGAATTCGCGGGCACGCGCTCATAGACTTTGATCGCCAGCTCGGGCTTCTTCAGCGACTCATAAAGATCGGCGAGCGAGAGCAGCGCCAGCGGATGCGTCGGCGCCAAAAATAGCGAGAGCTGGAGATAGACCAGGCCGAGGTCTTCACCACCGCGGCGGCCGAGCGAGGCGCCGAGGCCGTAGAGCGCTTCAGCGGCACCCAATTGCGCATTCGAAACAAGCGGCGGCAATTTGTCGCCGGCCTTTAGTTTATCCATCGCCTCGACCACAAGCGGATGGCGCGGCAAAGCCTTGTCGAAGGTCTCAAAAACCACGAGCGCTTCTTTTGGCGAACGATTGCGCGATATCCAGCTGCCATAGGCTTCGACCACGCGCAGCGCAGTGGCGTCGAGCTTGTAGGCGTGCTCCAGACGTTTACCGGCTTCCTTCTCGTTGCCGGAAATGTCGTAGATCAGGCCGGCGTGCAGCTCCTTGAAGATCGCGTACCACTCTGGGCCGGCGAGGTGGTCGATGGCTCCGACGGCTCCTTTGGCATCATTGGTGCCGTACGCAGCCCAAGCCGAGAGCAATGTTGCCGTGAGATCTGTAATCGGTCCGCGGATCGATTGCGCCAAGTCGCGACGTGCCGCAGGATACTGCTTGCGCTTGATTTCGCCTACGCCGAGCACCAGCCGGGCGACGCGGTCGTTCTTGTCGGCCTGAGAAACACGTTCGGCGAATTTCACGGCTTCGTCGACGTCGCCATCAACCAAAAATGACAAGAAGGCCCGATCGAGCAATTCGCCATTTGCAGGATCGCGCTTAAGCGCCGAGCGGTAATAGGCGGCGGCGGCGGCGGCGTCGCGCTGCTGACCGGCATGGCGCGCGGCCAGATAGCTGCCCGAAGCTGTCGTGCCGGCCAATTCCAAGGCGCTCAGCGGCTGCGCGGAGAGTTCATACGGTGCTGCCGCGAAAAAGGCGGCAAGCGCGCTGCCGACAATGCAGCGGCCTAGTCTCGAAGACGTCACGGGCGATGCTCCAATGAAGCGGCTGGCCGCGAATGCGCGCGGACCGCCGATGTTGCGCAGAGAATGGCCTTTTTGCGCCGCTCCCGCAAGAACTCCCGGACGGCGCGTGTGGAATCAGCTTGAAAGGGTTGATGTGGCGGTATCGTGACGGGAGCCTACCGGGCAAATCACATATTCGGGTAGTTCGGTCCGCCACCACCTTCCGGCGGAACCCAGTTAATATTTTGGTTGGGGTCCTTGATGTCACAAGTTTTGCAGTGGACGCAGTTCTGCGCGTTGATTACGAATTTCGGCGAACCCGCTTCTTCCACCCATTCATAGACACCGGCCGGGCAATAGCGCGCCGAAGGGCCGGCATACACGTCATGCTCGGATTTTTTCTGTAGTCCAAGGTCGGAAACGTGGAGGTGAACCGGCTGATCTTCTTCATGATTCGTATTGGACAGAAATACTGATGACAGGCGGTCAAAAGTCAGTTTGCCGTCGGGCCTTGCGTAAGCAATGGGCACACAGTCCGATGCCGGCTTGAGCGAGGCGTAATCCGGTTTGCCGTGCCTAAGCGTTCCGAACAGGGAAAATCCCAGCGTGCTCGTCCACATGTCGAGCCCGCCAAGCGTTATCCCAAGGAGCGTTCCGAATTTCGACCACAACGGCTTGGCGTTGCGCACCTTCCACAGGTCCTTGCCGATCGCCGAGCCGCGCCAATCTGATTCGTAGTCCGCCAATTCATCGTGACTGCGGCCCGCCGAAAGCGCCGCGGCGGCAGCTTCTGCCGCCATCATTCCCGACAGCATTGCGTTGTGGCTGCCTTTGATGCGCGGCACGTTCATGAAACCCGCGTCACAGCCGATCAGGACC
>DATFVF010000251.1:0-16379 GCA_035260465.1 Pseudolabrys sp. | reverse complement strand
CGGCGGGCGCTTGTCACGGCCGCCATTCATCATCGCCATCATGCGATCCATGCCGCCGGATTTGCGAGCCACATCGTCATAAGCAGCGCCCGCATCTTCGAGTGCGAGGCGGATAAATTCGCCGCGGCCCTGAATCTCGGGCCAATAAAATAGCTGATAGCGCATGGCGGCACCCATTTGCGGCGTCATGCCCGCCGGAAACGACACGGATGAAACAATGTCATTTCCGGAGCCCGATCATCGGATATCACGGCCGATTCGGTAAAAGCAAGAAACGCCGGCAATGCGCAAAATTCCACGCTTTTGCCGGCGCAACTTTTGGAAGTTTCGATGCCGCAACTAGTTCGTCGCGAAGCAGTAAAGCAATCCGTCGCCGCCCGTACTGCGCAGATCGGCCTGCGAGCAGCCGCCGTCGGGGCCGCGCGAGGGGTGCGACGAGTTCCACGATTTGGACGCCTCGTCGTCACCCAAACCCCGGCGGTCGTTATGGCCGAGCATGACGGCGCCTTGCGTGCTGCTCGTGTAATTGTTGCACGTCATGTCCTTGTCGGGCGGAAAGGCTTTACCGTCCGCCGTCGAGCCGGTGAGAATGTCATGACGGTTCGGCGTGTCACCGCGGCCGTTGATGACTTCGCCTTTTTCCGAAAGATTGTTTTGCTTGCCGAGCTTGTTGTTGGCGCTGTGCAAATCATCGACGCTCGTGGCGACGACGACCCCTTTTGCGTTCATCCACGGGCCCTTGCCGACACGGTCGCGTGCATTCACCGCACCGGCGCCCTGCGCCGACAAATAAGCGTGCCAGGTTTTGGCACCTGCTCCGGCCGATTGCGCCAGCGACTGACAGTGCCTGTCGGCGCCGGCGATCCCGCCCAGATCCGCACCTTTGCCAGGCCCCGCGCTGGTCACGAAGAATGACATGTTCGCTTGTTGCGCTTGCGCAGGCGCAACACAAAGCACCGCGAGACACGCCGCAAGCGGCGCGCCCAATCGAATAGCCGTCATCTTATTACCTCCCGGCATTGGCCAAGGCCCGTCGCCTTGCCATAGGCATGTGAACCCCGGCCCTAAAAATCTATTCCGCGTTCACGCGCCATTGATGTCGCAACTCAGCCGGGCTTTCCGGAATATTGCGCATCGGTCACCGGCTCAAGCCAGGTGACGTGCTCACCGCTTTGGGCTTCCTGCATGGCGATGTGTTCCATGCCGTGTTCGGCCGTCGCGCCGTGCCAATGTTTTTCGCCCGGCGGAATCCACACCGTGTCGCCGGCGCGAATTTCACGAATGGGCCCACCCCACGTCTGCACCCTGCCTATCCCTGAGGTGATGCAAAGTGTTTGTCCGAGCGGATGTGTATGCCACGCGGTGCGTGCACCGGGTTCAAAGCGCACCCAAGCCGACCGAATGCGCGCCGGGTCCGGCGCTTGAATGACCGGGTCTTGCCATACTGTGCCGGTGAAGCTCGGCGCTCCCATACGGCGCGAGGGCCGCGATCCGCAAGCAATGATGTCCATGTTGATTTCTCCCCTATGGCCGCAGTGTCCTGCCAAGCCTCTTCGAGATGCAATACTTTAAATGCGTGAAAATTAAAAAGCCCGGCGTCGCCGCCGGGCTTCGACTTCATTGGCAAACGATCGAGGAATGTCAGATCGGCTGCAAATTGCCGGCGGCCTGCTTGCCGCGCTCGGTTACAATTTCGAAGGTGACCTTCTGGCCCTCGTTCAGCGAACGCAAGCCGGCGCGTTCCACTGCAGTAATGTGTACGAACACATCTTTCGAGCCATCGTCCGGCTGAATGAAGCCGTAGCCCTTTTGCGTATTGAAAAACTTCACAGTTCCGACAGGCATCAAGAGTTTCCTTTCACGCTTTCCCATTGAACGCCCGCGCGTTGATCGCGTTGGCGGTCACAAGCCAAAGTTTTGGGAGTTCACTTGAGCGCAGCCCAAAACCGGGAGCGTGGCAGCAAGTTGAGGCCGAAAACCAGGTTGCGGGCGGCGACATAGACGGATTTCGCCGCAACGTCAACGGTTCGGTCGCTGTTTGCTGATGTCAGATAACGTTTTATGAATTCGTAGCAGCAACTCGTTAGCATCGTGACCGACTTCGGATCGAGTCTTAATAGATTCTGAAAATGGAGCCGCACCAAATAAATGTGGCGGCAGCGGGGCGGCATGCGCATCGAAAGTCGCCGAGCCCGCCGAAAGCGGCGGCCGAGATTCTTTATGACTGCTGGATCGCCGACAAGAGCCAGCCGCCTGCACGCGCGCGCATAAAGGTCCACAATTCGGTGACCTCGCTTGGCGTCCCGCCTTCGACTGTGCGACCACTTGCACGCTCGATCATGCTGTCGGTGAGCGCAATGCGCATCGCGACGGTCGCGTACTCAACACCGTTTTCGCGCCAGGCCTCGGCAAGATCGCCTTGCTCGAGCTTCACGTCGCTGACTTTGTTCACGAGACCACGGCTTGAATTTTCCGCGAGCTGCTCAGAAAAATAAGACAACATTTCCGGCGTGACCTTTGCGCGCAACGCATTGAGATCCTCCGCCGAATAAGCGGCCTGGATGTCTGCGAGCAAATGTTCAAATGCGTCGAAGTCCGATTTGCCGATCGTCAACGGCTCGCCGGTCGGCGCATTCGCGGCAAACATGCCGCCGAGGCCGCTGAAGGAATGGCCGGTGGCCGGATGCGCGGCCGCGTACGCGGGCACGTTGCGGCGCTGCCACCAGGCGAACAACAAACGCCCGACGATAACGATCAGACCTATTTGCAGCACCAGCCCAAGTATTGAAGCAAAGCCGCCCATGCCGCCAAAGAGCCCATGCCCAAACAGCAGTCCAAACAACCCGGCACCCAGGAAGCCGGCAGCGAGGCCACCGAACAATCCGCCGCCGAACAGGCCTGGCCGCGCTGCAGTTTGGCCGAGCGTGCCTGCACTTCCGGGTTGGGTAAGCGTGCGCTGCATCGGCGCGGCGGCATTCGGCGCCGTGCTCGTCGCGGGTGGCGCTGAGAAGGTGCGCATGCCGCGACTTCCGCCGGAGAACCCGCCGCCCGCGCGGGCCTGCGCATCGGCAGTCATGAGGGCAAACACGGTCGCAATCGCGGCAATCGCAACCATTAAGCGGTGGTGCGTCATAAAGTGGCTCCCCGGCAAATCGGCAGACACAAGAATATGTATGCGGTAGGCAATATGTAAGAGCCGCACAAGCGCCACAAAGTCGCGGCGAATCCCCCGCCAAATCACGGGAATATCATTGCCCCCGTGGAACGGACCCCGTTCTCGGCGCTTTCCATTTGAGATGGAGAGCAGTCGATGAAGGCCCTGGTGGTCCTCGCGTTCTTTCTTGCCTTGATCGCGGCCGCGCGCGCCAAGACCGCACCCGTCGATGAGCCACGTCCAAGGCTTTCGCTCAACGAGGCGGACATCGCGATCAGCTCGGCGACCAGCTCGCGGGGAGCCACGCTGGAGCGCGACTATTTCCAGGCGCCGCAACCGCAATTCAATGCGGGCAGTTTTCCCTGCCGGTTGCAGCCGGCCGTCTTCGAAAAGACGCGTGTCGCACAGTCATGCCACTGACAAATCCGGGTGTTGGTACCAAGCGTCCAATAGAGCCGTTGTTGCGGCGAACTCTCAACTCGCGGCAAACGGCCGCGACAACTGATGGGCGCGCGACAATGTTCGGCACGATTCTGGTTATTCTGCTGATCCTGGCCCTGGTTGGCGCATTCCCGCGCTGGAGCCACAGCTCCGGTTGGGGTTACGGCCTCTCCGGCATTGTCGGCGTTCTGTTGCTCGTGGTGTCGATTCTCGCACTCACCGGCCGCGTGTAGACGCAGTCACTGCACGAGCGTCTTCTTCACCTCGGCGACCAATTGCTTGAGCGTGAATGGCTTGGCCAGGAACGCATATTGTTCCTGGCTCGGCAGGTTCTTGCTGAATGCTTCCTCGGCATAACCGGAAACGAAAATAATCTTCAGGTCCGGGTCGCGCTGGCGCAGCTCCTTGAGCAGCGTCGGCCCGTCCATTTCCGGCATGACAACGTCGGACACCACAAGGTCGACGCTGCCATGTTTGTCGAAGGCTTCGATCGCCTCAACACCGTTACCCGCCTCCAGTACCGTATATCCACGCGAGGCAAGCCCGCGCGCATTGAGCGCGCGCAAGCCTTCCTCGTCCTCGACCAGAAGGATAGTGCCCTGCCCGGTAAGATCGGCGGCCGCGGCGCGCGCCATTGAATCGGCCGCCGCCATGGCGCCCGTAATAGCAGGGACTTCCGCCG
The DNA here is from genome assembly GCA_035260465.1 of Pseudolabrys sp. Taxonomy (GTDB): domain Bacteria; phylum Pseudomonadota; class Alphaproteobacteria; order Rhizobiales; family Xanthobacteraceae; genus Pseudolabrys. The sequence goes on along the minus strand of DATFVF010000251.1, from coordinate 12,102 downwards.
CTGGAATTTGTGCAAGCACTTCTTCGGCGCCCGGCACGTGACGTGGCAAAAAGATACGGAACGACGTGCGGCCTGGCTCCGAATCCGCATAAATAAAGCCGCCGGTCTGCTTGACGATTCCATAGACCGTCGAAAGTCCGAGGCCAGTGCCCTTGCCGACATCCTTAGTGGTGAAAAACGGCTCGAAGATCTTGTCGATGATCCCGGGCGAAATGCCGGTGCCGGTATCGCTGACTTCGACCAGCACATAGTCGGAGGCCGGCATGCCTTTGTAAGCAAATTTAGCGCATTCGCTGGCCGGCACATTGGTGGTGCGGATGGTGAGCTTGCCGCCATCGGGCATGGCGTCACGCGCGTTGACCGCCAGATTCACGATCACCTGCTCGAACTGCGAAATGTCCACTTTCACCGGCCACAGGTCGCGCGCATGTACTGCGCCTCCGAAATTCACCTTCTCGCCGATGAGTCGCTTCAGCAGCATCCCGAGATCGCTCAGGGTTTCGCGAAGGTCGAGCACTTGCGGCCGCAATGTCTGCTTGCGCGAGAACGCCAGTAGCTGCCGCACGAGGGCGGCCGCGCGATTGGCGTTTTGCTTGATCTGCATGATGTCCTTGAAGGACGGATCGGTCGGCTTGTGTGCGTTGAGAAGAAAATCGGTCGCCATCATGATGGCCGAAAGCACATTGTTGAAATCGTGCGCGATGCCGCCGGCGAGTTGACCAACAGACTCCATCTTCTGTTGTTGCTGGACACGGTTCTCAAGGGTGCGTTGTGCTGTCGTTTCCAACGCGTAGACGATCGCAGCTTCACTCTCGCGATCCTCTTCTTCGACCGCCAACACAAAGAAATTGGCCCAGCGCTCGGCGCTGCCGAGAAGCGCCGCTTCGACGGGCGCAATATCGCTCTGTCCTTCCGCCGCCTTGCGTATTGCGGCTTCGAGTGCGGCGCGATCGCGGGCCATGACCACCGACAGGATGGAACGATCGTCGCCCTTGAGGAGCCCTTCGAAGGTCGTGGCAAAGCGTGCATTGCTGCGCGCGATCCGGCCCGTTTTGTCGACGGTAGCGATCGCCATGGGCGTATTCTGGAAAAACCGCATGAAGCGCACCTCGGCGGCGCGCTGCGGATCGCTGCCATCGTCTCTTGCCCTGTTAAGCGCCAGCGTGCGCGAAGCGCCGGGTATGCCGTCGGCGCCGAACGCCACTTTATGAAACAGGCGCACCGGCACCGGTTTGCCGCCGCGCGTCTTGAGATCGAGATCGAGGACTTCGGTTTTCACCTCGCCCGGCGCGGCGTTCAATGTCGTGAGCAGCGCCGCACCCTCGCCGGCGATGATATCGCCGAGCTTGAGTGAACCCGCGCCGACCTGCGCGAGGTCGTGATCGAGCCATGCCGCGAGCGTCGCGTTGAGATAGACAATGTCGCCGGCCGCATCGACCGAAAAGAATCCCGCCGGCGCATGGTCCAGGTAGTCAATGGCGTGCTGGAGTTCCTGGAAAACGTTTTCCTGACGCTCGCGGTCGCGCGTCACGTCGGCGACCGACCACACGGTCATGCGCGCATCGCGTCGGCTCTCGCCAAGTGGACGCACCCGCATGCGCAACCAACGGCCGCTCTCTGCCGCCGCGCCGGTAACCCGCACTTCTTCTTGCAGACGACGGCCTTCGCGCGCGGCTTTGAGCAGTCGGTAGATCGACTCCGAAACGTCGGGGTCGCCGATGAATACTCGTTCGATCGGCTTCGCTTCATCGATGCCGGCAGCGCCGGTCAGATCGAGATAAGTAGCGTTGGCATAGAAGACACGGCCCGACTGGTCGCTGACCAGGATGCCGTCGATCGCGCCGTCGACCACGGCTTTCAGCAAAGGATTGCCCTGGTCCTTGCCGGCAAACCTCAGGATACCGGAGGCGACGGCAAATAATGCGAATACGCCGATGGTACCGAGAGCCGCCAGTAAGGTGAGGACGTAGGCCTCCACATAGTCCCGGCCGACATAGATCAAGCCGCCAGCAGCGGCGATCAAGGCTGCCGCAACCAGCAACACCAGGCTGATCGAGCCGACCGGCGCATTTTGGCTCTTGTCGAAAGCCTTGCGCTCTTGCCCCTCGGCGCGATCTCGCGCCGGTGTCAGCGGTGCCGGATCATGACTTGCCATAGTCCCTGAGTGCCTTAAGCCGCCCTATCGGCGCAAGTGCCAGCCTCGGCGTATCCCGGGCTTTAGATAACCGGTCTTCGTCAGCGTTTGGCCGACACCATTCGGCGCAGGCGCATCACGTAACCAATCACCTCGGCAACGGCCTTATAGTGCTCTGGCGGAATCTTCTGGTCGAGCTGGACAGTAGCATGGAGCGCGCGGGCCAGCGGCGGGTTTTCCACGATGGGAATCGAGTGCGCGTCGGCAACTTCCCTGATCTTGAGCGCCATGGAATCGACGCCCTTGGCGACGCAGACCGGTGCGTCCATGCCGCGATTGTACTCGAGCGCGATCGCAAAGTGCGTCGGGTTCGTGATGACCACCGCGGCTTTCGGTACCGCGGCAATCATGCGCCGGCGCATGCGGATTTGCCGCACCTGCTTCATCCTGCCTTTGATGGCCGGGTCGCCTTCGGTCTGTCTGAATTCTTCCTTCAACTCGCGAAGCGACATTTTCTGCCGCTCGTACCATTGCCGGTATTGGAACAGGTAGTCGGCCGCGGCCACGACCGCGAGCATGGCGACCACCGAACCCAGTAATTTGAGTGCCAGCGCCTGACAGAGTGGAATAATCAACGATGCATCGCTGTGTGTGAGCCCTTCGAGTTTTCCGCGCTCGGGCCACATCAGTGCTGTGAGTACACAGCCGACCAGCACAATCTTGATCAGGCCTTTGGCGAGCGTTGCCAGCGCCTGCTTGGAAAACATCCGCTTGAGGCCGGCGGCGGGCGAAATCTTCGATAGCTTCGGCATCAGCGCTTCAAACGACCACACGAGCCGGTGCTGAATGATATTTCCGCAAAGCGCTGCCAGAATCAGAATCAGGAATGGAAGCGCGACGGCCGCAATCATTTCGCGGCCGAGTTTTTGAAACAGCCGCGGCAAAGCGGGACCGTCGACGCTGATATCGTGCGCATTGGCGACGATGCCGCGCATGGTGGTCGTCAGGTCCCGGCCCATAGCGCCGGAAAATGCCATCAATACAAGAGCGGCGCCGGCGATCACGAACCAGGTATTGACCTCCTGGCTTTTGACGACGTCGCCTCGCTTGAGAGCCTCCTCGAGACGCTTTTGTGTCGGTTCTTCTGTTTTATCGGTGTCGCCGAGATCCTCAGCCATGCGCGCGCTCGATCAGCTGTGCGGTGCGAGTTCGGTGAGGACGCCTTCGAGGTAACCGACAAAGGTCCCCATCATCGCGCCGATCACCAGCAACAACAGCAGCAATCCGAGCAGGATCGACAATGGCAGGCCGATGAAGAAGACCTGCATCTGCGGCATCAGGCGCGACAGCACGCCTAATCCGAAATTGAACAGCAGGCCGAACACAAGGAACGGCGCCGAGAGCTGAATGCCGATGCGGAATGAGGTGGCGATGATGCGCGTCACGTGTTGCGCGGCGTCGCCCATGAGCGGCAGCTCGCCCGGCGCAAAGATCGAATAACTGTCATTCATCGCCGCAATCACGAGGTGATGCATGTCGGTTGCAAACACCATTGCGACGCCGAGCACGGTCAGAAAATTTCCAACCAGGAGGCCCTGTTGATTTTGCGTCGGATCGACGGCGGTGACGAAGCCCAATCCCAATTGCTGGGCGACAACGGACCCCGTGATTTGCAGCGCCGAAAGCGCCAATCTTGCGGTCAGCCCCAACACGGCGCCAATGACGAGTTCCTGAAACAGCAAGACCAGGACCGGCCCAAGCGCCTTGAGATCGACCGCATAAGCCTTCTGATGTGCGGGGAGCAGAATCGCCGTCAGCACCAGCGCAATGGTGAGCCGAACCCGTGACGGCAGGCTCAACTCGCCCACGCCCGGCAGCAGCATCACCATGGCGCCGACCCGTGCAAAGGTGAGCAGAAATGCCGCCGCCAGCGCCGGTAAAAACGAAATATCGACGCGCATTGCCCGCGCCTACCCGCTCACGATGCGCGCGGCGATCCGCATCATTTCGGCATGCATTTTCTCGGCCATGAACGGCAATGCGACCAGGAGTGAAATAAAGATCGCCAGAATCTTCGGCACGAAAGCGATCGTCATTTCCTGAATTTGCGTCAGGGCCTGCAAAAGCGAAATGGCAACACCGACCGCAAGCCCCACCAGCATCACCGGACTGGAGACGACGATCAGCGTGTAAATTGCGTCGCGAGAAACGTCGAGAACTTCGGGTCCGGTCATTATCGATTCACTTGGGTTAGATTGGCATCTTCATGATTTCGTCATAGGCCTGGATAACGCGGTCACGAACCGCGACAACGGCGTCGATAGCGACTTCCGTTTCAGAGACCGCCGTAACGACGTCGACAATATTCCCTTTGCCGTTTGCCGCCGCGCGCGTCTGCGCATCTGACTTGCGGCCCATTTCAGCGACCGACCCGATCGCTTCCTTGAGCACGGCGGCAAAACTGCTGTCGCCGTTAGCGTCGCCGCCGGGCGCGCGGACAAGCGCGGAAGCCGGGTCGGAAGCGATGCGCGCGACGCTGGCATAGGCACTGGCGGCAGTGAGCGGTGTGGCCATGATTTACGCCTTTCAGGCTTTGAGGATGTCGATGGTGCGTTGGATCATGCGGCGCGTCGCGGTGATCACGTTGATGTTGGCTTCATAGGAGCGCTGGGCATCGCGCATGTCCGTCATTTCCACGAGCGGATTGACGTTGGGGTATTTGACATTGCCATTGGTATCCGCAGCGGGATGGCCCGGTTCGTATTTCAGGCGGAAGGCGGATGTGTCGGTCTGCACTCTGCCAAGTCCGACGAGCTGGGTGTCGAGCGTGCGGTCGAGTTCGCTGTGAAACGTCGGCACCTTCCGCCGATAGGGATCGGCGCCCGCGCTTTGCGGCGTCGAGTCGGCGTTGGCGATGTTTTCCGAAATGATGCGCATGCGGCCAGCCTGAGCGCGCAAGCCGGACGCTGCGATCGTCAGTGTCTTGAGAAAATCCACCGTTGCCCTCCTCAGGCGGCGCCTTGCAGGCTCAGCGCTTGCCGAGCGCGGTCTTGATGAGATTGAGACTGCGGGTGTAGAGCGCGGTCGCCGTCTGGAAGTCCATCTGGTTGGCGGCCACTTTCATCATCTCTTCTTCGAGGTTCACGGCATTGCCCGTCGGGCGCACTTCGAAGGTGGGCGCCTTGCTGTTACGGTACGGAACTTGGCTAAGGCCGACCCCTTCGATATGGCTGCCATCGGTGCGCGCCAGCGACACGGTCGCGACGGTATTCGGCGTCGCAAGCGGCGCATCGTCGAGCTTGAGCGGCGCGAGGTCGCGCGCCTGGAATTTCGGTGTGTCGGCGTTCGCCACGTTTTCGGCCAGCAGACGCTGGCGCGCCTGAGCCCAATCGAGCCGCGTTCGCAGCATGGACAATATCGGAATGTCAGCAATTGCCATTTCCGGTTCCCCCAAAGACGCCCTGCACCCTGGACGTCCCCTGAACGTCCCCCGGGACGTCATGCACCGCAGCACCGTCGCACTAGGCAGACTTTGCCGGGCGTATGGTTAATGGCAGGTAAAAATTGTGGTAAGGGAACCAGTTGCGGCTGCCGCCATTACCAGCGTAAATGGCCCAGAATTCGCAGCTGGCTGTAAAATGCCACTATATTTGTTAATGCTCTGTTAGTATTCAGGGCGGCAAATTGTACCCAGCTGGGTTAACCATTCGCGCGATTCTCATTTCGATGAGTAGCCGCCCGAAGAACGGAGCGCATTGATGTTCGAGAGCTTGTTCGGCTCGGAAATGCCGCTGGCCGCCCGATTCTTCATTGCCTTCTTGGTGGTGCTGGCTTTGATCGGGTTGACCGCGTGGGTGGTGCGCCGTTTCGGCGCAAATCGCCTCGGCACGTCGACACGTGGACGCCAGCCGCGGCTGGCGGTGATCGACGCAGCGACGGTCGATGGGCGGCGGCGGCTGGTCCTGATCCGTCGTGACAATATCGAACACCTGCTGATGATCGGTGGCCCCACCGATCTGGTGGTTGAACCGAATATCGTGCGCGTCGCCGGCGCCCGTGACGTTGCGCGCGAGCCGGCACGTGCCACCGCTCCCGCTGAACCCGCCGCGCGCGCCGCCCCAACAATCGACAACGGCTGGCCGTTGCAGCCTGCGGGCGAACCCGCGCCGGCGCCCCGACCCTATCGTTCGGTTGCAACCGAAGAGCCTTGGCTCGCACCGGAACCGGGCGCGCGTGCGCGTCCAGCCGACAGCCTCACCGGGCTTGCATCCGAATTATCGACGCGGCTGAATCCGCCCGATCTTGGTGGGCAAGTTCCGCGCAGCGAACCGGCCCCGCGGATGCAGCCGCCGTTCGCGGAACCGGCGGCGCCCGCGCAAGCCGATCACAATCTTGCTGAGATGGCGCACCAGCTGGAAGCCGCACTGCGCCGCGCACCGGCGCCGGAAGCTCGCCCCCCGGTCACCGATCCGCTGGCCGCGCAGGCAGCGCGCCCACCGACGCGCGAGTTGAAGGCGCGCGTTGAACCGAAATTCGAATCGAAATCGGAACCGCATTTCCAAGCGAAGGCTGAGCCGAAGTTCGAACCCAAGCCCGAGCCGCGAAGCGAACCCCCGGCAACCCCCGGCAAAAATCTCTACGAAAATCTCGAAGAGGAGATGGCCAGCTTGCTAGGCCGTCAACCAGGGAAACCGTGACAGCCACTTCCGACCGCCGTGTTCGTCTTGTGACGGTGGTGGTCGGAGTAGCGGGGGTCCTCGGGGCGATGACGGCGTCAGCCGCCGCTCAGGACATCAGTGTTAATTTCGGACAAGGCAATGGGCTGACCGAGCGCGTGATCCAGATGATCGCGCTGCTGACGGTGCTTTCATTGGCACCGTCGATTCTCGTGATGATGACCTCGTTCACGCGTATCGTGGTGGTGTTGTCGCTGCTGCGCACGGCACTCGGCACCGCGACGGCTCCGCCTAATACCGTGATCGTCTCGCTGGCGCTGTTCCTGACCGCCTTCGTCATGGGCCCGGCGCTGCAGCGCGCCTACGACACCGGCATCAAACCGCTCGTTGCCAATGAAATCACGGCCGAACAGGCATTCGAGCGCGGCTCGCAGCCTTTGCGCGCTTTCATGCAGAAAAACGTGCGCGAAAAAGACCTCAAGCTGTTTGTCGACATGTCGAAGGAAGCTGAGCCGGCCCGGCCCGAAGACATGTCGCTACGCGTGCTCGTTCCGGCTTTCATGATTTCCGAGCTCAAGCGCGCCTTCGAAATTGGCTTCTTGTTATTCCTGCCATTCCTGATCATCGACCTTGTGGTTGCATCGGTGCTCATGTCGATGGGCATGATGATGCTGCCGCCGGTCGTGGTATCACTTCCGTTCAAGCTGATCTTCTTCGTGCTGGTCGATGGCTGGAGCCTGGTCGCGGGCTCGCTGATCCAGAGCTACGGCGGATAGCGGTGCCGCGCCATCAGGCTTTCTGACGAAACTTATAGCTTTCGGTCGGCATCATATTCGTCCGAGCAGTACGGACCGCCCTGAAAGCGATCGCCAATCGGATCGTTGGGAAGCTTCTCCTGCGCTGCCATCGCCTGGGTTTGAAAATCTTGCGAGCGCGCAAGCGGCCGATAGCCGAAACGGTGGGCGTTGCTGTTGTCCCACCACCCTGCTTCGTTGTTGGACGCACCGTAGAAAATCTCAAAACGAATGTCAGGATGCTCAAGCCCGATCCGAATGAGCTGCGCCAGATCATCCGGCTTGACCCAAATTGACAGCCGGCGCTTGTCGAGCGGTGTGTCGTTCACGTTGCCGATGCGGAGGCAGGTCACGCGCAGCCCATGCTTGTCGGCATAGAGCGAACCGAGCGCCTCACCGAAAGCCTTGCTGACGCCATAGCGGCTGTCCGGGCGCACGGTCACGTTCACGCCGATTTTCTGCGCTCGCGGGTAGAAACCGACCGCATGATTTGACGACGCAAACACGACGCGCTTCACGCCGGTCCGATAGGCCGCTTCGAAAAGATTGTAGCAGCCGACGATGTTGGATCTGTGGATCGCGTCCCACGAACCTTCGATCGAAATCCCCCCCAAATGCACGATGCCGTCGATGCCGGCGGTAATCTTCTCCACCTGGGCGTAGTCGGAAAGGTCGGCGGCGATGAATTCCTCATCCGGGCCGATGTCCGCAGGCTTGCGAATGTCGCTGAGACGAATGCGCGGATAGACGCCTTTGAGGAGCTTGCGCAGCCGTGTGCCGATGTCGCCTGCCGCGCCGGTGATCAGGATATGCATTTCTTTTTTCTCGGTTATAGTACGTGGATAATCATAAACCGGGAGGGCCGCCGACATGAAGACCTTCACCACCGTCCTCGCTACCACGATCCTGGCCGTTGCGAGCGCGCTCGCCAGTGGACCGGCCGCAGCGCAGCAAAAAATGGTGCTCAAGGCCTCCGACGTTCATCCGGCAGGCTATCCGACCGTGGTTGCGGTCGAGAACATGGGCAAGAAACTCGAGAAGGCCACCGATGGCCGGCTGAGTGTCGCGATGTATCCCTCGATGCAACTCGGCGGTGAGAAGGAAGCAGTCGAGCAGGCGCAGATCGGCGCCATCGCCCTTGCGCGTGTGAGTGTCGGTGCCCTCGGCCCTGTCGTCGACGATCTCAACGTGTTCAATCTCCCTTATGTCTTTCGCAACACCACGCACATGCAGCACGTCATCGACGGTCCCATCGGACAAGAGTTGCTCGATAAGGTGACGAACAGCGGCAAAGGGCTGGTCGGCCTGTGCTGGATGGATGCCGGCGCGCGGAATTTCTACAACACCAAGAAGCCAATCAAGACCATGGCCGACCTCAAGGGCATGAAGGTCCGCGTCATGGGCAATCCGATGTTTGTCGATATGGCAAACTCGATGGGCGGAAACGGCGTCGCGATGGGCTACGACCAGGTCTTCAGCGCGCTGCAAACCGGCGTCGTGGATGGCGCTGAGAACAATCCGCCGAGCTTCGTGTTCGACAACCACTATCAAGTTGCCAAGTTCTACACGGTCGACGAGCACCTGATCGTTCCCGAAATGCTGGTGTTGTCCAAGAAGTCCTGGGACGCGATGTCGAAGGAAGACCAGGAGCAGCTGATGAAGTTCGCCAAGGAAGCGCAATTGGACGAGCGCAAACTTTGGGAAGTCTATGAACTGCAGGCGATGGACAAGGCCAAAGCCGCCGGCATCCAGATCATCCAGGTTTCCGACGCCGACAAGAAAGTGTTCCAGGATGCGGTGAAGCCGGTGTGGGACAAATACGGGCCGAAATACGCCGCGACGGTCAAGCGCATCCAGGACGTGAAGTGACGCGAAGCGTCATGGCCGGGCTCGTCCCGGCCATCTACGCCTTTGTCGAGAAACTAAGACGTGGATGCCCGGCACAAGGCCGGGCATGACGACCGATAGGCCGGCGTAAAAGGCCTCGGCACGCGGGGGAATAATGGCCACCTACTTCCGCAAAGCGATGGACGCGCTCTATCTCGTTTGCGTGCTGATCGCCGGTACGGCGCTGGTGTTGATTTCGGCCGTGATCCCCTGGGGCGTTTACACTCGCTATGTTCTCAACAGCGCCGCGTCGTGGCCCGAACCCACTGCCGTTCTGCTCACAATCTGGCTGACCTTTTTCGGCGCCGCTGCCTGCTACCGCCTCCGCTTTCACATGAACGTATCGTTCTTTGTGATGCTGATGCCGACGTTCTGGCGGCGTTTTTTCGAGGCATTGGCGGAAATCGCGATGGTGGCGATGTCCATCTTCATGACGGTATATGGCGCAAAGCTCGTCATGACGACGTGGAATAATTCGATCGCCGACTTCCCGGAATTGTCGGTCGGAGTGACCTACATGCCGATCCCGCTCGGCGGCGCGATTCTCTTTCTGTTTGTGGTCGAGCGAATTCTTTGCGGGGCGCCGCCGGCGCCGGCGAGTCATCACTGAAACTATCGGGAAAAGCGAATGGACATCGCGGTTCTGCTGCTCACGATGTTCTTCTGCTTCTTCATTGGCGTGCCGATTGCCTACTCGCTCGCCCTTGCCGCCATCGCCGGCTGTCTGTGGATTGGCATTCCGCTCGAAGCTGTGATGCTGAAAATCTCCGACGGCGTGAGCAAGGTCGCGATGCTGACGATTCCGTTTTTTGTCCTCGCGGGGGCGATCATGGCGGAAGGCGGCATGGCGCGGCGCATGGTCGCTTTTGCGGATGTTTTGGTGGGCTTCACGCGCGTTCGCGGCGGGCTATCGGTCGTCAATGTGCTAGCCACCACCTTCCTGAGCGGGATTTCCGGTTCTGCGGTTGCCGACACGTCCGCGATCGGCTCGGTCATGATTCCGCAAATGGAAAAAAGTGGCTACCCGCGGGTCTTTGCCACCAATGTGACGATCACGGCGTCCGTCCAGGCGCTTTTGGTGCCGCCCAGCCACAACGCGGTCATCTATTCGCTGGCAACCGGCGGCACGATTTCGATCATCAGCCTGTTTATGGCGGGTGTGGTGCCGGGCCTGCTGCTCGGCTTTTCGATCATGGTGTTGTGCGTCGTGATTGCCTATCGCGACGGGCACCCGAGAGGCACAGCCGTTCCATTTCGCGACGCGGTCAAAATCACCGTCGACGCTACCTGGGGTCTGATCACGCTCGTCATCATCCTTGGCGGCATTCTCGGCGGCGTGTTCACGGCGATTGAGGCCGGCGCAGTCGCCTGCGTTTGGGCGTTTTTCGTCACCATGTTCATCTATCGCGATTACAAATGGCGCGATTTGCCGGCGCTGGTGCACCGCACGTTGCGCACGGTCGCCATGGTGATGACGCTGATCGCCTGCGCGTCGAGCGTGGGGTACGTGATGGCGCTGACGCAGATGCCGGCGAAGATCACGGCATTCTTCCTGACCATCTCCAGCAATAAATACGTCATCCTGTTTCTGATCAACATATTGCTGCTCGTTCTCGGCACCCTGGTCGATATGGCGCCATCGATTTTGATATGCACGCCCATCCTGTTGCCGGTGATGATCAATTTCGGCGTCGATCCGGTGCATTTCGGCATGATCATGATGCTCAATCTCGGCATCGGTCTGTGCCATCCGCCCGTCGGCGCGATCCTTTTCGTCGGTTGCGCGGTCGGAAAGGTCACCATCGAAGAGGTCATGCGCAAAATCTGGCCGTTCTATGCCGTGATGTTCGCCGTGCTGATGCTGGTGACTTATGTACCGGCATTGTCGCTGTGGTTGCCGGCACTGGTCGTGGGGCATTGAGGCCCATGGATTGGCGATCTCGACTCGATCGCGTAATCGCCGGTGTGATTGACGGGGTGCAATGGCTGGCACTGCCGCTGATTTTGTTGCTGTTCCTGCAGTGGCCGCTGCGAGATTTTTTCCGTTCGTATTCACGAGAAGCGAACGATCTCGCCCAGATCTTTTTTGCGCTCTTTGTCGCAGTGAGTGTCACCGCTGCAACCCGCGCCGGCACGCATCTGGCCGCAGACGCCGTTGCACAACGCTACTCACCGCGCATCCGTCATTACATCAAGAAAGTCGGTGCGCTCGCCGGCCTCGTTCCATGGGCACTTTTTATCCTGTTCGCGAGCAAACCCATTGTGGTCTCAGCGCTGCAGTTAAGGGAGTCGTTCCCGGACACAGGGAACCCCGGGTACTTCATCATCAAATTGGCATTGTGGGCGATGGCCGCGACCATCCTCGCGCAGGCGCTGCTCGATGTTTCGCGTCCCGTTCCCAAGGACAATTCCTGATGGACTGGAGCGGTTTCGCGCTGCTCCTGCTTGTCGGCGTCGGCATCATCGGCACCGGTCTTCCCGCTGCCGTCGTCCTGATCATTGCCGCTGGCATCGGCGCGGTACTGGGCGTTGCCGCGGGCACCTTCCCGCCCAGTCTTCTTTCGGCGCTGCCAGGACGGCTGATCAACCTGTTCGAGAACGACCTGCTGCA
>DATFVF010000250.1:0-4107 GCA_035260465.1 Pseudolabrys sp. | reverse complement strand
CCTTGAGCATTCTTGGCTACGCGCCCGAAGAGATGGTCGGCCAAAACGGGATCGATTTTGTTTATCCCGCCGACCTCGAAAATACTCGGCGTGAAATGCGGTTGGCACGCAAAGGCCACAACTTGCGCAACTTTGAGACGCGTTACGTACACAAGGACGGCCGCATCATCACGCTCGCTTGGTCCGGCGTGTGGTCGGAGCCAGAACAGAAGCACTTTTTTACCGGGCGCGACATCACTGAGAGCAAGGTCGTCGAGGAAAAGCTTAAATCTCTCGCGCATTACGACCAGCTCACCGGGCTCGCCAACCGCACCAGTCTGCAAAACGATCTCAACGAGGCGATCCGGGCAAACGACAGTTCGCTTGGCAGCGCGACCTCGATTGCAATTTTCGACCTCGACGGTTTCAAGGACATCAACGATACGCTGGGCCATTCGACTGGCGATCGCCTGCTGCAGGAAGTGGCGCGGCGGATGACGGAGCTTGAGGCCGACAACGGACGGTTTTATCGCCTCGGCGGCGACGAATTCGTGCTGGTGCAGCCTCATTGTGGCGACCCGCGCGAGATCGCGCACGCAGTCGATGCGGTGTTAAAACGTGTCTCTGAGAAATTCGAGATCAATGGGCACCAGTTATTCATCGGCGCGAGTGCGGGCATCGCGATCGCGCTGGCCGATGGTGCCAATTCCGAAGAGTTGATCTCGAATGCCGATCTCGCGCTCTATGACGCGAAATCAACCGGCGGCAACGCCTACCGGCTGTTTATTCCCGCGCTACGCGCGAAGGCGCAAGCACGGCGCGAACTCGACGCGCAGTTGAAACGCGCCTGCGCGAAGAAGGAATTCGAGCTTTATTTCCAGCCGCAGGTACGCGTGAGCGACGGCGCGGTCGTGGGCGCTGAGGCGCTGTTGCGGTGGCGGCATCCTGAGCGCGGAATTCTAGCGCCGGGGGCATTCATCGAGGCGCTCAGCGAAAGCCCCATCGTGCTTGAGGTCGGGCGTTGGATTTTGCAATCGGCGTGTGAGCGCGGCGCGGCCTGGAGGGCGATGGGCCTTCCGCCGCTACGAGTAGGCGTCAATCTTTTCCCAGCGCAGTTTCGCGGCGAAACGCTGCTCAAGGACGTCGAGGCCTCGTTGCGCCAGAGCGGGCTTTCTCCCGACGCGCTGGAGATCGAGATCACCGAAAACATTGCGCTCGGTCAAGATGACGCGACGCTTGACGCGTTGCGCACGCTGCGCGCTAAGGGTGTGAGTGTTGCCTTCGACGATTTCGGCACCGGTTTTGCGTCGCTGAGCTATCTTTCGCGCTATCCGCTCACGCGCATCAAGATTGACCAGAGCTTCGTGCGCAAGATCGTCGAAAAGTCTACGCCGCAAGACACTGCCATCGTGCGCTCCATAATCGTGATGGCGCACAATCTCGGGCTCGAGGTTATCGCCGAGGGCGTCGAAACAACGGCGCAGGCTGCCTTTCTTCGGACGGCAAAATGCGAGGAGTTGCAGGGCCACCTCTACGCGAAACCGCTAACGGCCGGCGAGTTTGAGGCCTATCTGCGCGCTAACTGGGCGCACGCCCTCGAACCGGCGGCCGAGACGCGCGCCGGATAGGATTCTCGGGGTATCCGCAGGCAATCTCGCTGACGTCCGCTATTGGCCAAAACGGATATGCCAGTGCGTCTGTGACGCCTCACTTTTACCTCTGCCGATGTCGAATTGATCGCGTGAACGATCGATGAAGCGGAGCTGCGTCAGTAAATGCCGATAAGCGGCCAATAGAATGGAACGATCAGCAGAATCGCAATGAACTCGACTACGGTGAGCAGCAGGCCGATGCGCAGCAGGTCACCCGATTTAAAATATCCAAACGAATACCCCACGATCAAAACCGCCGATTGATAAACAAAGATTTTTCCGGCCGACCCGAACACCCAGATCATGCCCAGCGTCAAAGGGTTTAGGCCATGGCTCTTGGCGAAATTCATCAGCAGCGGCATCGAGGTAGCGAGCATCGCGATGTCGCTGGACAGCAGGATGTGATAAAAAAACGCCGACCAATACAGCACGATCGTCGACGTAAAGATGCCGGTCATCAACGGCTCGATCCATCCGAATGCAATATTGGTGAGAAAATCGAGGCTCTTGGTCGCCATGAGAACTTTGGCCATACCGAGCGCGGCCGCGACAAAAAACACCGGAAGAAAGTTCACTTTTTTCAGGTCGTCGGCGCGCAGCAAGCCAACACACGGCAACAGCGTCGCCAGGCCGATGCCCAATCCTATTTTCGCCGACGACATGTGGTGCAGAAAATCCGTCATCCACAGCACTGTGGCGGTGCCGAGCAGGATTGCCGCTTTTGTCTCCGGCATCGACAGCGGACCGAGGTTGCGCAATTCCTGGCGCAAATAGTCTTGTCCGCCGTCGAGCTCGGTCTTTTCCGGTGGAAATAGCCACAGCGTGAGCCACCACGCCGCGAGCACCGTGACGATGTGACAAGGCAGGAACGCCACGAACCATTGGCCCCATTGCACTTCCACTCCGCCGACCCGCTCGATCAACCCGCGCGCGGTGATCGAGCTGGCGCCGGCAATGATCATCTTGTCGAACAGCGCGGCGGTATAGGTGATGATGAGGAAGATTCCGCGCGCTCTGTTGCTCCCGACCGGCAGGTTCAACGCTTCCACCAACCCGAGCGCGACTGCGGCCATGATCACGATGCGGGCGATGCCCGACGGCACGACGAGCGTGAGCAAAAAGTCGGTCACGATCAGACCGAGCAGGATACGCGGATAGGTCGTCCCGACGCGAAGCATGACGTGATAAGCCAGGCGGCGTGCGAGACCCGACTTCGATGCCATAACCCCCATAAGCGTCGCGCCAAAAAGAAACCACGCCGTGTCATCGGCAAAGCCGCCGAACGCGATGTCAAATCGAACGACGCCAAGGGCCCAGAACAGAAAGCATCCGATCAGTCCGACAACCGCGTGGTCGACCACTTCGGTGATCCAGCCCAGCACCATGAACAGTGCGATGGCCACGCCGTGTTTGGCGACTGGGTCGATCGGCAGCGGAGCGAACCAGAATATCGTCGGAACCAAAACGCAAATGATGCAGCTAACGACCCCCCGGCCAGCTTTACTCGTCTCCACGGCTGCGTCTGCGTCCACGGCTCGGCCCCAAAAATGTCGCGCCTATGACAATTATTGACGGAATACCGGAAGGCTGGCTACCGTTTTGACTCAAGGCTTCCCCAGACGCGCCGCCGGGAGAGAACATCATGATCACCGCCGAAATGAACGAACGGCTTACGCGAGTGGGTCCTGGCACTCCGTGCGGGGAGTTGATGCGGCGTTATTGGATTCCGATCCGGCCTTTTTCGCAACTTCTGGAAAATCCGGTGCTGAAGGTGCGCATTCTGGGCGAGGACCTCGTTCTCTATCGGAATAAAAAAGGCGGGCTAGGCCTGATCGGCGACCGATGCCTGCATCGCTTGGTCGATTTGCAGTTCGGCATCCCGGACGATAACGGCTTGCGTTGCCCCTATCACGGCTGGCTCTACGGCGACACCGGAAAATGCCTGGAGCGGCCAATGGAGGGAAAGCCGCAAGGCGAGATCAAGCAAACGCTGAAGGCCTACCCAGTTCGGGAGCTGGGTGGTTTGGTGTTTGCATATATGGGACCGCTGCCGGCGCCGACCTTGCCGCGTTGGGATCTGTTCGTATGGCCGAACGCTGTGCGCCAGATCGGCATTATGGAAATTCCCTGCAACTGGTTGCAGTGCCAGGAAAACACCGGTGACCCGACCCACAGCGCCTGGGCGCACGGTCATCTGTTTCAATATGTGCTCGAAAAGCAGGGGCGGCTCGCGGAGCGTGCGGCCAGCACCGACCACACGCTGCATACGCGCCTGAAAACCGGCATTGGCATCAAGCAACTTCACGCCGAAGAAACAGCGCACGGCTTCTCCAAGGGCGTCAGCTATTCCAAGGAGCTCGGCGCCGATCACGACCACACCAAGGAACACTCGGCGGTGATTTTTCCGTTCTTCACACAAACTGGAAAAACCGGCGCGCCGCGCAGCGAATACCAAATCCGCGTGCCGACCGACGAT
>DATFVF010000249.1:0-4990 GCA_035260465.1 Pseudolabrys sp. | reverse complement strand
AGGGGAGGAACGCATGGATTTCGATAAAGATCATTTTGACGAAGACAACGAGATGTCGCCTCTGGAGGATGACGAGCTCGCCGGTGATGCCGAAGAGATCGTTGAGACCGAGGAAGAAGAGCTGGTGATTACGGAGGAAGAGCCGGAGGAAGAGGCGGCGCCCGCGCGGCCTGCGCCGAAGCCCGCCGCCAAAAAACCCGCTCCGAAAAAACCGGCGGCGAAGAAGACGAAAAAGAAAGCCGCCAAAAAGCCCGCCAAGAAAAAACCAGCGAAGAAAGGCAAGAAAGCGGCGCCAAAGAAGAAAAAGAAGAAGCGGTAGCGAAGATGCGTTTCGCGGAAAGACTCGACCGGCTCGGGCCCGCGCCTGAGCCGGTTCTCTTTTGATACGGCGCTCGTCGGAATCGAATCTCTGTCCATCGCAGCCAGAGTGCCAATCCCGGAATTTCGGCGTGACCGTTTTGGCGCTGCGCCTCGCGTGAGACGGGCCGGCCTTGTATTGCCCGTTACGTATCACTACCATATCTCTCCATGTTGCGGGCGCTTGGGCACATACGCCGAATGCGTGGTGGCGCGCAATCGCACCTGATGCGCTGCTCGGACGGCCACTATTACGTCGTCAAGTTCCAAAATAATCCGCAACATACCAGGATCCTGGTCAACGAACTGCTGGCCACAAGGCTGGCGGCACGTTTGGGCTTGCCGACAACACCGGTGGCCGTGGTGGAAGTGAGTCCGGAACTGATCCGGCTGACGCCGGAGTTATGCGTGGAAATGCCGCGGTCCCGCGTGCCCTGTGCACCGGGGTTGCAATTCGGTTCGCGTTATCCTGGCGATCCCCACAAAGTGACCATGCTGGATTTCTTGCCGGACGAGCTGTTGCCTCGGGTAACGAATCTCGGTGACTTTGCCGGCATGCTCGCCTTCGATAAATGGCTGTGCAACACGAACGGGCGGCAGACGCTGTTTTATCTCGGCGGAGGGCGGCAGGCCGATCACGGCGCGGAGGAAACGGCGTACGAAACCGTCATGATTGATCAGGGTTTCTGCTTCAACGCGGGGGAGTGGAACTTTCCGGATGCCGCATTGCGTGGGCTGTACTCGCGCAACCGCGTCTACGAAGGCGTTATCGGGCGGGCGTCGTTTGATCCGTGGCTGGAGCGCATCGAGAAACGGATGAGCGAGGGCGTGCTGGACGAGTGTTTTCGCTAAATTCCGCCGGAATGGTATGCGGACGATTTAGATTCGGTGATGCGCCTCGGCGAGCAATTGTTGCGCCGGCGCAAACTCGTTCCGGACCTGATTTACGCCGCCAAGAACACGAACCGGCGGCCGTTTCCGAACTGGATTTGAGAAGGGCGGGTAAGAAATGCCTGAAGAGAACTACAAAACGTTTGTCGCCCACATCCTTCGCTATACGTCTGACCTGGTGCGTGACGAGTGGCTCAACATCGGAATCCTGCTGTTCGATCCCGAGACGGGCGAGCGCAGCATCCGCCTGATCGAAGAGGAGCGCGAATTTGCCCGGCTGCGCCGCATGCAGCCCTCCGCGGACGAAGATTTGATCCGGCGGATGCGCGATCACCTCGAAGATCATTTCGAAACACTGTCGCAGCAGTTCCGTGGAGGCTCCAGCACGGCGCCCCAGGACTTCCGGAAACTGATCGAAAAGTGGGACGGAACACTTTCGACCGGGCTGCAGCTGAGCCCGCAAAAAGGCGTCCACGCCGTGGATCTCGAACAGGAAGCAAGCCGCCTGTACTCGGAACACGTCGAGCTGGACCGCGGCGGCTCCCGCGTGGGCGCGCCGGGCAGCCGCGCGACGATGCGCAACTATTGCTCGCAGGTGTGGCACCAGGCGCGATTGTGGGAACGCATTGAAAAATCGACGAGGGTCGCGGAGTTCACATTTCCGGGCGATCCCATGCGCATCGATTACTGCTACCGGCGCAACGGCACGCGGGGCTTTGTTCAGACCCTGAGCGTCAGCCGTTCGCCGATGGCCTGCAAAGAATACGCGTACACTGCGCAGTACATCGCGCCGCGCGCCGCGTTCAAATCTGAATTTGCCGCGATTACCGATGTGCCGCTGGACAACGGCAATCTGCGGCATCGCTTCGTGCGCGATACATTGCGCGACGCGGGCATCGAACCCATTCCAATGGAAGGCTTTGCCGTGTGGGTCGCCAAGCTCAAGCCGATGCTGCAGTAAAACGGTTTTAAGTTCTAAGTCCTCTAAGTCCAAAGTTGTAAGTGAAACTTTCCGCTCGAAATGCGGGCCCAGTCGCGTGCCCGCACAGCATTCCGGGAATCCGCGCTTTGGCCTGTCCACAAAAGGAAAAAGCCCGGCAGACCTTGCCGGGCTCGTCTCGTTCTTAACTCATGACTTAAAATCTACGACTCAAAACCGTCTTCCTTAAACGAGCGGCTCGCTCCAATTTTCCAGCGTCTCTTTCACCTTGTGCAGGAACTGGTGCGCGATGGCGCCGTCCACCACGCGATGGTCGTAGCTCAGCGTGACGTAGCACATCGAACGGATGGCAATCGAATCGTTGATCACCACGGGACGCTTTTCGATCGCGCCGAGGCCCAGAATGCCGACGTTCGGCTGGCTGATCACGGGCAATCCAAACAACCCGCCGAACACGCCCGGATTCGTGATCGAAAACGTTCCTTCCTGCACCTCTTCCGGCTTCAACTTTTTCGAACGCGCGCGCTCCGCCAGATCGTTCATCGTCCGCTGAATTCCGAGAATATTCTTTTCGTCGGCGCTCTTCACCACGGGCACGATCAAGCCCCAATCGAGCGCCACGGCGATGCCGATGTTTATTTCCTTGTGCCGCACGACGTTTGTGCCGTCCAGTGAAGCGTTGAGAGTCGGATACGCGCGCAATCCCGCCACCACGGCTTTCACGAAAAACGGCATGAAGGTCAGCTTCGTGCCGTAGTTCCTTTCGAACTCGTCCTTGGACTTGGCGCGCAGCGAAGCGATTTTTGTCATGTCGATTTCGTCCACGGAATAGACGTGCGGCGAAACGTGCTTCGACGCCACCATATGCTCGGCGATTTTCTGCCGCATATTGGAAAGCGGTTCGACTTCGTAGTCTCCGAAGTAGACGCGCTCGCGCGGCACGCCGAGCTGTAGCGCCGGAACATACTGCGTTCCGTGCGCGGCTGGGCCTCCGCCTCCGGCCAAGGGAGCCGGCGCAACCGGCGGCGGAGCGACACGCTGCGCGGCAGGAGCAGCCGATGCTGGCGCCGAAACCCCTGCGGGCGCGGCCGACCCGGAAATCGCCCCTTCGATATCTTGCTTGCTGACGCGCCCGCCCGAGCCGGTACCCGGCACCGTCGTCAAGTCAATGCCGTGTTCCTTGGCCATGCGGCGCACGAGCGGAGAAGAGTGCACGCGCGCGGCTTCTCTCGTGGCGCTCGCCGCGGGAGCAACCGCGGCAGGCTGCGCCGCCGGTGGCGGAACGATTTGCGGCTTAGGCGCTGGCACAGCGGCCACGGCAACAGGAACGGGCGTCGCAGCGGGAGCTGCCTTAGCTGCTGGAGGCGGTGCAGGCGCAGCGGCGGCAGCACCTCCCGCGTCAATCACGGCAACCACCGTGTTGATGGGCACGGTCTGGCCTTCGGTGACCTTAATCTCCTTCAACACGCCGGCCGACGGCGACGGAATTTCCGCGTCCACTTTGTCCGTGGAAATCTCAAAGAGCGGCTCGTCGCGCTCGACCTTGTCACCGGGCTTTTTCAGCCACTTGGTGATCGTTCCTTCGAAAATGCTTTCCCCCATCTGGGGCATTACGACATCGGCTGCCATTGCGTTCTCCTGTAATTCGTAAAGCTAATATCTCGCCAGCTCCCGCGCCGCGTGCACGACTTTTTCCTTGTTCGGCAAGAAGTACTCTTCCAGAGTGGGCGCATACGGCACGGGCGTATCGAGCGCCGTGACGCGCATCAGCGGGCCATCCAGGTACCCGAAGGCGCGTTCACAAAGTATCGCCGCAATCTCGCCGGCAATGCCGCCCGTTTTCGTGTCTTCGTGCACGACGAGGCACCGGTTCGTTTTTTTCACCGATTCCACAATCGTGTCCGAATCGAGGGGCGCGAGCGTGCGCAAATCGATCACTTCGGCTTCGATGCCGGACTTTGCCAATTCATCCGCCGCTTCGAGCGCCGTGTGCATCATCGCCGCATAGCTCACGATAGTCAGATGCTTTCCCTCGCGCCGCACTGCCGCTTTGCCGATGGGCACGACGTAATCATCTTCCGGAATCTCTTCCTTGATGCGGCGATACAAAAACTTGTGCTCGAAAAAGAGCACGGGATTGTTGTCGCGAATCGCCGCTTTTAGGAGGCCTTTTGCGTCGTACGGTGTCGAGGGATAGATCACCTTCAGTCCCGGCGTGTGCACGAAATACATTTCCGGATTGGCCGAGTGAAACGGTCCGCCGTGCACGCCGCCGCCCGCCGGTCCGCGGATCACGATCGGCGCCGGCGCGTTCCACAGATAATGTCCCTTGGCCACGAAGTTCGTAATCTGGTTGAACGCGCAGACGATGAAATCGATGAACTGCATCTCTGCAATCGGGCGCAAACCGAGATAGCTCATGCCGCACGCCGCGCCGACGATCGCGCTCTCGCTGATAGGCGTGTCAATCACGCGCTCCCAGCCGAACTTGGCGAGCAACCCCTCGCTCGTTTTGAACGCGCCTCCGTAAACGCCGACGTCTTCGCCGATCAGCACCACCGTCGGATCGCGCTCCATTTCTTCCTGCATCGCCTGCTTGATCGCGTCGAGAAAGGTCACTTGAGCCATTAGCGCTTTGCCTTTCTCGCGGCAACAACCGGCTTCTTCGTGGACTTTTTCGCCGCGCCATTTGCGCCGTTGTTCGACGCAGCCGCTTCTTCCTTCTGCTCGTGCTTTTCCGTATCGCCAAAATGAATCGGCGCGCTCCCGCCGCCCGAACCTTTTCCGCTGCCAAAGCCTTCC